>DAOUFX010000500.1:0-9406 GCA_034429675.1 Anaerolineae bacterium | reverse complement strand
GGGGGGAGGAAAGACTCTATCGCGTGCATTCCCCCCCGTTGGGGGGGATTAAGGGGGGGAGGCGTCTTGGCGTCAAGCGCGGCGAATACTTTAAGACACTAACCAATTTCCAGTTCCCAATTTCCAATTTCCCTCCCTATTGTAGTCCATTTGTTCCCCATTGCCTCACCCGGAATCACGGTTACAATCACAGGATGAAATTTTGGTGGTGGCTGATTCTTTGGGGGGTGATAACGTGTGCGGTTGTGACGCGGATGGTCTCGCCAACGGCGACGCCGGAAATCACGCCGACACCGACACCGACGGTTACGGCAACACTGACGGCGACCGCTTTGCCAACGGCGACGCCAACCGCAACGCCAGCGCCGACGCCAACCGCGACACCGACGCCGCTCCCCGGCCCGGCGCTGGATGTGGCCGGAGTCCACGTGTTCCCGCAGCCGCCGGCGGCGGGCGATTATCTGAGCGTGGACGTAGACCCACGGCTGCCCGCCGGTTCCAACATCCCGGCAAATGCCCCATTGACGCTCACGTTGCAATTGCCCGACGGCAGCGAGCTGTCGGCGCCGTTTGAATTGATGGGGCTGGACGGCCAGTATCAGGCGCGCTTGTATTGGGCGTGGCAGGCGCCCGACCTGGCGGGGATGCTGCCGCTCACGTTCACGTTGACGGCGCCACCCTCGCTGCCCGACCCCGATCCGGCGGATAACGTGGTTTCGCTGGCGTTGCCGTTGCTTTCGCCCGAATCCCTGGCCCCGCCGGAGCCGGACACGCATTGGGCCGTGACCGAGGCGGCAGGGATTCGTCTGCACTATCTGACCGGCTCGGCGGCGGAGAGAGATCTGGCAGAACTGGTTTCCGTCGCCGAGACGGCGCACGCCAACGTGACTCGGTATCTCCACGCAGACGGCGACACGCCGGAGGTCTACCTGGTAGATCGCGTGCTCGGCCAGGGCGGGTATGCCTCGCCGGATTGGGTGGCGGTGACGTACACCGACCGGATGTACGCGCCGGTCTCCTTCGATCTGGTGATGCAACACGAACTGATCCACCGGTTGGACAGCGCCATCGGTTGCCAAACGGCGCCGTCGGCGCTGCGCGAGGGGCTGGCGGTGTACCTGCCCGGCGGGCACTATCGCGTCGAGTCGGTGCGCCGCAAGACCGCGACGATTGTCGCTGCGGGGCAGTTTGTCGCGTTGGACGACCTGGTGGGCAACTTCTACCAGCTCCAGCACGAGGTCAGTTATGCGGAATCGGGGGCGCTGGTGATGTACCTCGTGGAAGTATACGGGTGGCAGGGACTGGAAACCGCCTGCCGGACTATGGCGCAGGCAGAGGGAGACGAGCGCGCGCGGCTGGCGGCGGGAGCAGAGGCGTTGGGCGTGAGCGGACTGGATGAGCTGGAGACAGACTGGCTGGCCTGGGCGTCCGAAGAAGAGGTCACGCCGGCAGACCTGACGTTGTTGGACGTGGAGCTACAACTGATGGAAACGATGCGCGCCTACCAGGAACGCCACGACCTGAGCGCCCATTTCCTGGAAGGCATCCTGTTTGACCCGCAAAGCGCGGAGGAGCAAGGCATCGTTGCGGATTTCGTGCGCCGCCCGCGTCAAGCAGAGGCGATTGCGCTCGAACTGCTGCTGGCGTTGGCCCAGGAGGCCGTGCGCCAGAAGGATGCGGAACAGGCGACGCTGGCGCTCGATGCCGTGGCGCAAGTACTGGCAGAGGGGAGCTTCGCGCGGGGCCTGGCCGCCGAGGCGCTGGAAATCACGCGCGTCGCGCTGGCGCAGGGCTACGAGCCCTATCAACTGATCCCCAACAATCAAGGCTACAAACTTCAAGCCCTCAACCGCGCCGCCTGGCCCGAACAGCACAGCTTCAAAGCCACGTTTGAAGAAGGCGCCTGGAAAATCAAGTTGCCTGATGGGAAAGGGGATTAAGGGACTGGGGAATTGGGGGATTGGGAAAGTGTTCTCTATCCCGCTTTCGTCTTTCCAAATCCCCAATCCCTTACTCCCTAATCCCCCAATCCCTAACTCACACTTTTGTGGAGGACATAATGGACACAGCACACTCTATCGTTTTCGACAGCCCGTTGGGCGCGATCTGGCTGGCGGCGACCGACTACGGCATCTGCGCGTTGGAATTTGGCGAGTCGGCGGGACGGCTGGCCGGACACCTGACGCGCTACAACATTGCGACGCCGGAGCCGGGCGAGACGCCGATGTTAAGCGAGGCTATGTCGCAACTGGCGGCCTATTTTGAAGGGCGCCGGCAAACGTTCGACGTGCCCCTGGATCTGCGCGGGACACGGTTCCAGCGAGCAGTGTGGGAAGAACTGCGCCACATCGGCTACGGCGAGACGCTCACCTACGGCCAGATCGCGTTGGAAGTCGAACGGCCCAACGGCGCGCAGGCCGTCGGGCGCGCCGTCGGCGCCAACCCCGTGGCGCTCATCGTGCCGTGCCACCGGGTGGTGGGTCAAAACGGCGAGCTAACCGGCTACGCCTACGGTCTGGATCGCAAAAGCGCACTGCTGGAGCTGGAACAACACGGGCGACAATTGCGGATGGGTTAGTTTTTTTCGCGGGCGAGGTATCTCGCCCGCGAAAAAACCTCTTTCCTTTGTGTTACAATGGCGCCTTAACACGGATGGCAACATCCGTGACAACTTTCTATTGCGGGGGCTGGTATGGGAGATTGGGTCACACCGCCGGCGGTTTCGATCGCCACTGCGGCTTTGAATTTGCTGTTGGGACTGGTGTTGAGCCTGCTGGTGGCCTGGTACTACGAGCATTATGCACAGTCGTTGTCCAACCGGCGCAAGTTTGCCGGGCTGCTGCCGGTGCTCACGTTGACGACGGCGCTGGTGATTTCCATCGTGAAATCGTCGCTGGCGTTGTCGTTGGGAATGGTGGGGGCGCTTTCCATTGTGCGCTTCCGCACGGCTATCAAGGAACCTGAGGAGCTGCTTTTCCTCTTCATTGCCATTGGCATCGGCCTGGGAGTCGGCGCCGAACAGCGCTGGCTCACGGTGGTCGGCGTGGCGTTGTTGCTCGGCTACATGGCGGCGCGCTCGGCTTTGACACGCTCGCGGCGCGGCAACAGTCTCTATCTCAACCTCTTCGTCGCGGAGACCGGCGAGTCGGTGTTCGCGCAGATCAACGCCTGCCTGGCCGGTCACCTGAAGGTGATGGATTTCCGCCGGCTCGATAGCCGCGAGGGCGTGTTGCAGCTGACGTACTTTGTGGACTGCGCCGACCCGCAAGTTCTCAACGCGCTGGTAGACGACCTCAAGCGGAAATTCCCCGTCACCGAAATCAGCTTTTTGCAGCAAGAACAAGTTCTGGGAGGCTAGACGGCCATCGTGGGCGATTTACTGCGCGAGCAAACTCCGCCGGAGCCCGGCCATGGTCAGGCAGAACCATCTCCGCTGCTGCTTCCTCGTTATGAAATCAAAATTCCGCTCCCGGCAACGCTTCTGGCGGACGTGGACGCCTGGGTGCGGCTGCATCCGGCGCACTGGCGCGTCGCGTACCCGCCCCGGCAGGTGAACAACGTCTATTTCGATTCGGCGGCGCTCGCTGCCCTCAACGGCAACCTGAGCGGGGTCGGCGACCGGGCCAAGTTGCGTCTGCGCTGGTACGGCCCGATCCTGGAAACGGTCGCCGGGGCGCGCCTGGAGCTGAAACG
This sequence comes from Anaerolineae bacterium, assembly GCA_034429675.1. Lineage (GTDB taxonomy): Bacteria > Chloroflexota > Anaerolineae > B4-G1 > SLSP01 > JAKQHY01. The sequence continues at coordinate 5,713 of DAOUFX010000500.1, read as the reverse complement.
CAAGCAGGGAATGGCCGGTTGGAAGGAGACGGCGGACGTGTCCGGCGCGCTGGACCTGACCGCGCTCTCCTGGCCCGCTCTGACGCGCGCCTTGCGGGCCGCCACGTCCCCGGCGGCGTGCGCCTGGCTGGATCGGTTCGCGACGCCGGTGTTGATCAGCCATTACGACCGCGCCTACTACGCCACCCCCGACGGCCTCCTGCGGCTGACGGTGGATCGCCGCCTGTGCGCCTACCCCCAGCGGGCTTCCAATCGCCCCAACCTCTCGCGGAAATTGCCGGCGGCAGCCCAAATCGTGGTGGAACTCAAAACGCCGATAGACGCCGAACCGCGCCTCTCCAAAGCCCTGGCCGGATTCCCCGCGCCGGTGGATCGCTTTTCCAAGTACGTGCAGGGGATGGGGGGCGGATAGGTCGGAAGTCGGAAGTCGAAGAGTTTCAAGTTGGAAAGTTGGAAAGTTGAAAGTTGGGAAGCGGATCAGCGAGTCAGCGAAGTACGGATTACGGATTACGGATTTCACGTTTCACGCTTCACGTTTCACGTCGAGGTAACTGCTTTTGAACCGAGTAAAGTTGCTATTACCGTTTGTGTTGCTGGCTTTTGTGGCCGGGTTTGTGGTGGCGCAGGTTTTGCCGTCCGGCGCTGCGTTGTTTGATGGCAGCGCGCAAGCGGTGGGGCAGAGCGCGCTGGCGTCGGCGACGCCCGTTCCGGGCACGCCGGTTCCGCCGCCGACGCCGACTCCGGCGGCGGGGAATCCGCTGGAGACGCTCTACATTGACATTGCGCCGGACGATTTTGCTATCATTGAAGCCAAGCGACAGGAAGCGCTGGAAAAGTGGATTTTGCAGTCCACCCGCGACGACTTCGTGCCGGCGACGCTGCGGCTGGGACATGGCGACCCGGTAGCCGCGCGGCTGCGGCTCAAGGGCGACTGGGCCGACCATTTTGCACACGACAAGTGGTCGTACCGCATCGAGACGCGCGGAGAGCAGTATCTCTGGGGGATGCGGGTGTTCTCGCTGCAAGACCCGTCAACCCGCACGTACCTCAACGAGTGGCTGTTTATGGAAGCGCTGCGCGCCGAGGGCGTGCTGGCGGTCGGCTATCGCTTTGTCCAGGGCGTGCAGAACGGGCAGCCGATGGGCATCTACGCGGTGGAAGAAGGATTCGCCAAAGAATTGCTCGAAGCGCAATCCCGGCGCGAGGGTGTGATTGTCCGCTACAACGAAGATCTGCTCTGGGAATTCTGGGCCGCCTCCACCGACGACTCGACCACGCCGCGCGGCGTGAACGACTTCCACATCATTGACGAATTCGAATCGGGCAAGGTCGCTTCGACGCCGGCGCTCGCGGCGCAACGCGACGCCGCCGTGGGCAAGTTGCGCGCCTGGCAGAACGGCGAGCTGGCCGCGTCCGAAGTCTTCGACGTCGAGACATTGGCGAAATTCTTCGCGCTGAGTGACGTGTGGGGCGCGGAGCACGCGCTCTACTGGCACAACCTGCGCTTCTACTATAATCCGGTCACGACGCGGTTGGAGCCGATTGCGTTTGACACACAGGCGCTCGGAGCAGGGAGCTTTGTAGATCCGGCGGAGCTGCGCGGGTTGCGCGAGGTCTTGTCCTACAATGACCCGCGCTTCTACCGGGCTTACGCACAATACCTGTGGCAATACAGCCAGCCGGAATACCTGGCGGGGCTGCGGGCGCGCTCCGAAGGCGACTTCGCGGCGCTGCGCACCGCCCTGGAGCCGGAGTTCGGCGCACAACAGGATGCAGACGGGCAAAGCGTCCTGACGCCGCCGTGGGAGGCGCTGGCCGTGCGGCAAACCTCGTTGCGCGAGTTGCTGTCGCCGCTCCAGGCGACCTACGCTTACGTTCCCGCCGAAACGCCGGACGATACGCTCTGGCTGGACGTGGGCAATCTGCTGGATTTCCCGGTCGAGCTGGTGGGAGTACAGGCCGGCGCGACCTGGCTCCCGGCGAGCCGCGCCTGGGCCGGCGACGCGGTCTGGCTGGACGGCGTGGACGCGCCGGCGCTGCCGCCGTTGCCCCGCGATGCGACCTTTATGCCGTACAAACGGTTGACCCTCCCCCTGGCCGTTACCGACACGCAAACCCTGCCGGAGCTGTCGCTGGTGACGCGGGTGTGGGGACTGACGCAGACGATCACGCGCCCCATTCTGCTGGACTACCCGCCGGCGGCGGACGGCGCGATGCCGGATGCGCCTGCGTTGGCGGAGGCGTTGGCGCAACATCCCTACCTCTCGGTGATGCCGGACGAAGACCGGATGTTGACGCTGGCGCCGGGAACGTGGACGATCAGCGGCAGCCTGGTTCTACCTGAAGGCTACGGCCTGCGCCTGGAACCCGGCACGACGCTACAATTTGCGCCGCAGACCTTCCTGCTGGCGCGCGGCCCGCTGGTTTTCGATGGCGCGGAGGATGCGCCGGTGATTCTCCAGCCGACCGGTGAGACCTGGTGGGGCGTCGTCGTGCTGGAGGCGGGGGCGCCTTCGTTCTGGAATTACGTCACCGTCAAAGATACCGATGCGATTGCGCTCCCTGGCTGGAAGCTGACCGGCGGGCTGACGTTCTACCGCAGCTCCATCCGGCTGAATCACAGCCACCTCCTGGGTACCAAAGCCGAGGACGGCATCAACGTCATCCGCGAGCGGTTTGAGTTCGTGGACTCCGAGTTCGCGAACACGGCGTCGGACGCCTTCGATTCGGATTTCGGTTGGGGCCTGATCGAACGCTGCGTCTTCCACGACACGGGGGCCGACGCGATTGACGTGAGCGGAACCGAGGTTCAGGTGCGCGATGTGATCCTGAAAGACCTGGGCGACAAAGGGCTGTCCGTGGGCGAGATCAGCCGCATGACGGCGGAGCGGGTCACGATCACGAACGCCGATTTCGGGGTGGCGAGCAAAGACCTCTCCCAGGCAACGCTCTCCGAGATAACCATCGTCGGCGCGCGCATCGCCGGATTGGCGGCATACATCAAAAAGCCAGCGTACGGCCCGGCGACCATCACCGCAGACGGCGTCACGTTCCTCAACATTCCCGACGAACAGCGCGTCCTGGTGCAGACCGGCTGCTGGATTGATCTTGACGGCACACGCATCTGGGGGACCGACGTGGACGTGGACGCACTGTACGAGAAATGGGCGAAATAAGGCAGGTCAAGCCGATGAAAATGCACGGGGTCTGGCTTTGTCTGATAGGAATCGGGCTCGCGGCGTGCGGAGCCGGCCAGACCGGTTCCCGCCCGGTCTATGGCGAAGTCGCGGCCTGGCTGGACGCTCACGCCCTGCCGGTGGAACGGATAGCCGCGCCGGACGAGGCTCAGAGCGCGTTGGGCGAACGGGAAATCCTGCCGCTGCCGGGGAACGCCGCTGCGTTTGCGTTGCTGGCGGCGCTGGACGAGTCCCGCCCGGATTACGTCCTGGTTCCGAACAGCCTCGGCTGGGATGGCGTGCGAACGCAGCCGTGGTTTATCGAGCGCTACCACGCGGCCTACAAGTGGCACAACCCCAACGACGACGCCTCGCCGTGGACGCTGTTCGCCTACAAGCCCACGCCCTACGACCTGGGCGCGCGCGTCCCGGTGAGCGAGACCTTCGCGACGGAAGCCGTCGTCCTGCGGGCCTATCGCCTGAGCAGCTCGCGGGTGTTTCCGGGGGAGCCGCTCTACCTGACGTTGTACTGGGACGCGCCGGTGGATTCGGCCACGACGGATTTTTCGGAGTGGGTAGTCCGCGTGACGCTGGCAGAGGCGACGGCCACGCCGGAGATTGCTTCCGCCCCCGTTGTGGCGCAGACCGAGAGCGCGCTGCGCATCTCGAATCTGAGCTGGACGGCGGAGGACCGGCTCACGGCGCGCTACGAACTCACACCGCCGGGCGATCTGCCGGTGGGGCCCTACACGGTGAACGTCTGGCTGACCCACGCAGACGTCGGGCAGCCAATCCCCGTGGAAGGCGCGCCGCTCCGCCCCGAACTGGCGCTGACCACGGTGCGGCGCCTGCCCGACGTCAGCCAAGAGCCGCTGCTGATGGATCACGCCGCCGATTATGCGCTGGGTGAGACCCTGTCGCTGGTGGGGTACGACGCTCAGGGTCGCGTCGCGCCAGGCGCGCGCGTGCGCGTGACCCTGCTCTGGCACACGCGCGACGCCGTGGGCGGCGATTACAAAGTCTTCGTCCATCTGCTGTCGCCGGCAGGCGGCTCGGCGGCGCAGGATGACGCCAAACCCGTCTACTGGTTCTATCCCACACCACAATGGCAGCCCGGCGACTACGTCCGCGACGAGCACATCCTGGCCCTGCCGGACGACCTGGCCCGCGGCGACTACACGCTCGTGGCGGGCATGTACGACGAAGCGACCGGCGACCGCCTCCCCGTCAGCGCTGCCGGAGAAACCCTGCCGGATGGACAGGTAGTGCTGGGCGTCGTGCAGGTGAGGTAGCTGTTGGATAGTGGAGGTTGGATGAGGATCAAAATATGAACAACCCTTATTTCATCATTCAGGCCATCATCGGCGGCGTGGTAGCTTTGACCTACCTGGCCCTTACGCTGTGGTATGAAAACTGGCTGTGGAAAAAGGGCATGGATCGTTTCAGGGAATGGTTTCAGAAAAAACTGGGATATCCGATCAGTGTCGTCACCGGGTTTCGCAGTATTTCCTGGAAAATTAATTCCAGGGCTCCTCTTGTCACGAAAATCTGGGTGATGATCGTCTCCAACGCCTTCATCCTGCTCAGTGGGATGGTCCCTATCTTCTTCTTGGGAGTTCTCGGCTCTTTGATGTTCCTTGTGGCTGCGCTTTTTGAGTGAAATAACTACTCAAAGAAGGTGTTTTTCGTGCGGGAGGACCCGCACGAAAAAACACTCCCAGTTCAACCCAATGGCGAGCATGTAAACGTGAACAGAAGCTTTCATCTCACGATCAACCGGGTAGTTCTTGGATTGTTGATCTTTGCCGCTTTCGGCCTCTCGATGGGCTTGTTCTACAAGTTCTGGGGCGGCGAGGAGGCATTGAGTTATCACGTTTGAGATATTGAAAGAGAGTCCGTGCTATGAAAATCATTGAGTTCTTCGATTTAAAAACACTGTTTACGCTTGTCGCTTTCGTGCTCTTTTTGCACGAGATGGAAGAGTGGAACATAGACGAATATCACAGAGAGAACTACACCGATTTGAAAGTGACGGAAACAAAGCTCAGCGTCAGGTTGTGGTTATTCTTTCTAAGCGCGGTGGGATTCGTTTGGGCATTTGTCGCAAACATCATCCCGGATGTGCCGGTGAGCACTATCTTTTTTATGGTGTTGATAGATTTTGTGTTTTTGAACGGCATCCAGCATATCCTCATTTCGGTGAAGACCGGGAAATACAATCCGGGGTTGTGGTTCGGCGGGATTGTGGGCGTTGTTTTCAATATCTTTGTGATTGCCAGGATCGCGATGGAGCAGGTCATGCCGGTTTGGCTACTCATCGCACTCTTGTTGTTGGTCGCACCCGGCATCGTCCAGACGATCAAAAGCCTGAGAACTACGCAGATGCCGGGAATGCTGGTGCGGATCTTGGAATTTTCGCTGAAACTTGAAGCGTGGATGACGCAATGAACCCTGATTTCATCAGCGGTTGGATGAAAATCGCGGTTTACATGTCAGAGACATAAGGGGGGTTTTTCGCGGGCGGGTACCCCCGCCCG
>DAOUFX010000499.1:0-4349 GCA_034429675.1 Anaerolineae bacterium | reverse complement strand
ACGCAAAATTTTGCGTCTCTACGAAAGTACAGATTTTGCCCCCATCTTGAAATACACCCATTTCGGGAGTTGAGGCGGTCATCCGCGAAGGAGGTGAGACATAAACGTGCTCGCCGGGAATTTTCCGGACGATTGCTAACCAATCCTTGCGCGTGGCGCGAGCCTATGCCGGCGCTCCGGAGCTGTTGAGCGCCCCCCTTTATCACCTGGTGATGAACTGCGTGGAAAAGTAGCGTTTGTGGTGCCCAGAGATCACCTGCCGCTTCGAATTTCTTGTCGAAACTATATTTCTGAGGTAGAAATCGCGAAATCGTCGCAGGACTGAACAAGTATGACTTCTGATGAACTGTTACAAGAAAGTGGTTGCGCCACACCGGCAGCGGCGAATCCGTCATCTGGCGTCAAGTTTTGGGTGGAGAAAAATCATGAAGGCGCGCAAACTGCCAGAAACGGCTCACTACGAAAGAATGACGCTCCGAATCCTGACACATGGAGCTTGACAAATCCGCCTCCCAATAGTAATCTCCAAGAATGTGGATAAATCTGGATGGAAATTGCCAAGGGAGATCGGTCATCAAGAATTGGAGCGTTGAGGCTTTCCCAATTCTCGACTCATAATCCCTCAATCCCTGCTCCCATAATCCCTAATCTCAGAGGAGAGAGACATGGCGGACATCGCGCAATCCGGTACCGTTAAGACATCGTGGTTCACAAATCGTCGTATGCGGAAGATCCGCGAGGCCATTGAGGCTTATCTGTTCTTATTTCCCGGCACTTTTTTGTTGCTTGCCTTCAGCGTAGCGCCCATCGGATACGCGCTTTACATCAGTTTGTTCAAGTGGCATATCCAGCAAGGAGAATTTATCGGTCTCAACAATTACCTGAAAGCTATGGGGACGCCGTTGGATATTCTCTTCGTGGTGGGAGGGCTGCTGCTGCTGGGCGCTTCGTGGGTGGTCTGGAGCAAAATCAAGGAAGATACGCCCACTCACAAAATCATCTTTCGACTTCTGGTAGTTTTTATGTTTATGGTCGGCGGACTGGGGTTGGTTTTTGGTTTCCCCAGGATGTTGCAGAATGGCGACGAGGGTCTCTTTAATTCATTGTACATCACGTTCTTGTATTCTCTGTTCACCGTCCCCGTCCAAATTGTGTTAGCCTTTCTTCTGGCGTTCATTCTCTTCCAAAATATCAAAGGAAAAACCGCCTGGCGCATGATTTATTTCTTGCCATACATCACGGTTACCGTAGCTTCTGCGGCTGTGTGGCAATCCATCTTCGAACCTAAGAGCGGTTTTATCAACATGATTCTCTTTAAATTGGGATGGGCAACAGTAGGCCGGGGCCCACGCTGGTTGTTTGACGCCACCGGCCTCGGCGTCCTGATCGGGCGGTGGCTCGGTTTTGAGGTGCCCAAATGGGCCGGCGGGCCGAGCCTGGCGCTGCTCGCGGTCATCATCTACAACATCTGGGTGTATGTGGGCTATAACGCCGTCATCTATCTGGCCGGACTCGGTAATATTCCCGCCTCGCTTTACGAAGCCGCCGAGATTGACGGCGCCAGTCGCTGGCAAATGTTGCGCAAGATCACCATCCCGATGGTTTCACCGACCACCTATTTTCTCGTGATGATGGGCATCTTGGGGACGTTCCGCGCCTTTAACCACATCTTCGTGATGACTAGCGTGGCCGGACCGCTGGGATCGCCGCGGGGCACAACCATGACCGCCAGCATGCTCATCTGGAAAATCTTCCGGGAGGGCAGCGAGTATGGGTATTCGTCGGCTATGGCCTTCATTCTAATGGGCGTGATGTTGGGCATCACCTGGATTCAAAATCGCGTCTCTAAGGAGAGTGTCTTCTATGGCTAACACAAGCAAAGCGCTCAAAGACACCGGACACTATAAACTTCGCGCCATTCTCTCGCAGATTTCCCTATATCTCATTTTGACGCTCGGCGCCATTCTTGCGATTTTTCCCTTCATCTGGATGTTGCAGACCTCTTTCAAGACCTATGGGGAACATGGGGCGCGCAAATTCTGGCCGGCTGCATTGACCCTTTCCCCTTACCTGGATCGTCCGAAAACCAAGCACATTGTCGTGCCGATGCACGAAACCGACGCATGGCGCAACGTGCCGCGTTCCTTCAGTGCGCCGCTGGAGGGGGTGTTCCTGGTAGAAGAAGTTTCCGATTTTGTCGCGCAAAAAATCGTAGAGGCGAAAAAGTCGCTGCCGCTGGAAGTGTTCCTTCTCGCCATTGACACGACCGATGACGGCGTGACCAATTACGATCGTTTCTTCGTGTCCGTCGAATCGCGCATCATCAAACAATTCAGCACCCGGCTCGATGGGAAAGAAATCGGCGGCCCGGATTATTTCGCCGCCGACCGGGGCCGCTGGGGGCCGCATTACCAGGTGCTCGACCCCAACCCGCAACACTTTGTCGTCAAGCAGTCGTGGAATCCGTGGTTTATGTTGCTTCACAATTACATTCTGGCGTGGAAAGACGCGGATTTCGGGCGCTACCTGCAAAACAGTGTGATCACGACCCTCATCACGGTGCTTGGCACGGTAGTGACCGGCACATTGGCGGCGTATGCGTTCGCCCGCATGAATTTCCCCGGCAAGAATGTGATCTTCGGGATTTACCTGGCAACTTACATGATCCCCGGCGCCGTAACTTTAATTCCGAACTATCTCATTGTGCTGAAACTGGATGAATTCTTTGAGCAGACGCTGCGCATGCCCGACGCCTGGATTGACAACTGGCCGGCGTTGACCATCCCCTTTATGATCAATGCGTTCAGTGTTTTTCTTCTGCGCCAGTTTTTCGCTCAGATTCCCGATGAATTGTACGAAGCCTCGGTCATGGACGGGTGCACCCATCTGCGCTTTTTGTGGAGCGTCGTTTTGTCACTTTCCAAGGCGCCGATCATGTCGGTGATAACACTCAACATGGTTTGGGCCTGGAACCAGTTGCAGTGGCCGCTGTTGGTGACCAACGTCCCGGACTGGCGACCGATCACGGTCGGACTGAACAGTTTCATTACGGAGGCTGCGGCTCAGTCGCAGCTGACGATGGCCGGAGCCGTTATCACAACGATTCCGATTTTAGTGTTATACTTCTTCACGCAAAAGCAGTTTACCGAAGGCATTGCAACCACCGGATTGAAAGGATAGACGCGATGGAAGGAGGTGATTCGCGCTTATTGTAGGAATGAAAAGGATCATCAAACAGTCAGGTTGACATGGTCCCGTTTGTCATCATGTCAGCTGACCGGTAGCGGTAAGTTTCTGTCAGACTCTAGCAAATTTCTTTATTTAGAAGGAGGAAATAGAATGAAGCGCAGTAAGCTGTTAGGATTGTTCATTGTGTTAGCGATGTTGTTGTCGCTGGTGTCGGCCTGTGGAACGCCCACCGAAGAGGCCGCCAAGACTCCGGCAACCACGGAAGCGCCCAAGACCACGGAACCGGCCAAGACGGAAGAACCCACCAAGCCCGCAGAACCCGTCAAGACGGAAGAACCTACCAAGACCGAAGAACCCGCCAAGACCGCAGAACCGGCCGCAGTGAATTACGATACGGCGATCTACGGCGACCTGGAAGCGTTGGACCCGAGCGGACAGGAAGTGCTGTATTGGTACCAGCACACCGGCTCGCGCGAGGAACTGATGCTCTCGATGATTGACGAGTTCAACCGCACCAACGAGTGGGGCATCACGGTGGTCGGCGAGACGCAGGGCAGCTACAACGATCTGTATCAGAAGATCGTCGCCGGCATCCCCGGCAAGCAATTGCCTTCGATGGCGGTGGCCTATCAGAACCAGGCCGCGACCTACGCCGTGCAAAACGTGCTGGTCGGGCTGGATCCGTACATCGAGAGCGCCAAGTGGGGCTACCGCCAGGAAGAGTTGGACGACTTCTTCCCCATCTCGCTGGCCGCAGACTACCTGCCGCAGTTCCAGGCGCGCTACGGCTTCCCGCCCTACAAGTCTATGGAAGTGATGTACTACAACCAGGACTGGCTCACGGAAATGGGTTACGATGGCCCGCCCGAGAGCTGGGAAGAATTCGAGGAAATGGCGTGCAAGGCCGTGGAAGAACCCTTCTCCGGCGCAACCGGCGAGGGCGGCTCGATGGGCTACGTCTACTCGATTGACGCCTCGCGCTTTGCCACCTTCGTGTTCAGCCGCGGCGGCGACATCATCAGCGAGGATGGTTCCGAGTACGCCTTCGGCGATGAGGCCGGCCTGGACACCCTGACCTTCTGGCAAAGCCTGACCGATAAGGGCTGCGCGATGCAGTCCACCGAGGACTACGGCGACCAGACCGACTTCGGCAATGGCCG
>DAOUFX010000498.1:0-4914 GCA_034429675.1 Anaerolineae bacterium | reverse complement strand
GCGCGCCCCCAACCCCTCACCTCCACTGTCTGCGACTAGAAACTCAGTCTAACGAGCTTTTGCTGCGGGTCTTCTGAAGTTCGTGCTGCGGCAGCCGGCGATTCAGCAGATCCAGCGAGATTTCGATGGATTCGCGCGCCTCGTCCGGGGTGGTCGTGCCGATGGTGACCATGTCGCAATCGCGGAGGGTGTTCCACACAAACGCAAATCCCACAATCGGCAGCAACCGCCCCGCCGCCAACGGCTTGATGGTCATCACCGGATGGTGCGCATTCTGGATGACGCGCTGCACCCAGTCGGCCTCAACCTGGAGCAGGAAGCCCGCCGCGTTGTAGAGCTGAATGTACGTCTCCACGTCGGCCCCGGTCTGATCGGCATAGATCACCGATTCGGGCATGTGCGTCGAGAGGCCGGGGATCATTCCCCGCTCGCGGATCATGCGCGTGTAGATGTCCAGATCGCGGATGGTTTTGGTCATCCGGTCCACCAATGCGTCGGTGATGCACTGGTGCGGCATACAGAACGTGGCGTGGTATTTCTCCTTGCACAGATCGAACACGCGCTCCGGCTCGGACTCCGCCGGGCCGCCCGGTGTGATGTTGAAGTGCGGCGTGATGATGCGCGTAATGCCGTGGCCGCTGCGTTGCTCGGCGTCCTGGATGGCTTCCTCCAACTTGTCGGACACCGGCCCCATCACGGCGTCAATCCCATAGTCGAGAAACGCCAGCATGATGTCGCTCATGTTGCGAGTATCCTGATACGTCTTGATAAACTGATCCTTGGCCAGACTGGTGTGCGAATATCCCAGGAACCAGTTCGTGCCGATCAACAACCGGGGCAGCGATACCCCACCTACCATCGTGCGCGGAAATGCGGTCATAGAAACCTCCGAAGAATTGCGAGTGAGCGAGTCAGCGGGTGAGCGAGACAGCGAATTACGGATTCCCGATTTCACGCTTCACGTTTCACATCCGCTTCCTTGAGAAACACCATCATCAAAACGGCAGCGATCAACGACAGGGCGGCGCCGAAGAAGAAGGGGGCCGACGGGCCGAATCCGCTCCAGCCGCCCAGGCCCTGCCAGAGAACTCCAGCGATCAATGACGCCGGGAAATCCAGGATGCCCAGGATGGCGTTGTAGGTGCCATAGGCCGTGCCGCGCAGATTCTCCGGCACAATGTCGGCGACCATCGCCTTGGTGGTGCCGTAGGCCAGACCGTAGTAGACGCCGTAGACGATGTAAAGCAGCCAGACATGCCAACCGGTCTGGGCGAGAGCAAACCCCAGGTAGATGGCCGCGTAAACCAGCCACCCACCGATGATGACGCGCCGCCTGCCGATTTTATCGGAAAACGCGCCGGCGGGGGTGCTGATGAGGGTATAGACCAGGTTGAACGTAATCAGCATCCCCAAAATGCCCATCACACTCAGGCCGCGTTCCTGCGCGCGGAGCGTCAAGAACGCATCCGACGAGTTCCCCAAATCGAAGATGCCCACGATAAGCATGAAGAGCGCAAAGCGTTTGCCCAGGTTCTTGAAGGAGATGCGCGGCAGGTCGCGCGTCTTGGTCACGGCCACGTCCTTTGTGCCGACGGCGAGGGCGATCACGGCTAACACTGCCGGAATCAGGCTGATAAGGACGATGGTCTGGAAAGTGGTGCGGGTCAGTGTGGCGACGTTGCGCTGCGTGAGCCAGATCACCAGCAGCGCGATACACAATCCCAGCATGGCGCCGGCGGTGTCGGCGGCGCGGTGGAAGCCGAAGGCCAGGCCGCGCTGCTTTTCGTCAATGCTGTCGGCCACCAACGCATCGCGAGGCGCGGTGCGCACGCCCTTGCCCACCCGGTCGGCCCAACGCGCCCCGGCGACGACGCCCCAACTGTTGGCAAACCAGAAGAAGGGTTTGGAAAGCGCCGAGATGCCGTAGCCGGCCACCGCCAGCCATTTGCGCGTGTGCAGCTCATCCGAGAGCCAGCCGGAGAAGACCTTAAGGACGCTGGACGCCATCTCGGCCACGCCTTCGATCATGCCGATGAGGCTGGTTCTGATTCCCAACACGTTGGACAGAAACAGCGGCAGGAGGTTGATCACCATTTCGCTGGAGATGTCCATAAAGAAGCTGGTCAGGCTGACCGCCCACACGTTGCGCGGAAGATTTTTCAGAGAAGGTTTTTGGGGTTCCATTGTGACCTCCGAAAACAGTTTCAGGTTGAAAGTTTCAAGTTGAAAGTTGGCGGATGATGTGAATCAACTTTGGCGAAACCGGCCTTGCTTATTATAGACCATAGTTTTCGGAAGTCAACGTAGAGACGCAAAATTTTGCGTCTCTACTTCGCTGCTGAAAGCGCTGGTGATGGGATTGCGGTTATTGGCGTGAACAGGGGTGAAGGCGGTGACAACGAAATAGTATGGGATTTCCGGCGCCAACCCGTCAACCACGTAGGTGTTGACGGTTTTGTCGGCGGTGACGCCGGCGAGGGTATACGGCCCGCCGGGGGTGAGGCTGTAGTGCACCTGGTAGTATCCACCGTCTTGCGTGTAGGAGATGGGTTGCCAGGAGACCCGGACGGTGGCGCTGGTGAGCTGTGTAACCGAGATTTCTGTTGGAGGCGCCGTTTGCGTCTCCATCCAGTTGGGATTTTTGCTGTTGAGGAAGTCTTTGACGCTTTGATCCTGCGCCCACAAGCCGTTGTAGGCGAGGTCGGCACAAAACAGTGCGGTCAATTGGGAAATGGTATGGGGAATGAGGCCGGAAAGTCGGTTGCCGGATAAGTACAGGAAGCGAAGGTTCGCGAGATGGCCCAGTTCGGAAGGAATAGCGCCGGTCAGGTGATTGCCATACAGGTACAGGTGGTTCAAACTGGTGAGGTTACCCAATTCGGAAGGGATAGCGCCGGTCAGGTGGTTGTTATTCAGGTATAGGCCGTCGAGGTCGGTGAGGTTCCCCAGTTCCGGCGGAATAGCGCCGGTCAACGCATTGTCATCCAGGCATAGGAGAGTGAGATGGGTGAGATGGCTCAGTTCTGGGGGAATGGCGCCGGTCAGGTTATTCTCCACCAGGTACAGGTATCGAAGGTTAGCGAGGTTCCCAAGTGTAGGGGGTATGGCTCCCGTCAGGTTGTTGCCATACAGATTCAGGTTTTGTAGCCTGGTAAGGTTGCCCAGTTCAGGGGGGATGGCGCCGCTCAGTTCGTTAAAATTCAAGGCCAGCTCATAGAGATTGGCGAGATTGCCCAGTTCGGGGGGAATGGCGCCGCTCAATTGGTTCCCAAATAACCACAGGGTTTGGATATCGGTAAGGTTGCCCAATTCGGGAGGAATGGGGCCGCTCAGGTCGTTGTTGCCCAGATTTAGATGTTCAAGGTGAACGAGGTGGCCCAGTTCGGGAGGGATGGGACCGGTCAGGTCGTTGGAAAACAGGTCCAGGTGTTGTAGACCGGTAAGGTCGCCAAGCGAAGCCGGCAACACGCCGCTCAATTTTGCGCCCGGGCACGTGATCGTGACGACGTGCCCGCCGCTGCACGTGACACCGGTCCAGTTGCAGGGAGAAGTGGTTACGCTCCAGTTGTTGTCAGAACTGTCTCTCCAGTTGGGGCCGCCGGTGTTGGTGTAGAGATCGAAAAGCGCCTGGCATTCCGCTTGCGGAATTTCGGCGGCGTTGGCGCAGACATCATTCGCGTCGTTGCCCGGATCTTCAGGTTCGGGCGACCAGGAGGCAACCGTGACGCCGAAAAGATTGAAGGCCGGGTCCAGCGAGCCGGTAGTGTCAACAGACGTATCCACAATCTGGACGGCCGTGAGCGCGCCGTTCTGGCACTCGGCGGGCAGGGCGAAATTCAGCATGTCAATGTACCCCATCTGCCCAGGCGCGCCGGCGATGGGCGCACTCCACACTTGTTGGGCGGCGGCTGTCGAAATGACATTGTCGCCCGCATGCCATTCGCGAATTTCCTGCCCCAGGCGCAGGAGAGCGATCAGCATCGGGACGCCATCGCAGTGCGCGATGACCTGGCCGACGGTCTGGCCCGCGAAATGGTTGAAGCCGTTGCCGGTGTTGAGGAGGAGATACAGCCTGTATGCGTGCGGCACGTTGTGTTCGAGCAAGAGGCTCGTGGGCGCGGTCGCGTAAAACGGCGTTGCGGCCTGGCTTTTGAAGACCGAGCCGGAAAGCCGGAAAGGGATACCGCCCAGAATGACATCCCCTGACGGCGACATCGAAAGATCCGCTCCGGCGTTGGCTTGTGGCGGATTCAAGGGGATGGGATGGTGGTATACCACGTCTGGGGTGGCGGTGGACGGCGGTGTGGGCGTGGCCGTCGGGATGGCTTTGGAGGGCGCGCGCGTCGCGGTCGGGGCGGCGGGCGAATGGCCGGCAGTCGGCGGGATGGGGGTGCTGGTTGCGCTGGGCGTCGCCATCGCCGTGGGGACGGCGGTGCGGGTTTCGAGCGCGGCGACCTGCGTCGCGAGTTGGGCGTTTTGAGCGGCGAGGGCGGCCAGAGTGGCTTCCATGCCGTCCGCGCCGGCGACGGTGGGGGCATTGGGCTGCTCCGTTCCCCAAGACAGACCGCAGGACATACCGGCTGCCAGCAGCACAGTTGCCAAGAGTAGCATAGCGTATTTTTGCAAAGCGGTAGAGCCCAACATTGACCTTCCTCCTATATTTTGTAACGATACAGGTCAAGGTGCGACGCACTTGGGCAGCGGGTGAATGACGACTTCTGTGCTATGACCGGCATCTTTGCCAGCGTAAGAAGTGCGTTGCATCTGTACAGTTACCTTGTTTTTCAATATAGCGGAAGGATGTTGCGCGGATATGGCAGCGATGTCACAGTTCTGAAACAGGAGAATTTTTTTCAACCCATGCGACGGCAGAGAACGAAAAAGGGAGTTTTTGCATGCGAGCAAACTCGCATG
>DAOUFX010000497.1:0-14434 GCA_034429675.1 Anaerolineae bacterium | reverse complement strand
CTCGCGATGCGAGACCGCGTGTTTTTTTGTTTGGGCAAGTCGAAGGGTGCGTGTTTGCGGGTTTCAGCAAACACGCACCCTAAGAAAAGATCAAGGCAAATGGCGCATGACGATAGGCAGATAGAGGAGAGGCGTCGCGCCGGCGTTGCGCATCACGATGGGCAGGTACAGATGCGGCAATCCCTTGAGAGTGACGGTGACAGTGAAGGCTTGTTCGGCAGTCAGTTCGCCGTCGCTGACGCGCAACACCACCGGATGCCCGCCCAGCTGCGCCGCGCCCGGCGTGCCCGTCAGGGTCGCTGTGCCGTCGCCGTGGTCGCTGAGCGCGAGCCAGCCCGGCAACGTCGGCGCGGTGATGGTCAACGTGTCGCCGTCGGCGTCGGCGGCGGCCGCGGCGTAGGTGTAGCGCGCATCCGGCGTCGCGAAGATGACCGGCGCGCTGGTGAACTGCGGTGCGACGTTCACGGTGCCGGCGGTCACGACAATGGTGAAGGACTGCGTAGCGGCCAGCTCGCCATCCGTGACGCGCAGCACGACGGCATGCGCGCCCAGGTCGGATGCGTCCGGCGTACCCGTCAGAGCGGCCGTGCCATCGCCGTGGTCAGTAAGCGCGAGCCAGCCCGGCAGCGCCGGCGCGGTGATGGCGAGCGCGTCGCCGTTGGCGTCGAAGGTGGCGGCGGTGTAGGTGTAAAGCGCGTCCTGCGCGGCGACGGTGACGGGCGCGCTGGTGAACTGCGGCGCGACGTTGGTCGCAACGTCCACAACGGTGATAACGAAGACCTGGTCGGCGGAGAGCGCGCCGTCGCTGACGCGCAGCACGACGGAATGCGCGCCCAGGTCGGACGCGCCCGGCGTGCCCGCCAGGGTCGCGGTGCCGTCGCCGTGGTCGGTGAGCGCGAGCCAACCCGGCAGCGCCGGGGCGGTGATGGCCAGCGCGTCGCCGTTGGCGTCGGCGGCAGCCACGGCATAGGTGTAGGGTGCGTCCTGCACGGCGGCAGTGATCGGGATGCTGGTGAACACCGGCGCGACGTTCACCGCGCCGCCGGTCACGGTGATGGTGAACGCCTGCGCGGCGGTGAGCGCGCCGTCGCTAACGCGCAACACGACAGCGTGCGCGCCCAGATCGGCGGCGGATGGCGCGCCCGCCAGGGTGGCCGTGCCATCGCCGTGGTCGGTGAACGCGAGCCAGCCGGGCAGCGCCGGCGCGGTGATGGCCAGCGCGTCGCCGTTGGCGTCGAAGGTGGTAGCGGTGTAGGTGTAAAGCGCGTCCTGCGCGGCGACGGTGACGGGCGCGCTGGTGAACTGCGGCGCGACGTTGGTCGCGACGTCCACGACGGTGATAGCGAAAACCTGGTCGGCGGAGAGTTCGCCATCGCTGACGCGCAGCACGACGGCATGCGCGCCCAGGTCGGACGCGCCCGGCGTGCCGGTCAGGGTCGCCGTACCGTCGCCGTGGTCGGTGAGCGTGAGCCAGCCCGGCAGCGTCGGCGCGGTGATGGCCAGCGCGTCGCCGTTGGCATCGGCGGCAGCCACGGCATAGGTGTAGGATGCGTCCTGCACGGCGGCAGTGATCGGGATGCTGGTGAACACCGGCGCGACGTTCGCCGCGCCGCCGGTCACGGTGACGACCAGACTGTCGGCCCCGACGCTGCCATGATTATCGGTGACGGCCAGCGTCACCGGATACACGCCCGCGCTCGTGTAGATGTGGAGCGGGGTCAGCGTCCCGGTGAGCGTCTGCCCATCCCCAAAGGCCCACGCGACGGTGTGGGTGTCGCCGGGATCGGGATCGGCGAACGCCCCGGCGAACTGCGCCGGATCGCCCACCACCACGGTTTGGTCGGGGCCGGCCTCAACCGCCGGCGGGTGGTTGCCGGCCGCGACGATGGTCAGCGTAGCCGCGACGCTGTCAGAAGCAAGACTGTTGGGCGTCGTCGAATCGGCCTGCAACGTGATGGCGTACATGCCTCCGGCGCTCGCGCGGGCCGTCACCAGGATGCCGGCGGCCATGTGCGGCGGGATGTAGACTGCGTCCACTTCGAATTCCAACCCCAGCGCAGGATTGGCGGAGGCGTTGAGGACATACTGAGCGCTGGTGTTGCCGGTGTTGGTGATGACCATCAAGTACGTCGCCTCGTAGGTGTCGGTGAGCGTCTGCGCCGCCGGCAAAACGCCGGCATCCACCGCCTCAAAGCCGGTGAAGGCGACTTCGGCTTCATCGAAATCCACCACGTCCGCATCCCCTTGCGATTGCGCGGTGACCGCGAAGGGATAGGTGTGCGGCAGGGCAAAGGCCAGCGGCCCCGACGCCAACTGCACCACCGTAGACTCGCCGGCAGCCAACGACACCGGGTTCGGCGTGAACTGCGCCGTGCTGGAGACGATGCCGCCGGCCATCAGGTCGAAGGTGTCGGCCTGCATACCGGTGTTGGTAATGTGTACATCCCAACTGCGGGCGCCGGGCGGATCCATCGTCGTGGACTGCGGCGCAATCTGAACGGTGACGCCGTAGCCGGAGACCACCGTCGTCCCCACGGCCACGTCGAACGTGCTCGCGTCGTTCTGAGAAACGGCGGATACGGTGAAAGTGTACACACCCGGCGCGGCATCCGCCGCCGGCGTGACCAACAGTTGCAAAGGTGCGGCATTGAAGAGATGCGGCGTGAGCGCGATGGCGTCCACCGGCCGGGCGTTGGCGCTCAGTTCGGCGCTCCAACCGGCGGGCGTCTCCACCGACAGAGCGTAGGTATCCGCGACCGAGCCGACGTTGGTTACGGTCGTCGTATAAATCGCCGGCGCTCCCCGTCCGCCCACAGCCACGGCAGGATCGAGGCCCACCCGGACGCCCGACTCGCTAAGGACGGCCAGAGCGGCGCCGGCGCGGGCGGCGGCGATCTGATCGGGCGTCGTGTACGTTGCCGTCGCCTGGAACGGATACTGTCCCAGCGGGGCCAGCGCCGTGACCGACAGCATGACGGTGATGGATGCGCCCGCCTCCACGCCAACCGCAGCCGGCGCCTCGCTGTCGTTGCCGGCCAGCCCATCCACCGCCAGCGTGTAGGTTCGATCCACGCTCTCCAGATTGGTGATGGTGAGCGTGTAGGTGACCACGTCGCCGTGGCCTGCGGCGCGGAATGGCGGCTCGACCGCCATCTTCATCAGGTCGGCCACGACCACACGCGCCTGAGCGCTGTCCCGGCCGCCTGTCGCAGTTTCTACCACGACGGCAAAGTCATAGTCCCCCAACTCCGCGCCGGACGGGACAGAGATCAGCAACGGCGCCGTCACTTCTGCGCCGGCGGCGATAGGCGTCGTCAAGGAGGGGGCGGTCCAACCGGACGGCAATCCCTCCAGAGCCAGCGAGTAAACGTCGGCGAAGGACCCAGGATTGTAGAGCGTCACCCCATAGTGCGCCTGCCCGCCGGGGTTGGTCGTGCGCGTGGGCGGGGCGATGGCGACGATGTGCGGCGCGGAGACGTAGCGCGGGCCGATGACGATGTGCCCGTGGCCGCCCAACGTCGCGTAGTCCACCACCGTGCGGTCTGAGACCCGCCGCGTCTCGCCAGATTGCATGCCGGCCAGGGTCGCGTCGAACGAGGTCGTATGAGCCGACTCGCTCGGGATCAGGTCATACTTCCAGGTGTAGGTGATCGCCTGAGCGGATTGCGTGCTTGTCAGCGGAGAAGCCGAGAAAGTGGGGGTAATGATGGCCACGCCCACCAACGGGGCCGTATGATCCAGGGTTATCGCGTAGCTCTCGCCGTAGTTGTAGGGGAACATCGTGTGAATCCAACAGTTGCCGGAGCCGCCCTGCTTAATTTGCATCGGTTCGTCGGCAAGGAACGTCCAGAACTTGGACGAGTAGACGCCCGTGCGGGCTGCCTGAGGAACCTCATATAAATTCCAGACCAACGCGGCATTGCGTTCCATCTCCACGCCGATGAGCGTGACATTGCCGAAGTCGTCGCGGAGATTGAGCGTATGACGGCCTGCCGGCAACGTGATCGTGTAAATTCCGGGCTCGGTGATAATCGGGAGCACGACGCCGTCAAGCGTCAGGTGAGTCTCAACGGTGTCCGCCAACTGGAGCTCGTACACGGGCTCGACCGAGCCGAACGGCCCATTTACCGGAGCCAGGGCGACCGGATGGGCAAAGCCGGGCGCTCGTCCCGATCCGGACGGTTCCGGCGTTGCCGGCAAGGCGCCCGGACGCGCCGGAGAGCCTCCCGGTTCGGCATTCCGCTCGATCATCCGCCGGAACAACGGCGGCATCTGCCACGACGGCGCCAGCGGCGCGACCCTCGGCGCAGAAGCCGGGGCGAGGAGCAGCAACGAGCCTGCCGGCGCAGCAAAAGCATCCACCGTGGCCCGCCCGCTGTAGACACGCACCTGCAACATGTGCGGCCCGGCGCCCAGACCGGTGAAGTCGAAGGTGCGCGTGACCGTCGTCGCATTGTACAGGCTGACGACGCTGCGGGTGATGCCGTCAACGGAGATCTCCACGGAACCGGCCCACGAGGTCGCCAACGCCTGATACGTCGCCGAATCACCCGTGAACGCATACCACATCGCCGTGCCGTCGCGGTAGTAGCGCCCGCCGCTGGCCGCGCCGTCGGTGGAGTCCGCCCAGTTCCACGTCGAGGCAAACGGCGTCTCCGACTTTCCTGTCGGCAGCGACGTCCCGTCCCACACATCGAAGTAATCGAAGTGGAAGCGTGTGCTGCTCGAACTGGGGTTCTTCGTGCCCAGCGTCTGCACAACGATCGTATGAGTTCCGGAGGCCAATCCGCCATAGTAGCGGCTTTGCGGCTTTGCCGAGGAGGCGTAGGTATCCACCTCTCCGTGGCTCACGCCGTCAATCAGCACCTCGACTTTTCCACAGTTTGGGCCTGCCACGTACCCCAGACCGACCCACGTCCCGGTAAAGGTCAGGCTCACCGTCTGGCTGACGGGGTCGGTATACGCGCCGTAGCCGTCCGAGGTCTGGGCATTGTCGTTCCACACCGCCCAGTTCTGCGGCATCTGTTCGAGCGGCGAGCCGTTGTAGAGCAGCGCGGCGTGCTCCTCTTCGTAGCGCACGATGCCCGTGTACACCGGCGGCGTGTAGAAAGGCGCCGTCCCCGGCGCGACGAAGGCGTCCACCGTCGCCCGCCCGCGATAAGAGCGAATCTGCAGCACGTGCGGCCCCGCTCCCAGGCCGTTGAAAGAATAGGGGCGCGTTATCGTGGCGCTGTTCCAGTCGCTCACCCGCGCCAGCAGTTCGCCGTCCACCAACACCTCGACCTCGCCGCCCCATGAGGTTGCCAGCGTCTGGTACATCACCGAATCGCCGGTGAAGGCATACCAAACTGCCGTACCGTCGCGATAGTACTGCCCGCCGCTGGCGACGGCATCGGCGGCATCGGTCCAGTTCCACGTCATAGCGAACGGCGTTTCCGACTTCCCTGACGGCAGCGATGTCCCATCCCACACATCAAAGAAATCGAAGTGGAAGCGCGTACCGCTAGAGTTCGGATTCCTCGTACCGAGCGTCCGCACGACAATCGTATGTTCGCCGGCGGCCAACCCGTCGTAGTAAGCGCTCTGTGGCTTCGCGGAGCGCGCGTAGGTATCCACTTCTCCGCGACTCACGCCGTCAATCAGCACTTCGACCTTCCCACAGTTTGTGCTGGCCACGTACCCCAGACCAACCCACGTTCCGGTGAAGGTCATGCTCACCGTTTGTCCGGCGGGATCGGTGTAGGCGCCGTAGCCGTCCGAGGTCAGGGAAGAGTCGTTCCACACCGTCCAGTTCTGCGGCATCTGTTCATACGTTGAACCGTTGTAGCGGATGGCGGCGTGATCCTCTTCGTAGCGCACGATGCCGGTGTACGCCGGCGGGGTATAGAAAGGCGGCGCGCCCGGCGCGACAAAGGCGTCCGCCGTCACCCGCCCGCGGTATTGGTGTATCTGCAACACATGCGGCCCCGCTCCCAGGCCGCTGAAAGAGTAGGTGCGCGTCGTCGTGGTGCTGTTCCAGATACTCACCCGGCCCAACATCTCACCGTCTACAAACACATCCGCCTCGCCGGCCCACGAAGTAGCCAGAGCCTGATACGTCACCGAGTCGCCGGTGAAGGCATACCAGACCGCCGTGCCATCGCGATAGTACTGCCCGCCGCTGGCGACGGCATCGGCAGAATCGGTCCAGTTCCACGTCATCGCAAACGGTGTCTCCGACTGCCCTGCAGGTATGACCGTTCCGTCCCACACGTCGAAGTAGTCAAAGTGGAGGCGCGTACCGCTGGAGTTCGGATTCTTCGTGCCGAGCGCCCGCGCCACAATCGTGTGTTCACCAGCCGCCAACCCGTCGTAATAGATGCTCTGTGACTGCGGCGTTCGCCGGTAGGTATCCAGCACATCCCGGCGCACCCCGTCAATCAGCACCTCTATGTCTCCGGCGTTCGTACTCGCCACGTAACCCAGACCGACCCACGTCCCGGTGAACGTCAGGCTCACCGTCTGGCTGGCGGCGTCGGTATAGGCGCCGTAGCCATCCGACAGCCACGTCGTGTCATTCCACATGACCCAGTTTTGCGGCATCTGTTCGTATGGGGCGCCGTTGTAGCGCAGCAGCGCATCATCCTCTTCGTAGCGTACCACCCCGGTGCGCGCCGGCGGCGTGTAGAAAGGCGGCGTTCCCGGCGTTACAAAAGTGTCCAGGATCCCCCGTCCGCGATATTGGCGAATCTGCAAAACGTGCGGGCCGGAGCCCAACCCGTCGAAGGAGAACGTGCGCGAAATTGTGGTACTGTTCCAGAGGCTCACCCGCGTGAGCAGGCCACCGTCCACCAACACCTCAACTTCGCCGCCCCACGAGGTCGCCACCGTCCGGTACGTCACCGAATCGCCGGCAAAGCCGAACCACACGTTGGAGCCATCGCGGTAATAATCCCCGCCGCTGGCGCCCGCAAAGACGTCCTGCGACCAGTCGCCGCTGGAGATGACACGCGCGTCATCCGCCTCAAACGCGCCCTCCGGCGGATCACCGTTCCAGGTATCCACATAATCCAGGCGCACCCAGTTGCCGCTGGAATTGGGCTGGCGCGTTCCCATCACCGTCACCGAGATGGTGTGGCTGCCGGAAGAAAGCCCATCGTAGTACACACTTTTCACGTTATCGTTGCGGCTGTAGGTGTCCACAGTACCGTAGCTGACGCCGTCAATAAAGACCCCGGCGTACCCGCCGCTGACGGCGGTCAGGAAGCCCAGCCCGACCCAGGAGCCCTCGAAATCAAGCGAAGCCGCCTGTCCGGTTGTATTTGAGCTTGCGTAGTATCCACGGCTGGCCCGGGTGTTGCTCGATCGAGTCCATGTGCTTGGAGTATATTCGACGCCGAAGCTCTCTTCGCGGCGGTACAAACCGGTGGGCGCCGTATGCGTGACAATCTCCAGCGTCAGTGAGACCGGCGCGCTGGCCAGATAGTTGAGCGTGTTACTGCCCCACAAAGTGTCGGAGTTTTTGTCCACCAACGGGATCTCGGTGAGGATTTCGGTCTGCCCGCGCAGCCCGGTGTCGAACTCGGTATATTCCTGAACCAGACTCATCCCACGCGAATAGAGCAAGTTGGTCTGATAGAGATAGCGGTTGCCCATCTGTGTCTCCAAGAGCTCCCAGATGGCGTCCTCGCTGGATCCACCCGGCACCAGCTGAGGGCTGACCACCCCGCCGCCGATCACGCTCAATGTCCGGTCGGACACGATCTTGAAATAGCTCCCCTGATTGGGAACCGCGCTGACTGCGCCGAGCGCCGGCACCGTTCCTTGCCAGGCCGAGACCGGGCTGGCGGGGTTGTCAATGCTGTAAATAGTAACCTGAGCCGCTGATGATTCGGTGTTATACAACAAGAACACATTGCCGTACTGATCCGGCACAGGCGCGAAGTAGAAAGTCGTGCCATAAGGAGTGCCGGTATCCGCCATGACGGTGTCCAATTCATCGTTATCGCCGCTAACGCGGTAAACGATCACGTCCTTGTCCGCCGTCACACGCACAAAGGTGGTGTTGTCCGTGTCCTTCTGGTAATACCAGTAGGCGCCCGCCTGTAAAGACTGAGTATCCGGCACGCTCCACTCGCCGCCGGGGGCGCGCAGTTCCACATTGACCGTCGTGTCGTTTTCCAATCCAAAGACCACGAGACGCGACCAACTCAACACGTTGGCGTAATCGCCCACAAAAGTGAAATGTTTCCCCTTGAATTTAAGATCGGGAGTCGCCGCCGAAACGAGCGAGCCTTCGCCGGAGGTGACAACGATAAGAACCGGGTTGTCCGCATAGACGCGGTACAGGGTATCGGGAGGGTATCCGGTGAAGTATAACTTGATGTCATCCATCGTCACCGTCTCGGTAACAACGGACACCCAGGACCCGGCAGATTCGTCAAAGCGTTGCACCTGATACTGCGATATGGGGCGCAATCCGACGACGTAGAAACCATCGTAGTCCTCGGTATGCCAGGTGTCGTCGGGCAGGTAGAAAGTGTAGACATTGTTCATCCCATCCACCGGCGCTCCCTCGACGCCTGCGGTGCGCTCGGTGGTAATGGCCGTGGTGACGATAGCGTCGCCGGGCGCGACTTCTTCCGGCGTGGTCGTCACCGAGGCGACCACCCCTTCGCCGACGACGAGCGAGCCGACGCCCGTCCCGTCGGGGATCAGGCGGCCCTGATTGTCCACCATCTGCACCGTCACCGAGTAAACGCCCTTGTTCCACCCGGCCACGTTCACCGACCCCAGCGCGTGGCTGGTCCAGTGGAGGCTGCTGGGGATGGTCAGCGGAACCGTGTTAGTGAACATCGCCGCGCCGCCCTCCGCAATGACGCTGACGCGCGCCTGGCCGGTGAGGTAGATGTTGGCAACGTTGGCAACGGAAGCGTACAGGCCGGCGGTGTTGGCGCCCACCTCGACGAAAGGCGGATCGGACGACACATCGGTGACGCGGATGAAAGCGTCCACCACCTTCAGCCCGGACGTCGCCCGCGCCTGAATAAGGCTATCCGCGACCGCCTGCGCCTGCACGGCGAGCGCGTACTGGCCGAGATTGCCGGAGACGGCTACGACGGGTGTCGAATAGGTCTCGCCAGGCGCCAGGGCGATGGTGAAAGACGCCGCCGGCTCCGTAATCTGCAAACCGGCGGTTCCGCTCACCTGCACCGCATAAGAAGTCGTGAGCGTCCCGCGATTTTCCAGGCTCACGGTGTAGGTGATGGGAAGATCGGGCAGCGTGGCGGTGTAGCCAGGGCGCAGCGTCGCGACGACGCGCCGCCGACCGATGCGGTCCAGCACGTCCTCCAGAGCGCTCAGCGGCCCGCAGAAACCGGCGATGGTAGGCGCGGCGGCCAGCGCTGCCAGGTCGGCGGTGTCCAGCAGGGGATACGCTTCCTGCAAATACGCGATGAGAGCGTTCAGGGCGGCGACGGTACGCTCACGCAGGGCGGCGTCCTCCGGGGAGCGCTCCCAGCGTCCCAATTGCGTGGCCAGGTTCGCGAGATGCTGGCTCAAGATCGCGTCGTCCCACAGCGCCACAGCCTGGGCGGAACGGTACGCCTGCCCGACGCAAGGGCCGACGACGTTCACGAGCACCGCCGTCGTCTGGGTATATGCCGTGCCGGGGGCAGGGCTGGCGACCTCAAGCATCCGCCGGTCGCCCAGGGACGCGCCGGTTGTGGTAAAGGCGAGGGTCTGCACAACCGTTGCGCCTGCCGGGACGGCGACGGGCAACTGAGGAACGGCGACCGTCCAACTGGGCGGCGTGGAGACCAACACCGGGAAGTTGCCGTCGGCGTTGCCCACGTTGCGCACGGACAGGTCGAAGAAGGCGGCGGTATCGGCGGTCACGTAGACCTCCGCCGGATCGGCCGTGATGTGATTGAAAGCGAGCGCCGGCACGACGAAAGCGTCCGAATCGCTCTCTTGCAACGTGGGGGAATCCAGCGCGACGACGGTGACGTCGAAGGGATACTCGGTATCCACCGGCGGCAGCGTGTCGCCCGCAGGCGCAACGTACAACCCCACCTGCCCCACCCCGCCGGGCGGCAACGTGATCGTCGTCTGGGTCAGTCCCTCCGCGCCGCTCAGGATGAGCCAGCCTGCCGGCAGGCCGCCGATCGTCACCTGGAACGTGTGCGAGGTCGTCGAAGTGTTGGTGATGTCCACGGTGAATGCCGCGCCGGGAATCTGCATCTGGCCGTTGTTGGTGTCGCCGGGGAAGGCGGCGGGATCCGCCTCGCCGAAGGGGATGGTGATCAGCGGATCGGGAGCGACGTCCATCTCCATGCCCTGGTAAGCGATCGTGTTGACGGTGTGTTCGGCCGAGGCAAACAGATCGGGGTACGCGCCGGATTGCGCCGTGACCAGGAGGGTGTAAGCGCCGGGTTTCGTCCCCAGCGGCGGCGTCGCCGTGACCACGCCGGTCGCGTCGAGTTCCACGTTCCAGCCCTCCGGCGCCTCGACCGTCACCGTGTAAGTGTCGTCGAAGTTGGCGTCAATCACCGCCTGGAAAACGGCGGGCGTGTTCGGGTCGGTGGTGTTGGCGGCGGGCGACGTGTGCAGCGTGAAGAAGTCCGCCTCGCCGGCGAGCTCGATGCGGTCCTGCGTCGCGTTCGCCTCGGTGACCGTCAACGGGCCGGTGTAGCCGGCGATGGCCACGCCGTTGGACACGTCCACGGCCTCGCCGCCGACCAGGAACGTCCCGGCAGCCGGGCCGGTGGAGATGCGCGCGTCCTGCGCTTCGCCGGAAAGCGACGGCGCAAAGTTGGGGGCAGCAGTGTGGCCGGATCCGGTAAGCGTGGTAGTGGCGGTGGTGACGAGGGTGAAGTCGCCGGTATAGACGTCGGTATTGTTGACGGTGACGACGGCGTCGTAGAGAGTGAGAGTGTAGGGTTGGGTGGCGGTCAGTTCGGCGGTGTAGGTGAGCCAGTTTGTACCCACGCCGAGACCGCGCGTGGCGGGAGCGTAAAGAGTGGCAAAACCGCTGCCCGACAGAACAGCAGAATGACTGGATAGAGTAGCCGTAGCAAGCGACAGCGAAACAAATGGCGTCACCTGAATTAAACCATTCCCCACAAAGACTTGTTGAGCATTATAGAGCATACCCGATGGGGAAGAAAGCGCCCCATATTGTAAGCTGGATTGCGCCGTAGCTTGCCATTGCGGCGCTAAATAGCCATCTAAAACCAAAGATTCTGTCTGCATGCTCAAGTGGACTTGAGCACTTATCCGGGTTCGCGCCACCGGAAGGACGCCTATAACGCTCGTCATATTTTGAGACCCAGACGAAACATTGACATAGAACGGAATGAGGGGATGAGCCTGGGGTAAATGAGAAGACTTACGCCTTACATTGGCGAAATCAGGATACCTCATCTCGGCAGTCAAACGGCGTTTCAACACGGAATTAGAAAAACCGCGAAGAAGAGCTGGAGGTGGCGGCGGCGCGTTATGCACAATAATGCCCCATATAAGAGTGAGGGCTATGAGAGCGCCAATCAGGAACAAATTCATAGGCGCCCATATACAACCGGCAACATGCACCAAAGTTATGAAGAAGGCCACAACAGCGGCTCCTCCAGGATCACAGTCTAACAACCCGCAAATCACATCCCCAGGATCTGTGCCAGGGGGGCCTTCTACGGCTAATGAGAACCATGTACCCAGGAAGAAAAGCCCGGTGTAAATAAACCCGGCCACAATGCTCAACCCTTGTGAGGCCATCATTGTATACCACAAGTTATTCACGTAGTTCATAAGAGCGCAATGCCAACCATTCTCCATGACACCGGTCATATATCCAGAGGAATCAACCTCCCACCAAGCTATGGTGACTTTGTCTTGAATGGTGAGCATTCGACCCGGCACAAGGACTGTTTTGCCATCGCGCACGGCCTGTGTAATACGAGCTTTAGCCTCTTGGGAGATTTCAAGGCCCGCCAGAGTATCCAATGTGTCCATAGTGATAGATTGGATATCAATACCTTGTTCCTCCGCAGCCAGGAACACAGACATCGCCGAAATCGGTTGTCTTCGAGTAAAACGATAAATTAGCTCGTTCTCTAACGCAGTGTCGGTCCCGCCTGAAAGCAATTGCGTGATTTTTGTACTGGCAGCCGCCTGTTGTGGGGCAGCTAATACACGTTCTTTGGTTTGAAGTAAATCATAACCTGTCTGAAAAGGAGCCTCAGGTTGCATGTACTGCGACAACAACACAAATTTTGGCTTATCGGGATACGATTTAGAAACCATACTTTGCGCATACATTTGACGAACATTATCAGAGTATTTATAGAATGCATAACCCATCTTTTTGAGTAATTCATTTTGCAGTCGGTAAAGAACCGGACGATAACGGCTAATAAAATCCTGAACCTGCACTGTGTCTTCCTTATCCAAGAGGGACCATTCTTCTTGCAACTCGGTCAAAATAGGGGCAAGCTCTTGGAAACTAGCAGTAGACTGACCGTCGCCCAAATCATCGGGGGTGCCTGACACTGAAACCAAAACTGAATGCGCGTCAAACGGGCTCACCACCGCTTCCGTGCCCACACTTTCGCCAACATTCAAGGTGCCGCCGCCCTGCCTGGCGTCAAATCCTACTCGATCCACAATGGCCCGTTCATAGTGTTCACGATTGCCATTTGCATCACTGACGTCAAACAATAGCCACTCGGCAGTGACAATGCGGGTGCTTAAAGGAAAATTCGATACCATTTCCTGAAAAGATTGCCCCTCAAGAGCAGTCTCCGAGTCACTTACTGTGAAATAAGGCGTATAGGTATGCTGCAACCAATAGAAAACCATCCCGGTAGCACCATCCGTGTTGACCAGATGCCTGAGTGTGACCGTGTCTCCCGAAAGTTCCACCGTATTAAAAGTATGACTGAGTGGATAAGAATATGACAACCCGCTATTCCCAATGTTCAAAGGGTGATAATCCTCGACCTTGAGGGTCATCGTCACCTTGTGGCGCAGCGAATCGGGAACTTCGGGAATCTGGTCGGTGCCGTCGGTCGCCAGACTGGCGTGGAAGGTCTGGCCCGGCAGCGCCTCCGCGAAACACGGGTCGAGGTTCGTCCAGCCCGATCCCGGTAAGTAGGCTTCCACCCACCAGTGGTCGGTGGTCTCGGACAGCAGTTGCGGATCGTTGGCCGGGTCGGCCACCTCGGTACCGGCGGGGATGTGGCCGATAACGCCGGTCGGTTCGGGGAACATCGAGAGGATCAGCGCTTGCGCCCGCGCCGTGCTCAGCGTCCCGTGGCGATAGCGCGCCGGGATGCCGCTGCCGCGCAGCATGGCGATCAAGAGGCTGGCCTGATCCAACGAGTTGCCGGCTTCGCTCCACAACGTGCCGCGCGTGCCGCGCAAACTGCCCTTGTACGATTCGTAACCCAGCGAGCGGACGTAGGCGAACATCTGCTGCCAGTCGTTGCCCAGCTCGGCGGCTTTCTTGAGCATGTATTCGTCATAGTAGTCGGCGTCCACCGTCCACTGGAGCCAGTCGCCGAATCCATCGGGGGCCAGGCTGGCCGGAGCGGTCAAAGCGACGACCATGCGCCCTTGCAAGGAGCCCCAGGCAGCGGCGCCGCCGTCCAGTGCGATGAAATCGGAGGAAGGCCCGGCGGGAATCGCAACGGTCAACGTGGCCGTCACACTGCCCAACGGCGGCACATCGCCCAGATTCCACGCCAGCGCGTCGCCGTCTCCGCCAACGGGCGGCACGCGGTCAGGCAGCGGGTCGGCGGCGACGAAAACGGCGTTGGCCGGGAGCAGATCGTCGGTCAACAGCACGTTGCGAATCACGTTGGGGTCGTCGGAGAAGTCTACCGCGGAAACCGCCGCGATGGTATCGGTGATCGTCGCGGACACCGGCAAATCCAGCGTGAGCGAAGGGGGGCGGTTGTTGGTCACGGTGAAGGTGATGGTCAACGTGTGGGAGAGCACGTCGGTCTGGGCGTAAGCGGACTGCGCCCGCGAAACCGAGAGCGGATCGGCCAGCGACGGCGGCGCGAACCCGGCCTGGTTCATCTGGAGAGCATCGGCGTTGAGGAGAAAACCTACCGGCTCCCCGTTCTTGTCCAGGGAAGGCACAAGGGCTTCCATCCCCGCCGGCGCCGTAGAACGAAACCCATCTCTGGACGTGGCATCGGCCTCGATCAAACCGAGCTTCTGCATCATCCCCAGATAAGCGGATGTCGCGCCCGGCAAATGCTGGATGACAGGAAAAGAGGAAGTGCTGACGATCGCCGCCACCAGCACGCACGTGATAAATTTATACAAAATACCGCCTATAAGACTTTGAAAAATCATCGCTGCCTCCTAATCGTCTAAAGTCTGAAAGTTTCAGGTCAAAATAAGAGTATCATCTCAATAAAAAGGGGAGAAGTGGGGGTTTGGAGGCGGG
>DAOUFX010000496.1:0-26802 GCA_034429675.1 Anaerolineae bacterium | reverse complement strand
CGAAAAACCCCCTTTATATCTCTGACATGTAGACCGTGCTTTTCATCCAACCGTTAATGAACCGCAGGTTAATGATGAACTCCCTTGAAGATAGTCGAAAGTCAAAGGTTGGAAGGCCGAATAGCTACATTTTAACACAAATTTCGCGCGAAAGTTAGAACAGCTTCCACAGATACACGGACGGTTAGGGAGGCCCCGTTCATTCGCCGGTATCGGGCCCCTTGCTTCCCGTTCCCTTCCGTCTGCCACGCAGCAACAACCACCCCAACAGCGAAGCGCTTATGGCGCCCAGGAAAGCAAACACCCCCACGCGACCGCGGGCGCGATGCGGCGCTTTGGCATCAGGTTCCGCCGGCAGCGCGGGCGCGGGCGCCGGTATGGGAAACATCGCCGCAATCGGCGGCCCGGTGGGCGTGTCCAGCAAGGTCTCCACGGAAGTCTGGGGCGGAGGCGCGTCGGTCACATTGATGGAATGCGTCAACGATCCAAACTTTTGCGCGAAGACGTGGGTAAATTCGGCCCCCAACAGGAAAATCTGAGCGGAGTAATAAATCCAGACCAGCAAAGCCACCAGCGAGCCTGCAGCCCCATACGCCGACCCCACCCCGCTGCGCCCCATGTACAGCCCAATCAACGTCTTGCCCACAGTGAACAGCAATGCCGTCACGGCCGCCCCCACCACCACGTCACGCCAGGCGATTTTAAGATCGGGAAGCACTTTGTAGATCACGGCAAAGAGCAAGGTGATCGTGGACAGCGAAATCAACGAGCTACGCAAATTGAAAGGGTTGGCCAGCCCAAAATACTTGGAAAGAGCCGCCAGAACGACGTCGGCGAAGAAACTCGACAACAACAGGGCCCCCACTACAAACACCATCGCAAACTGGTTCAACCGGCGCCTCAGCCAGTTCAACAGTCCGCTGCCGGGACGAGGAGGAACGTGCCAGACGGTGTTCAACGCGCCCTGGATTTGGTTGAAAAAACCCGATGCGCCGTACAAAATCGTAACGAGACCTACCAATGATGCCGTAATCCCCGACGTGCGATTGTTGATGTGGGCGACCAACGATTGGATCAACATCGCGCTGTCCTCGCCCACCCACCCCGCGAGCTGATGGGCGATCTCGTTCTGCGCGGCCCTCTCGCCAAAAACCAATCCGATGATAGCGATGAGAATGATCAACAATGGAGCAATGGAAAAGAGCGCGTAATAGGCCAGCGCCGCTGCCAGGCGTGAAGCCTGGTCTCGCCACCAGGCCAGCCCCGTCTCCTTGATCAAATCGAAGACGTCGCCGGCAAACTGCTTCAACGACTGCCAAAAACGACCCGGCCAGGTCATCACCCGATCATTCCGGCGGCAGCCACTCCGCCACATCCTGCAAAACGGCTTCCGGCTGCGAGAAGAACAAGAAGTGATCCTCGTCTGGATACTCCCGCAGGGTCACGTTCACCGCCGCCTCTTGCAGAACCGTCGCCCGTTGCCGCACATAAGACAACGGGATGCGTTCGTCGGCCATTCCGGCAACCACCAACACCGGGCGCCGCGCCCACTGCGCCGCAAATTCCGCGCTGTCCACGATGGACGGCGGCATCACCGGCGAAAGGTAGATCAATCCCGCGAAACGCTCCGGCGCCGCCAACGCCGCCCGCGAGACGCCGATTCCGCCGTTGGAAATTCCCGCCAGGTAGATTCGCGCCGGGTCAACGGCGACGCCGGATTCGGCGAGGGCGCGTTGCGCGTCGTCAAGCGCGCGGAACACAGCCGTATCGCCACCCGGGCGATCCCAGTTCCCAAATCCAAAGCTCGGCGCGATGATGACGAAGCCGTGCTCTTCGGCAAACTTAGACCAAAGCCAGGTATACGTCTTGAAATTGCCTACGCTGCCGTGCAGGAACACCACCGCCGGCAGCGGGCCATCGCCGTGGTTGCGCGGTATATAAAGGAAGTAATGCCCCACATCGAAGGGGAGGCCGAGCAACTCCGCATAGGCCCAGCCCATCGCCGAGCCCAGGGCGCGGAAATCGCGATCGCGCTCCATCTCGCGGTAGAGCGCCATCGTGAACGGCGTCACGCGCCGCGACTGCGCTGCGGTGAAACGCGAGTCGGCGGCCACCGCCCACAGAAATCCCAGATGAATTTGCTCGGCTTCGGGGATGACGTTGCTCAGTGTGTAGCGCGGAAACGTCACGTCCGGTCGGGAAAAGCGCTGTTGCACCGGCGAAGCGGCAGGGGGAACGCCGGAAGGGGTGCGCAGCAAAACGACCGCGGTGGACAGCAAGGGGAAAGTCGCCAGTCCCAGCGTGAGTCGCCGCCAGACGAGGCGCTGCGTGCGGGCCCACAGCCAGCCGGACAGCGGCAAACCCACGAGGACAAAACCGGTCAGGCCGATCAACCGCCCCACCCACGTCGGCGTTGTGAACAAAAACCAACCGGAGGGAAGGCCCAGGACAACACAATACCCGGCATAGAGGACGGCGCCGAGACTGCTCAGGCAAGACTTCGAACGCGACGAAGATGGCTTCGTTGAGTGATCCATAGGTCAAAATTGTAGCATTAAATCGAAAAACAAACACTGTGCCGGATAGGCACAGTGTTCGTGAACATATAGAGCAAGATCCAGTCCTAACCCATAACGGCGCCGCGCAGCGACAACTCTTCCGCCAGGTGGCAGGCGACCTGATGCCCGGCCCCCAGCGTGCGCAAAGCCGGCGTCTCAATCGAGCAGCGCTCCTGCGCGTAACGACAGCGCGGATGGAAATAGCACCCGCCGGGCGGATTCGCCGGATCGGCGACCTCGCCCTTCAGGCGAATGCGGGCCTGACGGTCGCGCAAATCCGGGTTGGCAATGGGCACGGCGGACATCAGGGACTCGGTGTAGGGATGCAGCGGGTTCGTGTAAATCGTATTGGCGTCCGCCAGTTCGACCAGTTTGCCCACGTACATCACCGCTACGCGATCGCAGATGTGGCGAATGACGCTCAAGTCGTGAGAGATGAACAGATAGGTGAGGTTCATGTCACGGCGCAGATCTTCCATCAAGTTGAGAATTTGAGCGCGCACCGAAACATCCAGACCGGAGACGGCTTCGTCGCACACCACCAGACGCGGCGATGTCACCAACGCGCGCGCAATCCCAATGCGTTGGCGCTCCCCGCCGGAAAAAGCGTGCGGATAACGCTGCATATACTCCGGGCGCAGGCCACATTGCTGCATAATACTGGCGACCTGATGCTCCATGTCGCTGACCGGGCACAGATTATTGACCCGCAGCACCTCACTAATAATCTCAAAGACACTCATACGCGGATTAAGCGATGAAAACGGGTCCTGAAAGATCATACGGATATCTTTGCGGTATGTCAGAAGCTCTTTGCTGTCAACTTTCGCCAGGTCAACTTCCGTATTATCGGCGAGTTGATAGATGACACTCCCGTCAGTCGGTTTGTAGGCGCGAACCAAACAACGCCCGACGGTGGTTTTCCCACAGCCGGACTCCCCCACCAAACCCAGGGTCTCGCCGGATTGAATTGAGAAAGTCACATCATCCGCGGCCTTAACGTATCCGCTGATTTTCCCGAAAACGCCCTTGGAAATCGGAAAATACATTTTCAGATTGTTGATTTCCAGCAGCGGTTTATCCTTCACTGGAGTCGAATCGGGTTGGTTTTGTGATATTTGCTCGGCCATTACGCCACCCCTCGCACAGAATTTTTAACACTTTCATCATACAGTAAACAGTGAACCTGGTGATTTTCGCTCAGGCTGATAGTTTTGGGTTCGACCTGAGCACACACGGGCATGGCCTTGGTGCAACGCGGGTGGAAAGGGCATCCCGATGGCCGGCGGAACGGGCTGGGCACCATCCCGGCAATCACTTCCAGTTTTTCGCGCGTGGCGGTAACTTTCGGAATGGATCGTAGCAGTGATTGTGTATAGGGGTGTTTCGGGCTATTGAAGATTGTGCGCACATCGCTGTATTCAACGACATTGCCCAAATACATCACGGCCACATTGTCGGCGATTTCTGCCACGACGCCCAGGTCGTGAGT
This sequence comes from Anaerolineae bacterium, assembly GCA_034429675.1. Lineage (GTDB taxonomy): Bacteria > Chloroflexota > Anaerolineae > B4-G1 > SLSP01 > JAKQHY01. Next base: position 22,752 of record DAOUFX010000496.1, on the reverse strand, counting down.
GATGAACAGGATCCCCATGTCGTAATCTTTTTGCAGCCCCTGCATGAGGTCAATGATCTGGGCCTGTGTCGTCACATCCAACGCCGTGGTCGGCTCATCGGCAATCAACAGGCTGGGGTTGCAGGATAACGCCATCGCAATCATCGCGCGTTGGCGCATCCCACCCGACAGGCGGAACGGATATTCATCAACAATCCGATCCGGACGAGGAATGCCTACGAAATCCAACATCTCGAGGGTGCGGTCGCGCGCTTGTTTTTTGTCAACACTGGTATGCAGCCTGATAGTTTCCATGATCTGGTTGCCCACCGTATACATCGGGCTCAGTGAAGTCATGGGTTCCTGGAAAATCATAGCGATTTCCTTGCCGCGGATCGAGCGAATATCGCGCCCCTTCGGTTCCAGTTTGCTAATGTTGATCTCCTCAGTCTGATTGTGGCCTTTCCCGCGATGCAAAATGATGTCGCCGCCAACAATTTTTCCGGGACGGTGAATAATCTGTAGCAAGGCGCGAGCGGTGACGCTTTTGCCGCACCCACTTTCACCCACCACACAAAGGGTTTTGCCACGGCGAATGTCAAAAGTGACGCCATCTACCGCGCGCACGGTCCCTTCATTGGTGAAAAAATGGATCTTTAAGTCTTTAACTTGAACAAGGATATTGTTATTGTCAGCCATTGGAGTACCTTTATCTATCTCTCTTACTGGTAAGGATCCGCTGCATCACGCAAGCCATCGCCCAGGAAGTTCAAAGCCAACACCACGATGATCACCGCCAACGCCGGAAATAATAGCCAGGGATAAATCGCCAGGACGGCCACTTTCTGTGTATCCTGGAGCATCACGCCCCAGCTCACCACCGGCGGGCGCAGCCCCAACCCCAGAAAGCTCAAAGCCGTTTCACCCAGAATCATGCCAGGAATGGCAAGGGTAACGGAGGCAATAATGTGGCTCAAAAAAGAGGGGAGCATGTGCTTGAAGATCATCCGCCCCATGGGCACCCCATCCAATTGGGCCGCCATGATGAAATCCTCTTCGCGCAAGGCCAGGAACTTACTGCGCACCACACGCGCCATGCCCATCCACCCCAGCAACGATAAGATGATCGTGATCATGAAATACACACTGAGCGTGCTCCAGGTCAACGGCACCATGGCCGCTAGAGCCAACATGATCGGCAAGTTGGGGATGGAGATCAAAATCTCAATCACGCGCTGGATCAGGTTATCCACCCTGCCGCCCGCCAGGCCCGAAGTCCCACCGACCAGAATGCCAATCGTCAGACTGAGAAAGACGCCGACCAACCCTACGGTCAGGGAAATCCGCGCACTATAAATAATGCGGCTAAAAACGTCGCGCCCGGTTTTGTCCGCGCCCAGGAAATAAAAGGGGTCTTTGGCGTTCACCGGGCCAATCAGATGTAAATTACCGTCGAACAATCCCCAAAATTTGTAGGGATCGCCGCTATTAAAGAACCGGAGCGGAATAATAACCGATTCATCAATCGCCCAGGTCTTCTTATACGAAATCGGATCGCGTTCAAATTTGTATCCATACACATAAGGGCCAAATTTTCCCTCACGAAACAAGTGAATCATCTGCGGCGGCGCATACACATATTGCTCATTATACGTTGTAAAGTTGACCGGGGCAAAAAACTCTGCGAAGATTGCCAGCAGGTAGAAAAACAAAACGAGCGCCCCGCCAAACATGGCCAACTTATGCTTTCTGAATTTCCACCACATGAGCTGCCATTGCGTAGCCACTTCTATCTGAACATTGCTTTCTGGGGCCGGGGAACCGCTGGCGCGATCGGCAAGCGCTAAATCAATTTCATTTGCGGTCATCGTAGTTTACCTCTTTCTGTCAGAAATTATTGGAGACGGATGCGTGGATCCAGCACGGCCAGCAAAATGTCCGAAACGAATGTGCCGAACACGGTCAAGATCGTCAACATTAAAATAAACCCTGCCGCTACATACATATCCTGGGCTCGCAAGGCGTTGTATAAAACCGGGCCAGAGGTGGGCAGATTCAACACCGTGGAAACAATCAAGTCACCGGAAATCAACCCGGGCAAGGTCCACCCGATGGTGCTCACAAACGGGTTCATGGCATGACGCACAGGATATTTCCACAACAAACGACTCTCCGAGAGTCCTTTGGAACGCGCAGTTTCCACGTAGGGTTTGTTGAGCTCATCCAGCAAATTGGCCCGCATCGTGCGGATCAACCCGGCGGTGCCCCCCAGACTGAGAATAAGCGCCGGAATCCACAAATGCTTTAACATATCCAGGAATTTCGCCATATCCCACGGCGCAGAGGCATATTCCTCAGAAAACAAGCCGATCATGGCCTGGTCAAAGTATTTATAGGTGATAAACAAGAGAATAAGCGCCAACAAAAAGTTCGGTACCGCCACACCAATAAACCCAATAAAGCTGAAGAGGTAATCTCCTAGCGAGTATTGGCGGACAGCAGAATAAATACCGATGGGCAAAGCAATCATCCATACCAGGAGAAAACTGGAGAATGACAACGCGAACGTCATCGGCAGCCGTTCGGTGATCATGACGACCGCATCACGTTGGTAAACAAACGAGTAGCCAAATTCTCCCTTTGTGAGAATCCTCCCGATCCATTTGAAGTATTGGACATACAAAGGTTGGTTGAATCCATACGTCTCACGGATTTGCGCGATGTATTCACTGGATAGCGTGGAAGTACCCGATGAAGTGGCAACAAGCCGGTTGACCAGTGTGGTCACATAATCGCCCGGCGGGAGTTGAATGATCGCAAAAACAAGCAGCGAGATCACCCATACGGTCAAGAGCATCGAGAGGAAACGCTTAAATAAATATCGCCACATGATCTTCTCCTTGAGAATTCTTCAAAGGGATGTGCTCCGGCGAGAGTCTCGCCGGAGCACATGGAACCTATGATATTATTCTTTGATGAACCACTGTTCGGGGTAGGTGATCTTCTCTACGCCCTCGGCCCACCCATCGTACCAGGTGTCAGGGATGCCGCCCAGGCGCGAGCTGTAGGGGTAGTACAGGTCGCCCGGTCGAGAGATACCCAATACGTAGAAGCGCTCCTTGGCCTCCTGCAGAACGACCTTCATCTTCTCGATTTGTTGTTCGGTCGTAGGCTGCGCGAGAACTTCTTCGTACTTGGCATAAGCGTCTTTCGCCCATTGCGGCGGTTCAACCTGGACTACATCGGGGGTCTCGTTGACGCGCCAGGCGTACCAGGCGCGAGCGAAGTAAGCTTGATACCCAGCGAGCGGAACGTAGTAACGCGGATCGAGGATGGGGGTGATTCCGGCGCCGCCTTCGGAGGTGAAGATGATGCATTCGATCGTATTGGCTTTTCGTGCCACTTCGTAGGGATCGCTCGCGATGGAATTCAAGGTCGCCTTGACGCCCACCTCGTCCCAATAACCGATCAACAGCTCGGCCACCTGAACGTACGTGGTGCCGTAGCTGAGGTCGTTCTGGACGGTGAAGATCATCTCAAAGGGTTTGCCATCGGGATCCAGGTAATAACCGTCGGCGTCCTTGCCGTTGGTGAAGACTTTGTCGAGGTATTCGGTCGCCAGGGCCGGATCGTACTCGATGTACTGAGTATCCATGCCCTCAATGTACAGCGGGCCGTCGTTGTTCGGAGCCTGCTGCGCAGGCGTGCCCTGGCCGTTGTGAACGATCTCGATGATCTGCTGGCGGTTGATCGCGTGGGACATACCAATGCGGAAGTTGATGTCGGCAAACACGCCGGCCTTGAAGGTATCGGAAATCGTCTGGTTGAAGTGAACGGTGTTGGTGTTGGCGCCGTCAGACTTCGGATAGTAGATGTTGATCGCCTTGCCTTCATCCACTGCATCGTGGTAGACGATGCGGTTGTCGTTGCCGGGGTCTTTCAAGGCGTCAATGTCGCCGTTGAGCATCGCGAAGGTGCGGCTTTCCGCATCCTGGTAAGCGGTCACCAGAATGCTGTCAATGTAGGGCAGTTGGTTGCCGGCCGTGTCCACTTTCCAGTAATACGGATTGCGTTCCAGCTTCAGCTGCGTCCCCGTGCCCAGCGGTTGCGTGATGATCCAGGCATACAGTGAGGGGTGTTCAGGGTAAAGATAAAGCGCTTCAGGGTCGCCCCAGCCGCCGCCGCCGTACTTGTTGAACAGCGCCATCCAGTCGGCTACCGTGCCATCCTCCTTGACCAGCTCATCCACTTTGTCGTTGTAGCTCTTGTGGTACTGTTGCAGGTAGTGCTTGGGGAACTGGGCGAACTGACGTCCCTGCCACTGCGCCAGGACGTAGAGGAACGTGCCGTAGGGCTCCGGGAAGGTTAGTTTGAAGGTGTAATCATCAATCTTCTCGAATTTCATATCGGCGCCCTGGCCGGTAGGAATCCAGTCCGCGGCGACCCCATTAGGGTTGAGATCGGTGTTGCCCAGGACATCTTCGATGTAGAACGCGATGTCATCCGCCGTGAAATCCACACCATCGGACCACTTCATGCCTTTGCGCATGTGGAAGGTGTATTCAGTCACGTCGTCGCTGACATCAATGCTCTCGACCAGGTTCGGTTCAACGCCGCTGAAATCGGGTTTCCAGATGGTCAGGTGCTCCCAGGCAGCCACAAAGACCATGCCACCCCAGGTAGCGCTGGTGCCGACCATACCGAAGCGCATCTCGCCGCCGTGTTTACCCTGCTCAACCAACGGCTCAATCACCATAGGGTTCATCGGCAGACGCTCGTCAACGGGGGGCAGTTCGCCGGCGTCAACTTTTGCGGTCAACATCGGGGATTCGATATATTTAGAAGTGATCGGGGCCTCAGTCTCTTTCGGAGCCTCAGTCTCTTTCGGAGCCTCGGTCTCTTTCGGGGCTTCGGTCTCTTTCGGGGCTTCGGTCTCTTTCGGGGCCTCGGTCGTCTTCGGCGCGTCGGTTGCCGGCGCTTGCGTCGCAGGCGCTGCGGTGGGACCACAGGCCGCCAGCAACATGGACAATAAAATCACGAGATTTAACCATGCGAACTTACGCATTTTGCTCCTCCTTACAGATTTGAGATAGAAATAGAAAAGGGGTCAATAGGGTTTGTGTGATATTTGATGGGCTTTCCTTACCTCCTTTCATTAGAATAGGGCCTATGCAACGATGGCCTTTTCCACCACAGAAGCCGCCGAGAAATCATACAATCTCTGCGCTCTTTGCGTGCTCTGCGGTAAAATCTCCCTCATCTGCAAAAACTCTCACGATTGCCTCAAGGCGCCATTCGCAACACCGAATCGCGCAACACCAGTTGTGTGGACAAAGTGATCGTCAACTGCGGCTGGTCGGGGTTCTGGATGCGCGCGATCAGCTGGCGCACCGCCAGGCTCCCCAGCCACAATTTGTGAACGCGCACGGTCGTCAGGGCCGGCGCAACGTCGGCGGCCAGATCAATGTCGTCGAATCCCACCACCGACACGTCTCGCGGCGCCTCCAGGCCCAAACTGCGTATGCCGTGGATCGCGCCGACGGCGACCAGATCGTTGCAAGCAAAAATGGCCGTGATCTGCGGCGCGCGTTTCAACAGACGCCGCGTGGCCTCGTAACCGGACTCCCGCGAAAGGCCCGATTCCTCGATGTAACTCTGTTGGATGCCGTGAGCTTGTAAGGTACGCACATAACTTTCGTAACGCTCGCGCACGCTGAGCGGTGACTGCGAATTGAACCCGACCATGCCGATGTGCGTGTGCCCGCACATCACCAGATGATTGACAAGTTTAGCGGCGCCGCCGGCATTGTCAATGATGATGTTATCGTAATTCAAGGCCGGGGCGTACCCGTCTATCAAAACCACGGGAATATCTCGGCGCCGCCCCAGGAAATCCACCGCCGTCTCCAGGAGCGTTCCCGCCAGGATCAACCCGTCCACGCGCGGCTCATTGATCATCACGGGCCACATCAAGGGACGATTGGAGGGGTCAACCTCGACACTGGCAAACATCAAACTGATGTGGCGCTTGCGACATTCACTCTCCACCCCCAACTGAATGCACGAATAGAAGGGGTTGATTTCGACAGGCAATCCGAAATCGTGTTTGGAGAGCAACCCAATGGTCGTCACCGAGACTTCGGCTTCGTCGAGCAAAGCGCTTTTAATCGGATATCCCAGGGTCAGAGCGGCGTCAACCACACGCGCGCGCGTTTCCGGCGCTACATTGGAACGATTGTTCAATGCTTGCGACGCGGTGCCAATGGAAACCCTGGCATGTTCTGCGACTTCACGTAAAGTTGGGGATGAGGCCATAATGAAAGGTTTCAAATCACTCTAAAATAACCAGTGAAAAACACTCGTTTTTTCACTGAACGTTTCAATTTTACAACCAAACATGACGGTTGTCAAGAGTTTTCGGAAACGTTTCCGGGAACGTTACCGGGGAAACGCTTTTTTTCCCTCACTCCCCGCTTTGCAAGCCTCACACAAGGAGGTATTGTCCCACAGTAATGAGAGAGGTCAAGAGGTAATTTTATTCCATCGTTAAAAACAAACACTGTGCCGCGTAGGCACAGTGTTTGTAGAAATTCATCGGTAACTCTCAGGCTCAGCCCATGATGGCGCCGCGCAGGGTCAACTCTTCCGCAAAATGGCAGGCGACCTGATGCCCATCCTCCAACGTGCGCAGGGCCGGCGACTCATCCATACAGCGGGACTGCGCAAAACGGCAGCGCGGATGGAAATAGCACCCGCTCGGCGGGTTGGACGGGTCGGCAATTTCGCCGGCCAGGCGGATGCGGCTCTCCTTGCTGCGCAGGCGCGGGTTCTGGATCGGCACCGCCGACATCAACGCTTCGGTGTAGGGATGCTTGGGCGTCTGGAAGAGCGCATTCACCGTCGCTGTTTCCACGATCTTGCCCACGTACATCACCACCACACGGTCGCAGATGTAGCGGATCACGCTCAGGTCGTGCGAAACGAACAGATACGTCAGGTTGAGGTCCTGCCGCAAATTCTCCAGCAGATTGAGCACCTGCGCTCGCACCGACACGTCGAGCGCCGAAACCGCCTCGTCACAGATCACCAGCTTGGGATTGGTGACCAGGGCGCGGGCGATGCCGACGCGCTGGCGTTCGCCGCCGCTGAAGGCGTGCGGATAACGCCGGATGTATTCGGGGCGCAGGCCGACGCGCACCAGCGCGTCGCTCACCCTGGCTTCCATCTCGCTGCGACTCATCGCCGCCAGGTTGTGCAACGCCTCACCGACGACCTCGAACACCGGCATGCGCGGGTTCAACGAAGAATAGGGGTCCTGAAAGATCATGCGGATGTCGGTGCGGTACTCGCGGAGCGTCTTCTCATCCATCACGGCCAGGTCTACGGGAACGTCGGAATCGCCGTAGTAGAGAATCGAGCCGGAGGTTGGGTTGTAAGCGCGCACGATGGTGCGTCCCACCGTCGTCTTGCCGCAACCGCTCTCTCCCACCAGGCCCAACGTCTCGCCGCGCTTGATCTTGAAGTTCACGTCGTCCGCCGCGCGCACGTAGCCTTTGACGCCGCCGAAGATGCCCTTGACCACCGGGAAGTACATCTTCAGATCGCGCACTTCCAACAACAAATCTTCCGGGTTTCCAGCTTCCGCCGCGGCCGGTTGCGCTGTTTGGGATAGTGTAGATTGATTTTCCATAGTCTCACTCACTTCTCGTACAAAAGGCAACGCACATGATGTCCGGGCGCAACCTCGGTGGAAACCGGTTCCCGCGACCGGCAAATTTCCATCGCCTTCACGCAACGGGGATTGAAAGAACACCCCTGCGGACGGCGGAAAGGATTGGGCACCATTCCCTGGATCGGCTCCAACGGTTCGCGGTTTGCCGTCACCTTGGGAATTGAGCTGAGCAACGCCTGGGTGTAGGGGTGCTTGGGCGCATTGAACAAGGTATCCGCGTCGCACTGCTCCACCACCCGGCCCAGGTACATCACCGCCACCTCGTCGGCGACCTCCGCCACCACGCCCAAGTCGTGCGTGATGAACATGATCGCCATGCTGTAGTCGCTTTGCAGCTCCCCCATCAAATCCAGAATTTGCGCCTGCGTCGTCACGTCCAGCGCCGTCGTCGGCTCGTCGGCGATGAGCAGGCTAGGATTGCAGGAGAGCGCCATGGCGATCATGGCCCGCTGGCGCATACCGCCGCTCAAGCGGAAGGGATACTCGTCTATCAGGCGCTCCGGGCGGGGGATGCGCACCCGATCCAGCATCTTGATCGCGTGCTCCCTGGCCGCTTCTTTGGACAATCCCTGGTGCAGCCGGATCGCCTCGCCGATTTGGTCGCCGATGGTGTGCAACGGGCTCAAACTCGTCATCGGCTCCTGGAAGATCATGGCGATCTGCGCCCCACGGATCGCGCGAATCTCGCGCCCCTTCGGGTCCAGAGCAGCAATGTCCACTCCGGGGCTGTTTTCTTTTTCGTACAGCATGATCTTGCCGCTGACGATGCGCCCCGGCTTAGGCACGATGCGCAAGGAAGTCAGTGACATCACGCTCTTGCCGCAACCGCTCTCTCCCACAATACAGGTGGTCTTGGCGCGGCGCACGGTCAGATCAACGCCATCCACCGCCTTCACCACGCCTTCGTCGGTGAAGAAGTGCAAACGGAAATCGCTAAATTCTAACAGTGTATCATTGGCCATAATGTCCTCGCCCCCACTCTACGTCGAATAGGGGTCGGCTGCATCGCGCAGACCGTTGCCCATAAAGTTCATTGAAAGCACCACGATCACCACCGCCCCGGCCGGCGCGAGTATCCAGGGGAACAACGCCACCGTCGCGATCTGGCGCGCCTCTTGCAGCAAAATGCCCCAACTGATGGCCGGCGCGCGCAGCCCGACGCCCAGGAAGCTGAAGAAAGTCTCGTTCAGGATCATGTAGGGAATAGAGAGCGTAATCGAGGCGATGATGTGGCTAAGGAAAGAAGGCAGCATGTGCTTGAGAATCAAGCGCAGCGGGCGGGCGCCGTCCAACCGCGCCGCCAGGATGAAATCCTCGGTACGCAACGCCAGGAAGCGCCCGCGCACCACACGCGCCATGCCCGTCCAACTGACCAGCGAAATGATAAGAGAGACGACGAAATACGTCTGCACCGGCGGCCAGTCCGGCGGAACCACCGCCGCCAGCGCCAAAAGGATCGGCACCTGCGGGATCGTCAACAGAATCTCGATCGCGCGCTGGATGACGTTGTCCACCCAGCCGCCGACCAGACCGGAGATGCCGCCGATGGTGACGCCGATCACCAGACTCATCAGCACGCCGACCAGACCGACGGTCAGCGAAATGCGCGCGCCATAGATGATACGGCTGAGCAAGTCGCGCCCACTCTTCTCAGCGCCGAGAAGGTAGAAAGGGTCCCCGGCATTCTTGGGGCCAAAAAGGTGCCGGTCGGCGGGAATGAAACCAAGCCACTTGTAGGGTTCGCCTTTGACAAACAGCCCGACGGGAATGCGCGTTTCGTAATCCACGCTAAAGATCTTCTTGAAAGATACGGGGTCGCGCTCAAACTTAAGCCCGTAGACAAATGGATCAAACTTCCCGTCATAAAACAACCGGAACGGCTGCGGTGGAGCGTAGACGTACTGCTTATCATAACTCTCCGCCAGTTTAGGCGCAAAGAATTCAGCATTGATCGCGATAATGTAAGACAGAATAACCACGATGGCCCCGATCACGGCCAGCGTGCTCTTGCGAAACTTCCACCACATCAACAGCCATTGCGACGCCGCCTCAATCTTGCTGTCCTGGTCCGGCGCCAGCGCTGCCGAGGGTTCCGTTGATGGTTCTTGAGTCTTCGTCATGGTTTTCAACCTTTACTGTAACCGGATGCGCGGATCGAGCGCCGCCAACAACAAGTCCGAAATAAACGTCCCGATGATGGTCAACGAGCTCAGCAACAAAATGAACCCGGCGGCGACGTATTGATCCTGCTGCGTCAACGCTTGAAAAAGCATCGGGCCGGACGTAGGCAAATTCAGCACCATCGAAACAATCGCCTCGCCCGACACCAACGACGGCAAAATCCAACCGATCGTACTGATGAAGGGATTCAGCGCGTGGCGCACGGGGTATTTCCACAACAGGCGCGCCTCCGACAATCCTTTGGAACGCGCCGTGTTGACGTAAGGCTTGTTCAACTCGTCCAGCAGGTTGGCGCGCATCGTCTGCAACTGCCCGGCGATCCCGCTCAAACCGACGACCAGCGCCGGAACCCACAAATGGCCAAGCAGATTCCAAAACTTGTCCAGAGACCACGGGGCATCCACGAATTCCTTCGAGAAAAGCCCGATGGCCGCCTGCCCGGTAAGCCGGTAACTGGCATACAACGCAATCAAGGCCAGGACAAAGTTGGGGATGGCCAACCCCACAAAGCCGATAAACGAAGCGCTGTAGTCGAAGATGGAATACTTTTTGACCGCCGCATAAATACCCAGCGGCAGCGAAATAGACCAGACCAGCACAAATGAGGCAAGGGCCATCACCGCCGACATCGGCAGACGCTCCATAATCATCTCACCGGCGTCGCGCCGATAGATAAATGAATAGCCGAAGTCGCCGCGAAAGATAATATTGCGCATCCATTTGTAGTACTGCACAAAAATCGGATCATCGAAACCGTAAACCTCACGCATGCGCTGTTCAAACTCGTCCGAATTCTGCCCTGATTGATCGCGCAGGCGCCGCACCAGATTTGAGACGTAGTCGCCCGGCGGCAACTGGATGACGAAGAAAGCGATCACCGACACCACCCAGAGCGTGAAAATCGCGTAGGACAAACGGCGCAAGAGATATTTCCACATAAAACACCCCTTTCAAGCAACCGGTAACCGGTCTCAGATGACCGGTTACCGGTTATCACATTACGCACTAACAGATAGCAAAATCAAAGGCTATGGCGCACCCTCCATCAGATGCGAGCCGGCCTCTTTATTCCTGAATATACCACTGCTCAGGGTAGAGGATCTTGGTAAAGCCTTGCAGCCAACCGTTCAACCAGCTGTCCGGCACGTTATGCAGACGCGCGCTGATCGGTTGGTAATCGAGCGGGTAGCGTGAGATACCGATAAGCCAGAAATTGTCGGCCGATTGCTGCAGCAACTTCGACATCTCTGCAATCTGAACAGCAGGATCGGCGCTCGCAGCAACCTTCGTGTAGTAGTCTTTGTACATCTGCTTCACATAATCCGGCGGCTCCACCGCAAGCTCCGGCATCTCCTCGGCGTTCTCATTCGCGAGCCACAGGTGCCAGCCGATGCAGAAGAAACCGTTCCAGTCGCCGGGAACGTGCCAACGGTAGTCAATGATGGCCGTAATACCCGTTCCACCCTCGGCGCCGTGGAAAACGCGGGCATCCCAGTCGTTGGTCGCGCGTCGCGAATCATCCCAGACCGCGCCGGTCACGACATCCAACTGAACATCTACACCCACTTCTTTCCAATACTTGACAAACATCTCACTGAGCTGAACCCAGTGGGCGCCCTCGGCATTATCACTCTGAGCGGTGAAAAGGATAGTAAAACGTTTGCCATCGTCCGGACGCACGCGGAATCCCTCGCTGTCCTTATCAGGCAGCACTTTGTCCAGATACTCATTGGCCTTATCAACATCGTACTCGATGTATTGCGTCGCCAATTGTTCGTTGTACAACGGCGAGGACTCCAGCGGCGCAACCTGAGCCGGTTCGCCCTGCCCCTTGAAAATCACCTCGATGATTTCCTCGCGGTTGAGCGCGTAGGACATGCCGATACGGAAATTCTTGTCCTGGAAGATCTGAGCCTTGAGGGGGTCCTTGTCGTTGTAGTTGAAGTGAATGGATTGTGTGTTGCCGCCGTCATGAGTCGGATTCAGAATACGGATCGGCTTACCCTCGTCTACAGCCTGGTAATACAACTCACGATTCGGCTCGCCGGGATCTTTGATGAAGTCGAGATCGCCATTCATCATCGCGAAGGTGCGGCTCTGATCGTCCTGGAACGAAGTAGCGGTCACCCGGTCAATGTACGGGAGTTGGTTCCCCGCCGGATCAACCTTCCAGTAGTAGGGATTGCGCTCCAAAAGAATGGTGGTGCCGGTGCCCAATTCCTGCTTCAGCACCCAGGGGGACATGGATGGGTGGTCAACATTTCGGAAGAATATCCCCGGGTCACCCCAGTTTGCCGCGCCCATCTTGGAGAACAGTGCGACCCAGTCTTTCACCACACCGTCCTCGGCGACCAGCTTGTCAACATCCGGGTTGTATTTCTTGTGGAACTGCTGCATATAATGTTTCGGGTACTGCGTGAAATAGCGCCCGTCCCATTTCGCTAACTTGTAAAGAAGGATACCATTTGACTCGGCGAAAGCGAATTTGAAGGTATAGTCGTCAACTTTCGTCGCGACAAAACCCGGAACCTGGGCCTGCGTGATCCAGTCGGCGCCGGGATTCGGAGATATGTCCGGATCCCGGAAGACATCCTCAACATAGAACATGATGTCGTCCGCGGTAAAGGGCACGCCGTCGCTCCACTTGATACCTTTGCGGATGTGGAAGGTGTATTCGCGCGCGTCGTCGCTGATTTCCCAACTCTCGACAATATTCGGCACCACCTCCGAGAAATCGGGGCTCCAGCTAACCAGGTGTTCCCAACCGTTCAAATAGAGCATACCGCCCCACTCCGGGTTGGTACCGGTAAACCCGTAGCGCAACTCGTCGCTGTATTGACCCTGCTCGACCAGCGGCGCAACCACCATGGGGTTCATGGGCAGACGCTCGTCAACGGGGGACAGCTCGCCAGCGGTCACTTTCTCGGCCAGCATCGGGGATTCGCTGTATTTAGATGCCGGGGTTTCCGCAGTCTCTTCTGGGGCCGTAGTCTCTTCTGGGGCCGCAGTCTCTTTCGGCGCATCGGTCGTCTTCGGCGCATCCGTTGCCGGTGCTTGCGTCGCAGGCGCGGCGGTGGGGCCACAGGCCGCCAACAGCATTGACAGTAAAATCACAAGATTTAACCATGCGAACTTACGCATTTCGCTCCTCCTTAGAAATTTGAGATAGAAACAGAAAAAGGATCAACAGAATATACACAATATTTGATGGACTTTTCTCACCTCCTTGTATTAGAATAACCTACACACGGGCGTCAACGCCCATGCTACGGAATCACGCCCACTGAAGCGGGCTGCTGGAAACCCCGTTTATGGGGCGCGGGCCTGTAGGCCGGCAATTTATCGTCGGACGAACGGCGGACAACCGTTACCGGATTATTTTGTTAATTCGCATAAGCCGGTGAGTACCGTCGCGTAAGTACACTCCGACTTTAGTCGGTCTGCTTGTGCCGGATAACAGCGGTACCGTTGCACAACTTCTCTCATTTGCAAAAATTCTCATGATGATTGCGTCAAGGCGCCATTCGCAACACAGAATCGCGCAATATCAGTTGTGTAGATACAGTGAGCGTCAACTGCGGCTGGTCCGGGTTCTGGATGCGCGCGATCAGCTGGCGCACCGCCAGGCTCCCCAGCCACAACTTGGGGACACGCACGGTCGTCAAAGCCGGCAAGACGTCGGCGGCCAGGTCAATATCGTCGAACCCCACCACCGACACGTCCCGCGGCGTCTCCAGACCCAAACTGCGTATGCCGTGGATCGCGCCGACGGCCACCAGGTCGTTGCAGGCAAAAATAGCCGTGACCTGCGGCGCGCGTTTCAACAAGCGCCGAGTGGCCTCGTAACCGGACTCCCGCGAAAGGCCCGATTCCTCGACGTAGGTCTGCTGGATGCCGTGCGATTGTAAGGTGCGCACATAGCTTTCGTAACGTTCACGCGCGCTGAGCGGCGACTGGGGATTGAACCCAACTATACCGATGTGCTTGTGCCCGCACATCACCAAATGGTTGACAAGTTTGGCGGCGCCGCCGGCGTTGTCAATCACGATGTTGTCGTAATTCAAGGCCGGGGCATACCCGTCTATCAAAACCACGGGAATATCTCGGCGCCGCCCCAGGAAATCCACCGCCGTCTCCAGGAGCGTCCCCGCCAGGATCAACCCGTCCACGCGCGGTTCGTTGAGCAACACGGGCCACATCAGGGGGCGATTGGAGGGATCCACCTCGACGCTGGCAAACATCAAGCTGATGTGGCGCTTGCGACATTCGCTCTCCACCCCCAGCTGTATGCACGAATAGAAGGGGTTGATTTCTACCGGCAATCCGAAATCGTGTTTCGTGAACAGCCCGATGGTGGCCACCGAGACTTCAGCTTCATCGGACAAAGTGGTTTTAATCGGATATCCCAGGGCCAAAGCGGTGTCAACCACACGCGCGCGCGTTTCCGGCGCTACATTGGAACGATTGTTCAATGCCTGCGACGCAGTGCCAATCGAGACCCGGGCCTGTTCTGCAACTTCACGTAAAGTTGGGGATGAGACCATAAAGAAAGGTTTCACTCACTCTAAGCTAGTCAGCGAAAAACCTGGTTTTTCACTGAACGTTTCAATTCTACATGGAAACATGGGGGTTGTCAAGAGTTTTCGGGAACGTTTCCGGGAACGTTACCGAAAAATACTTTTTCCCCCCAACTCCCCCGCCCTTGCGGGGCCCTGTGCAAGGGGGTATTTTCTCATAACAAGGAAAGAGGTCAAACGTAAAAAATCGGGGGATTGCTGTGTGGTTACAAATTTCATCCCTATCCCCCGGCAATGCCGGGGGATAGGAGCGGAGGAAGCGGGGGGGAGTCAACCCCCTGCGATCAGATGCCAACTGCACTGCCGGTACAGTTGGCATACCCAAACGAAGTTATGGTTTGATGTACCACTGTTCCGGGGCGAGAATCCGGAAGAACCCTTCCAGCCAGCCGTGCAGCCACGTCTCCGGCACATTGCCGAGCCGCGTGCTGAGCGGTTGGTAGAGGGGAGCGTAACGGGAGATGCCGATGACCCAGAAGTTGTCCACCGAGGCTGCCATCAATTTCTGCATTTCGGCCACCTGTTCTTCGTAGGTCGCCTTCTGGATGGCCGACAGGTAAATGTCGCGGGTCGCCTTCACATAGTCCGGCGGCTCCACGGCGTAGTCGCCTTCGGGATCACTGAACCAGTTGGACCACCCCAACCCATAGACCATGCCGGTGGGAACGTAGAAGCGCGGGTCAATGATAGCCGTAATGCCCGATCCACCTTCGCTGCCGTGGTACAGTTCCATCTCAATGTCGTTGGTCTTCGTGCGGGACTCATCGTGAACGGATCGGGTCACGACGTCAAGGTTGACCTCCACACCAACCGCGGCCCAATACTTGACCAACAACTCGGCCAGTTGCACCCAGTGAGACCCTTCGCCAAAGTCCGACTGGACGGTGAAGATAATGCTGAGACGTTTGCCCGTCGAATCCAGGCGGAACCCATCAGCGTCTTTTTCGGGGAGCACCTTGTCCAGATACTCGTTGGCCTTGTCGAGATCGAACTCGATGTATTGCTTCGTCAACGTTTCGTTGTACAGCGGGGAAGATTCCAGCGGCGAGACCTGCGCGGGCTCACCCTGCCCCTTGAAGATCACCTCGATGACCTCTGGGCGGTTGATGGCATAGGACATTCCGATGCGGAAATTCTTGTCGTTGAAAATCTGGTTCTTGACCGGGTCTTTCACGGTCATATTGAACTGGATGGACTGCGTATTGCTGCCGTCGAACTGCTGGTTGCGAATCGCGATGGGGTTGCCGCCGTCCATCGCAGCGTAATACAGCTCGCGGTTGGGCTCGCCGGGTTCCTTGACGAAATCGAGCTCGCCGCTCATCATCGCGAAAGTGCGGCTCGCTGCATCCTGGTAAGATGTGGCCACGATGGTGTCAATGTAAGGCAACTGATTGCCCTCCGGGTCCACTTTCCAGTAGTAAGGGTTGCGCTCCAAAATGAGAGTCGTGCCGGTGCCCAACGGTTGCTTGAGGCGCCAACCGGACATGGAAGGCAGCTCCACGCTCTCCATAAACCGCTCCGGGTTGCCCCAGTTGTCTGGAGCTTTCTTGAAGAGCAACGCGATCCAATCCTTCACCACGCCATCTTCGGCGACCAGCTTGTCAACGTCGGGATTGTATGTTTTGTGGAATTGCACCAGGTAATGTTTGGGGTACTGCGTGAACATGCGCCCACCCCAACCGGCCAACTGATAAAGGAACGTGCCGTAGGGTTTGGCAAAAGTAAATTTGACAGTGTAATCATCCAGCTTTTCGATTTTCAACCCTTCGAGCATCTCCGCCGGCGCCCAGTCGGCCCACGGGCTGGGATTGAGATCGGTGTTGTACATGATGTCATCAATGTAGAACATGATGTCATCGGCGGTGTAAGGCTCGCCGTCGGACCACTTCAGACCCTTGCGCAGATGGAAGGTGTATTCTGTCGCCTCGGTGTTCACGTCCCAACTCTCGGCGACGTTCGGAATGACTTTTTGGAAATCGCGGTCCCAGGTGACCAGGTGCTCCCAGCCGGAAATGTAGAGCAATCCTTCCCACGCGGGGCTGGTGCCGACGAAGCCGTAACGTAGCTCGCCGCCGTATGGCCCCTGCTCGACAAACGGCTCGACCACCATCGGGTTCACCGGCAGGCGTTCGTCAACGGGGAGCAACTCGCCGGCGGCCACTTTCTCGGCCAGCAGCGGCGACTCCTTGTATTTCGAGGCGACCGCTTCGGGGGTTTTGGCTTCCTCGGTCGGGGTTTCCGTCGGTTTCGCTTCCTCGGTCGCGGCGGCGGTGGCCTGCGGTTCTTCGGTCGCGGCTTCGGTCGTCTTGGGAGTCTCGGCCGGCGGCGCCGGAGTTGTGGCGACGGGGGTCGCGCATCCGGCTAACAGAATGGACAACAAAATGACTACATTCAACCAGGCTAACTTACGCATCTAAGCTCCTCCTTTGTGAAGTATTCAATGAAATTAAAGGTTTCAATGAAAATTACGGGTATTTTCATTGAACTTTTCAATTTTACATCTTAACCTGATCCTTGTCAATAGGTTAGAAGAAATCAAGTCCGTCACTTTTCGCATGAATTGGTTAACCGCCTCAGAGGAAATATAAAGGGCATTTTTTGCGTGGGTCGGCCACGCAAAAAACACCCTTAAACCCTCTTTCAAAGATGCAGGGGGCGAAAGTTATGTTATAATTTTTCAAACAGCGTCCAGGCGCTATCCGTCGAACGCTGCCGGTCACTCAACCGGACTCAAAACAATGCCGGAAAAGATGGATATACCCATTCGACCTCACCCACTCGCTTTCCATGTGATGGTCAAACCCCATGGCCCGGTCTGTAACCTGGATTGCGGCTATTGTTATTACCTGCCCAAAACCGCGTTGTATCCCGGCAGCGACTTCCGAATGTCTGACGCGGTTCTGGAAACCTTCACCCGACAGTACATCGAGGCTCAGCCAGTTCCAGAGGTGGTCTTCGGCTGGCAAGGCGGCGAACCGTTGCTGATGGGGCGGGAATTTTTCGCGCGAGCCATCGCCATGCAGGAGAAATACCGCCGCCCCGGCGTGCGCATTCTCAACACCGTGCAGACCAACGGAGTTTTGCTCGACGATGAATGGGCCGCCTTCTTCCACGATAACCATTTTCTCGTTGGGGTGAGCCTGGACGGTCCGCGCCCCATGCACGACGCTTACCGCGTGGACAAAGATGGGCGCCCCACCTGGGAACGAGTCGTGCGCGGGGTGAAGCACTTGCAGCAGCAGCGCGTGGAATTCAACATCCTCTGTACCGTCCATCAGGCCAACGCCGCCCACCCGCTGGAGGTCTACCGCTTCTTCCGCGACCTGTTCACGGACGGCGCCGGATTCATGCAGTTCATCCCGATTGTGCGGCGCGACAACGCCACGGGATACCAGGAAGGCGACGCGGTGACGTCACACTCGGTGACCGGGGAAGCCTACGGCAAATTTCTGATCGCCGTCTTCGACGAATGGGTGCGGCGCGACGTGGGCCGGGTTTTCGTGCAGCTTTTCGATGTGGCGCTGGCCGCCTGGATGGGAGAGCGCCCGGGGCTGTGCGTCGCGGAGCCGACCTGCGGGCTGGGCCTGGCGCTGGAACACAACGGCGACGTGTACGCATGCGACCACTTTGTGGAGCCGCGCTACAAACTGGGCAATGTGATGGAGACGTCGTTGGTGGAGATGGCCGCCTCGGAGAAACAGCGACAATTTGGAGAGGATAAACGCGAAAAGCTCAACCCGGCGTGCCTGGACTGCGCGGTGCGCTTCGTCTGCAACGGCGGCTGCCCCAAGGATCGCATCCTGGCCACAGGAAGCGCGGCGCCGCCGCTCAACTACCTGTGCGCCGGCTACAAGGCGTTCTTCGAACACATCCGGCGCCCCATGCAACTGATGGTCGAGGAACTGCGCCAACGCCGACCGCCGGCCAACGTCATGGCAAGGCTACGTGAAGCGGAGCGAGCCCTTGAAAAACAATTCCGCGCCGCAGGCCGCAACGACCCCTGTCCGTGCGGCAGCGGGAAGAAATTCAAACACTGCCACGGAACAGAGATGCGCCAAAGGGACGGCTGATAGGATTAACCGTTTAATTCGGCAATTGGGTTTGCCGCACACGCGCAGGCGTCAACGCCTGCGCTACGGAATCACGCGCCGTAAACGGGGCTTGGGCCTGTAGAACGGCGATTTATCGCCGTAGCAAACGCCGGATAACACCTGCATAGGTACCTGAAAGCAAACGTAAAACAATGATCAAAAAACATCTATGCTTATTACTGTTCGTCATCGCGCTGTGCGGGTGCCATTCCCCAAACCCTCCGGTATCCACAATGGTCACGCCTGCGCCGGAGATCAAAAGTGTGTTGTTATTGCAATCCTACCACAAAGGAATGGCGTGGGCCGACGACATCACCACCGGCGTCGAAACAACGTTAAGAGCGGAAATGCCCAATGTCGAGCTGACCGTCGAGTATATGGACACCAAACGCGCCTACGACGACGAACACTTCGCCAATCTGCTGCGCCTGTACCGGCACAAATTTGCCGCGACCCAGTTTGATCTCATCATCACCGCTGACGACAACGCGCTGGATTTCATCCTGGCCAACCGCGCGGAGTTGTTTCCCAACGTGCCGGTGGTCTTCTGCGGCGTCAACCGCTATTCCGACGACCGCTTGTTGGGCCAGTCCGGCATCACCGGCGTGGTCGAGCGAACCGAAAACATGAAGACCGTGCAACTGGCGCGGCAATTGCATCCTTCCATCAAGACCATCCACGTTGTGGTGGATCGCACCCCCACCGGTGTGACCCTGCACGAGCAATTGGATGCCGCCCTGGCCGAGGGCAAAGCCGACATCAAGGTCATCTACTGGGATGACGTCACCGTCGAAGAGCTGGCGCAGAAGCTCGCAAGCCTCTCACCCACCGAGGACATCGTGTATTTGATGACCTTCCATCAAGATAAGGCCGGCCATACGCTCTCCAGCGCCGAAAGCGTCGCGCTGGTTTACCAACACGCCAACGCCCCCATCTACGCCACCGGCAAAGAATTCCTGGGCAGCGGCATCCTGGGCGGCTACCTGAATTGGGGCTTCAATCAAGGGCAAACGGCGGCGGAGATGGCTATACGCATCATGCAAGGGGAGTCGCCGGAGAGCATTCCCGTCGTCACCCAGCCGGACAGCCCGGCGATCTTCGATTACCGGCAGATGAAACGTTGGGGCGTCACAGAGGAACAACTCCCCACCGGATCGGTCGTCGAATACCGCCCGGTTTCGGTATTCGAGCAATATCGCACCGTCATCGCCGTTGCGGGGTGGATGTTCTTCCTTCTAATAGTCATCATCGTGATGCTGGTGATCAACGTCCAGAAGCGGCGGCAGGCCCAGCGCGCGCTGCGCCGTCAGAACCGCGAGCTGGCGATGCTGAACCGCATCATTCTCACGGCGGCGTCCACCAGTGACACGCAACAAGTCCTCAAAGTGCTGTGCGAAGAGCTGGCAACCACGCTCAACGTTCCCCAGGCAGCCGCGGCCATGCGCGACCCCGACCAGCAATCCGCGACGGTCATCGCCGAATATCTGGCGCCCGGTCGTACCAGCGCCCTGGGCGCACAATTCGATATCCACGGGAGCCCGGCCACCCGGTACGTTTTCAGCGAGAAAAAGCCCCTGGCTATCAGCGATGCCCAGACAGACGAGCGCCTGGGCGACGACCGCGCCCTGATGCAATGGCGCGGAACGATCTCGCTGTTGCTCGTGCCATTGGTAATCAAAGGAAAAGTTATCAGCAGCATCGGGCTGGATTCCATCGAGCATCGCGAGTTCACGCCCGATGAGATCGCGCTGGCGCAAAGCGCCGCCGCTGCCGCCGGGCAGGCGCTTGAGGTTGCCGAGCTGAACCGCGCCCTGCAACGCTACAACGAAGAACTTGAGGACAGGGTGGCCCAACGCACACTGGAGCTACAAGCCGCCAGCGAGGAAGCCCAGGCCGCCGACCGCGCCAAATCGGAGTTTGTCAGCAACGTGAGCCACGAGCTGCGCACGCCGCTCACCAACATCAAGCTCTACATAGATTTGATCCAACGCGGGCGCTCAGAACGCCAGGAGTTCTACATCGAAACGGTGGGGCGCGAAGCATCGCGGTTGCAAAACCTGATCGAGGATTTGCTGAGTATCTCGCGGCTGGATTTGGGCAAGATCACGCCGCACCTGGAAACGATCAATCTCAACCAGATCGTCAGCACACTCGGCGCGGACCGGCAACGGCTCTTTGCAGAAAACGGGGTGCAATTGAAGATGCAACTGGACGAGTCCCTGCCCCCGGTTCAAGCCGACCCCAAGCTCATTGAGCAAGTGCTGACCAATCTTCTCGGCAATGCACTACACTATACAACGGGAAAAGAAGTATGGATCGAAACCGGCTCTGAGCGGCAAGAGGACCGGGGCTGGGTCAAAATCAGCATTCAGGATCAGGGTCCGGGCATCTCCGAAGAAGAACAGAAACAACTCTTTGAACGCTTTTATCGCGGCGCGGCCAGCAAGGCGCTCAACAAACCCGGCACCGGGCTGGGATTGGCCATCAGCAGAGAAATCATGCGGCTGCATCAGGGCAAGCTCACGCTCGAAAGCCAATTGGGGGAAGGCAGCGACTTCACTATCTGGTTGCCCATGCCGGCGCCTGGCGATCAATCGCTTGCCCCGCAAGAACCGCCCGCATAACTCAAAACGCTCTCGTAAGCCGCCCACGTCGCCTTTGCCGTGGCCTCCCAGGAAAAGCGCGAAGCCTGGCGCAACGCGCGCTCACGCATCCCGGCGTGAAAAGCGTCATCGGTGAGCAGACGGATCACGGCGTGGGCGGCGGACTCCACATCCGCCGGCGCGACCAGAACCCCGCCGTCCCCCACGACCTCCGGCAGACTCGACGTGTGGCTGACCACCACCGGCGCGCCGCAGGCCATCGCCTCCAACGGCGTCAAGCCAAACCCCTCGTACTCCGAAAGAAAAATCATCGCCCGCGCGTTGCGGTAAAGAACCGGGAGCGTCTGTTCATCCACAAATCCGGCATAGCGCACCGCCTCCGCCGGGAGTCCCAGCTCACGCGCCAGCCGCCGGGGATCGGGCGTAAAATCGGAGTCGCTCTTGGGCAGACGGCCCACCAGCAGCAGCCGCGCGTCGGGAACGGCGCGGCGCGCCTGCGCGAAGGCGGCCAACGTCGTTCGCAGGTTCTTCCGCACGTCAAAACCCCCGCAATACAAAAGGTATCCCGGAGCAACGCCCAGGGCGGCCAACGCAGGGGCGTCTTCAGGCGCGGGACCAGGACGATGGATCGGATCGGCGGCCAGGTGCACGGCGCGCACCCGCTCGCCTGGCAGGCGCAGGCAACGCACGATGTCCTGCCGCGACGCCGCGGAGTCCGTCAACACCAGCGCCGCCCGCGTCGCCGTCGCGCGAACCAGAGCGGTGTAGAGGCGCACCAGCGCGTTCCCGCGATACGCCGGCAATAACAGAGGAATTAAATCGTGGATGGTCACAACGGTGGGAATGGAACAACGCCAGGGGGAGGCCCAGTAGGGCGCGTGAAACAGCGACGCGCCGAGCCGGTGAGCCAGGCTCGGCGCGTGGAACTGCTCCCACACCACCTTCGCCAGATGGCCGCGCCCCTCCACCCGCGCCGTCACCGGGATCACGTTGCGGGTGCGCGCAACCCCATCCGGCGCAGTGCTCCCCGGATACAAAATCAGAAACTCGACCTCAGGATAGAGCAACGACAATCCGTCGCTCAAGCCCCGCACATACTGCCCGCTGCCGGTGTTGGGCTGATCCCAAAACCAACCGTTCAGGGCTATGCGCATAAACTATTCCCGCAAATGAACGTTCGTCGCCATCGGCCCGCGGTCGGAGTCTTCCAGTTCGTACCAGACCGGCGACCCTTCCTTCAGAAGCTCGGACGGCTCGCCGCCCACAAAATTGCTGCGGTGAAAGAAGACCTCGCTCCCGTCGCGTTGAACGATGAACCCGAAGTGCTTGTCGTCCCGGTACCACTTGATCACACCCTCGCGCAGCCCGGGCTCGATGGGGATGGCGCCCCGGCAGTCGGGGCACAGAGTCGGAGCCACCGCCTCAAATCCCAGTTCGCCCTGACGACGCTGTTCCTCCACCCGAAACACGAAAGATTTGCCGCACGTCCCACACTTTAGCAATTGATCGCGATATGCCATATCAGCTCCTTTAAAAATAGTCAAAAGTCGAAAGTCAAAAAGTCAAAAGTCCGTAGCCGTCTTTGATGG
>DAOUFX010000495.1:0-4721 GCA_034429675.1 Anaerolineae bacterium | reverse complement strand
CGGGGGTACCCGCCCGCGCAAAACCCCCTTTATATCTCTGACATGTAAACCGCGATTTTCATCCAACCGCTGGTGAACGCCAGTTAATGCTGAATTCCTCAGAATTTGCTCAGGCAATGCTCAGGACTCAGGGGGCGTTTGCCGGTATGCTTTGGGGTGTGGGAATCTATGAGTTTTGTGGGGGGTGAGTATGGCAATTCCAGGATTTTTGAAAGTTGTGTTGTTGGGGTGTGCGCTGGCCGGCGCGTTGGCGGGAGCCGGCAAGGTTGCCGCGCAAACGCCGTGGCCGCCTGAGCGTGAGACGATCAATTCACAGACGGTCGAAGCCGCTATGCGCGGCGCGCCGTCTCCGGGGTACGTGCCGTCCAGAACTGAGATTCATTTGCCGGCGCGGACAGTTGCGGCCAATATGGCGCTCAATGTCTATCTGCTTATTTTCGATCCCATGTATGATGATGGGCGTTCATTGACCGAATATGCCGGATGGAATGATCCCGATACGTTGACCGGTTTGACCATCGCTGCATTTCAGAACAGTGTGAATAACCAGTACGGTTTTCAGGTGGCGCAACGTGCCGTCGTCCCGGATTTTCCCTTGTTTCGCGGCGGCACGCGGCTGACTCAAGCTCTGTACGAACCATGCCGGGAGGCGTTTAAAAATCGCACTACCGTTCCAGACTATTGTGATGTTGATCCCGGTGATCCGGTGGGAAATTTCGACCCGGCTGCGAACTTGCAAGCGACTCATGGACCGGGCACGGTTAGCGCGTGTCAGGCCTTGCAGGATGGGACGGTTGACGAAGTCTGGGTTTGGGCCATGCCCGGCTCCAATGCCTATGAGTGGTATGTCGAAGATCCGGCGAGCCTTTGCCCTGGGGTTACCCGCCAGTTTGCGATCATGTTCTACAATTATGAACGGGGCCTGGAGTGTTCTTTGGAGGCATTTGGACACCGCGCCGAGCGGATCATGATGGGATGGACGCGCCGCTCCATGCCTTTGCAAGTCGCAGCCGATTTTGATAATTTTTCCGGAGCGATGTGGCGTTATTACCCGCCGTACAGAGATTACTCTTGCCCGGCTGCGCCTGATGCGACGCATCCTGAAGTTAAACCTGATGATCCCATCGTGGGCAATGCCCATTTCCCACCTAATGCGTATTGCCATTATCAATATAACCGCGACAAGGCGGTGTGGTCTGACGCAGAAGACTGGAAGTCCAATTATCCCAATCTGACCGGACAGAAAACGCTTGTCAATCGGGAGACCTGGGGGTGTCCCGCAGGCACTAACGAAGAAGTTTGTCATGCTAATTATTTGCAATGGTGGTTCAATCACTGGCCGAACCGGCCAATGACGCCGGGGAGTTACGTCAGTTGGTGGGAATACGTGCTTTTCACCGTTGACCGGCTTCCGGTGATGTTGCTCACCATGCATCCGTTCCCTAACGACCATACTGTGCCACCTGACGCCGAAGTATACACCTCATACACCTGGCCGATGGTCCCGGAATCGGTCAATAGTCGCACCTTTGCCGTTTTTGGGGCGCAAACGGGGTTGTTGGATGGAACCTATACACAGAACGGCGTCGAAATCACTTTCACTCCATCGCAGCCGCTTCATGCCGGTGAACTGGTCTACGCCAGTGTGACCCGGGGGCTTGAGACTGAGTTTGAAAGAAACATTGCCCGGCCGTGGGTCTGGCAATTCCAGGCAAAAACTTCTCCTGCACCGGGCACGTTCATGCTCAATGCAGATGTCTCGGTGGGCGTGAATTTTTCTGATCTGGTCGTGGCGGATGTGAACGGGGATGGCCTTCTGGATGTGCTGACGGTGAACACCGACGACGATAGGATCGTGGCGCTTATGAATACTTCAGGGGGCAGTTATAGCGCCGGTCTCTTTTCGCCATACGGAGAATATGTAGAATATCTGGTTCACAGTCCTGTTTCCAATGTTACTGTAGGCGATTTGAACGGAGATGGCGCTTTGGATATGGTAGCGACCAGCAATCTTTCTTCTACTTTGCATGTGTTGTTGAACAACGGTTCCGGCCTGGTTTTGTCGGTAGTGAGTTATCCTGCGGGTTATCGCCCAAAGGCGCCGGCTCTCGCGGATGTGGACGGCGATGGCGATCTGGATGTATTGTTTGGGAATAGTGTGGCTCCGGTTAAGATGTCGGTGCTCAAGAATGACGGGAATGGCGTGTTCTCTGGCCGGAAAGAATATCCTTGTTATACGTCCCTCGACCATATCAAAATTGGCGATATGGACGGGGACGGCGATTTAGATGCGGTTTTATTCGAAATTGGGTTCGGGGTGCATCTGATGAAGAATGACGGGACCGGCGCTTTTAGCCGGCAGACGATGAGCCTCGGCGGTGAAATTCGCTGGCTTGATATAGCCGATGTGGATGGCGATAGCGATTTGGATGTGTTGGTCGCCAACGCCGGTAGTTATGGTGCTCTGAGTGTGCTTTTGAATAATGGCGATGGGACATTCCCGCCGCAGGTGGATTATCCTGCCGGCGCGCCTGCTGGCGCTTTGGCCGTCGCGGATGTGGAAGGTGATGGCGATTTGGATGCGTTGGTGATCGCCGATGGTCTGGTTGTGTTTGTGAATGACGGCCAGGGTGTCTTTACCCAAGGGGCCAAACGCACACTGACGAGGGCGTATTCGCGACTCGCTGTGGGGGATGTGGACGGTGATGGGGATCTGGATGCGTTGGCCCTGGATACTTCCTGGGATAACATCACGGTTTTTAACAATGCCGCTGCGCCGGAATTGCGCATCGTGGATAGAACTCCGTCGCCGAATCAGAATGATGCGCCAACTACCGGGGTGTTTGGTGTTGACTTCAACCAGACCCTTAGAACAACCCGGGTCAGCTCGGATACGCTCGTGCTGCATGGTTCGCAGTCGGGCAGAATTCTGGGGACGTACAGTGTCCAGGACGGTGTGGTTCGGATGACTTTGCCGCGCCCGCTTCATCCTGGGGAGTTGGTGCAGGCCAGCGCTACAACGGCGATACGAACTGCGGTTAATTTGCGCATGCCTATGTCCAACGTCTGGCAGTTCCGCGCGGCGACGGAACCGGGCGGCGGTTACTTTGGCCGCGAAGGTCAGGCGGTTGGCGTCGCCGGCGATCTGCAAAGTTTAGCGCTAGGGGACGTGGATGGCGATAGCGACCTGGATATAGCGGCTGTGCGCGCTGTCCAATCGGCTGATGAAAGCCGCCAAGGTGTCATTTATTTCAATGACGGCCATGGCGGTTGGACCGAGTCGTCGGTTCCGATCGCCGCCGCAATGGCCGAGGCGCGGCTGGGCGATATGGATGGCAATGGTGATTTGGATATGATCGCGTTTGTTGAAGACGAGGAAGGCGGGTGGTTCATCACTATTTTCTATAATGACGGACACGGCGGCTTTGCGGACGAGCCATTTGGGCTGGCTGTCCTCTACTCTGCGCCTTGCCCCGGTTTGGAGTTGGGGGACGTGAACGGCGATGGGGATATGGATGTCGTGGTTGCTTGTTCAGACTTGTTAAGAGTTTACATGAGCGAGCCTTCTAGTTTTCGGTATTCTTATCGGGAAGTCAGTTTTGCCGGGAATCCAGCGGCTGGCATAACCCTCGGAGATGTAGACGGCGACGGCGACCTGGACCTGGTTTTGGGCAGCAGCGCCGGTCAGAGCCAGATTTATTTCAACGATGGGCGCGGCTACTTTGGCGATTCGATTCCATTGGGCTCAGCTCAGGCTCAGGTGACATCGCTGGATGTGGGCGACCTCAATGGCGACGGCGACCTGGACATTGTCACCGGCCAGAATCAGCAGTCGAGTAGGGTTTATCTCAATGACGGAGACGGCTCGTTCGATACTGTTTCTCACGCCTTGCCCACCACGGGTGCGACCACGGACGTGGTGTTGGGCGACGTGGATGGCGACGGCGATCTGGATATTGCGTTCGCTTTTTCCGATCAGCCGGGCGCCGTCTATTTGAATAACGGCGATGGCACGTTTGCATCCCCCGATTTTTCTTCGAACAGACGCGCCGGCGCGCCTGCCGCCACTCCCGGTTTCTCGCAGCTTTTCGGCTCTTCGGCGACGACCCTGGCTTTGGGCGATGTCACCGGCGACGGTAGTCTGGATCTGCTGACGGCGGGGAGCGGGCAGCCGGCGATGCTCTACGTCAACCACCATCGCCTGTATCTGCCGCTGCTGTTCAATCAGCACGTCGGCCCCTGCTACGACGCCTACGAAGTGGATGACACGTTCGCGCAGGCAAACCCGATTCCAACTGATGGAACGCCGCAGGTGCACACGTTCCACCGTCTCGGCGATGAGGATTGGGTGTCGTTTACGGTGGACAATTTCAGTGTGGCCTACAACATCGAAACGCTGGATGTGAGCGACGGGACAGATACGGTCATCTATTTGTACGATTCGGATGGAACCACGCTGTTGGACTGGAATGACGATGCAACGCCGGGGGCGTTCGTCTCGCGCTTGCGCTTCAACCCCTACCACAGCGGGACATTCTATCTACAAATCAAGGCCTACGACTCTGAAGTCGCGGATTGTGAGGCCGCTTATTCCCTCCGGGTGACCGGCGAATAGGTAGGAATTCATCGTTAACCTGCGGTTCACCGGCGGTTGGATGAAAATCGCGGCCTTGCAGGCTAAGAGATAAAAGGGTAGTGTTTTTTCGAGCCGGTACCCCGGC
>DAOUFX010000494.1:0-5605 GCA_034429675.1 Anaerolineae bacterium | reverse complement strand
CTTTTAGTCTCTGTCGTCGCATCGCGATTTTATCTAACCGCCGGTTGGCGTGAGTGTGATCATACACCTAAAATATCCGGTCGCAATCCGGCAAGCGCGGAGCGTGGCAGACGTTTTTTGAGAATGGCGGGGATTGCCGGTTTCTGGATGTCCTGGCCTTCAGACTCACGAAAGCACCTCTCAAATTCTCCACCGGCAAATTTTATTTTCTCGCCCACCGATTTCATTGCGCGCCGGACGCATTTTAATTTCGGGGCAAAGAAGAACGTAGAGACGCAAAATTTTGCGTCTTTCTCCGCACAGAAGGAGACGCAAAATTTTGCGTCTCTACGAGAATACGGATTTTCCCCCATCTCGAAATGCACCCTTGCGCGCCTTGCTGTTTGTTTTCTTTGCCGGCTTACGCTATACTGGATGCAAGGGACAGGCGGCAGGGTGCGTGAAACGTGAAATGTACGGAAATTGGTTAGTGGGTACTGGTAATTCGTAATCCGGTATCCGGTATCCGTCATTCGCTGACTCGCTGATTCGTTCACTCGTTCACTCGCTCACTCGCTGACCTGCTGATCCGCGAGAGCTTCTATTCAGATGATTGGCCCTGGAGCGTGAGGGATAATTCTATGCCAGCGATTCTATTCTGTTTGCCGGACAAGGCGCTGGACGCGGCGCAGTTGGCCGCGGCGGCGGCGTTGGCGCCGGGTTATGCGGTGAAGATGACGCGGGACGAAGCGGCGCTTGCCACCCTTCTGCCCGACGTTGAAATCATGGCCGGGTGGACGACGCCGGCGTTGATCGCCCGCGCGCCGCGCTTGCGTTGGGTGCACCAGTGGGCGGCGGGCGCGGAGTGGGTGTTGGAGCACCCGCAGGTCGTGGCGCGCGACTTTGTCCTGACGAACACGGCGGGGATTCACGCCGTCCCCATCACCGAGCACGTGCTGGCGATGATGCTGGCCTTCGCACGCGGGCTGCATCACGCGATCCGTGCGCAGTCGCGCCGCGCCTGGTCGTATCCCGAAAAGCGCAATCTCTTCGAGTTGTCCGGCAAGACGCTCGTGCTGGTCGGGGTGGGCGGCATCGGCGCGCACCTGGCGACGGTGGCGACGGCCCTGGGGATGCGCGTGATCGGTGTGCGGCGCAATCCCGCGCTGGACGCTCCCGGCGTGGCGCAGATGGCCGGCCCGGATCAATTGTTGGCGCTGTTGCCGGAGGCGGATTTCGTGGTGGTGACGTTGCCGCTGACGACGGAAACCGGCGCGCTGTTCGGCGAGCGGGAGCTGCGGGCCATGCGCCCGACCGCTTATCTGATCAACATCGGGCGCGGCGCGGTGGTGCAGGAGACGACGCTGGCGCAGGCGCTTCGCGAGGGGTGGATTGCCGGCGCCGGGCTGGACGTTTTCGCGACCGAACCGCTGCCCCCGGAGTCGCCGCTGTGGGAGATGGACAATGTGATTATCACCGGGCACTACGCCGGCCACTCGCCGCGCTACAATGAGCGAGCGTTCGCGACGTTCCTGGACAACCTGCGGCGCTATCGCGCGGGCGATCCGCTGCGGAATGTGGTGGACAAGACGTTGGGGTATTGAGGAGCCGTCCACGAATAAGGCGCGAATACACGAATGAGCGCACTGCAAAAACCCGGAAAAAACCGGGATTTTCACATCGCGCCTGTGCTACGCAGTCAATCCCGATGGTGCAGGCGCCTGATAAAACAGGTTCGCCGCTACAATCCCGGTTTTTGCAGTGCGCTCACGAATTGGCGGGTCGGCGGGGTGAGTGAGCCGGCAGGGCGATGGTATGCCGGTTCCGGTTGAGGGAGACAGAAACCGGGTTTCTCGTAACTTGAGAAACCCGGTTTTGATGACAAGATTGCTTACAACTTCTCGTCTTGTGGCGATTACCGCAGCACGAGCGGCAGGTAAACCTTGCGACCACCGATGGTGGCGGACGCGCTGCCTGTTGCGCCTTCCGCCGTTGTGACCTCCACCCGGTTGATCAGCGATCCGGCAAAGCTTTCTGCAACCGTTACGACGATTGTCTCTTGCCATATCGCTCCAGGCGCAAGGGTCGCCGTCCAGGTGACGGGTTGGCCGGGGAAGGCGACCGTTCCACCGGGGACATGGCCCGTCGTGATGTGCTCCGGCAGGGTGTCGGTGATGGCGGCGTGCAGGGTGATGTCGCCGGTGTTGGTGACGTAGATCGTGTAGGTGAGCATCGAGCCCGGTTGCGCCAGGTTGGGAGTAACCGACTTGCTGACCACCAGCGCCGCTCCTTTTGCCTTCACCTCATCCGCGCCGATGTCGTATCCCGGCCCGGACGGGCGTGAATCTCCGTCTACGTCGTCCGTCACGCCTGCGTCTATACCTGCGTCACGCGCTGGGCTGGTCACGGCGATGTGGTAGTTTCTGGCGTCGGGATTGATAAAGGCGGGGTCGTCCCAGAGGTTGTTTGCACTGGTCACGCTCTCGCCGCTCCAATCGCTCCCATTGGCCCATGCGCCGCTGCCCCAGAGCGTGGCCTTTAGCGTGATCGTATTGCCGGTCGTGGCGCTGATTCCCACCGTGTGGCTCACCAGGATGGTGTTGGTCAGCATCACCGTGGTGGAATGTTCGCCAAAGGGGGGCTCAGCGGCCGGGGCGACGTAAATTCCGCTGCCGTTGCCGCCGTAGTTGCGCGCGAGGGTAGTATGCACGAGATGGTAAACACGGTTAGGGACAGAGATGTCAACGGCAAAATACATACCGCTGCCGTCGTCGCCGGCGTGATTATCGGCGATGACATTGTTGATGAGCGTCGCGCTCCCG
Source organism: Anaerolineae bacterium (assembly GCA_034429675.1). Taxonomy (GTDB): domain Bacteria; phylum Chloroflexota; class Anaerolineae; order B4-G1; family SLSP01; genus JAKQHY01. The sequence continues at coordinate 2,804 of DAOUFX010000494.1, read as the reverse complement.
CCGTCCAGGTATATCCCGCCGCCGTCCATGGCAACGCTGTTGGAAATGATGTGGTTACGACTCAGCGTAACCACACTATTGTTGCTCCAGAACAACCCTCCGCCCGCGTAATTGGCTACATTGTTCACGATAGCGCTGCCGATGAGTGTGAAATTCGCGCGAGACAGGGCTATCCCGCCGCCCTCGTAGTCACTGGCCGCGTTGTTAATGATCGCGGTTCCGCTGACCGTGGCGGTACTGTGGTCCAGATACAATCCCCCGCCGCCCATAGCGGTGTTGCCGGAGATCATGCTGTTATGAAGCGCGGCGCTGCTTTTTGTCAGCGCCACGCCGCCGCCGCCGCCGGCGGTGTTGCCAGAGACGCTATTGTTGTCGAGTTGGGCATTGCTGCTTTGATAGAGGCCTATTCCTCCGCCTCTGTCGGCATCGTTGTTGAAGATGCTGTTTTCGTATATCCGGGCATTGTTACACAAGGCCAGGTACAATCCACCTTGCGTGTTGCTGAAGACCTGGTTGTGGTGGATGATGGGTGAGGCATTCTTTGCGTATATTCCGCCACCGGAGTCGGCGTCATATTCAGGATCGCCCATCAGCCCGGCGGCGCTCCCGCCGGTTATGCGTAACCCCTCGATCGTGGGGCTGACATCGCCGGTGATGAAGAGCACGCGCCCCTGCCCCTGCGCATCCAGTATGGTGGGATTGGCGTCGGGATCGGGGGGATCGTTGAATGCCGTGGTATAACCGCCCTGGATCGTGAGTGTCTTGCTGATGTAGACGACCTGGGTTACTACCGTCCGCTCAGGGTTTGGATAGTATTCGATCGGAGCCGGGCGGCCATGGATGTCGGTATAGACGCCGGTAGCGACTTTGATCGTATCCCCGGCGCCGGCGGCATCCACCGCCTCTTGAACGGTGCGGTAGTCGCAATCCGGGGGACCGGCCGGGCAGACAGTGTGGCTGCCGGCGCGGGCCATCAGCGGCGTGGGGCCAAAGTCCCCCAACATCCACAACATGGCGATGACAAGGCCCAATCCCAGGCTAAGTGTGACGAACAAGCCTTTACTTCTCATTTAAGTTTTTCCTCCCAGTCGTAAGAGCTTTCAGTGTGTCCCTTTGGCAATGATCTACAGATTGTCAGAAGGGACTATTAGTATACCAGGGATCAAAAAATCGGTGTTTGAAATTAGCCCTTCTGCCAAAATGACTGTTAACCCTTAGCTTGACTCGCTGCCGGCGCGCCAACGGTAAATGGAGGTGCCTCAGTCCTTAGCGGGCTTGTCCTTGCGCAAAGTTCCCATCACACCGAATCCCACCGTGAGAGCCAAACAAGTGTAAGCGACCCAGTCGCCCAGTTGGCCATAGAGCGTTCGCACGCCCTGCGTCGGCATGTCGGCGAGGAGCAGCGGGTCGTCGGCGTTGAAGTAGTCCTGGTAGGCCAGACGCTGCCCACGGTAGTCCACGGCCATCGAAGCGCCTTCGTTGACCTGGCGGAAGATGGACATGCCGTTCTCCACGGCGCGGAAGAGGCCCACTTCGGTGTGGAAGGGTTTGATCGGTTCCCAATCGAAGGCCGGGACGAGCATGATGTCCACGCCGGCTCTGCCCGCCTGGCGGATCAGGGCCGGGAAGTCCATATCGAAGCAGATCGCGCCGCCGATGCGCCCGTAGGGCGTGTCCACCCAGTGGAGGACGCCGTCGGAATCGGTGGGGTACCAGGACTGGGTCTTGGTGTAGCTGAAGGCGACTTCGCCTTCTGGCGTGATCATACTCAGCCGGTTGTCGTTGTTGAGCGTGCCGTAGTGCAGCACGACGTAGGTCGGCATAAAGTAGACGTGATATTCCCTGGCGAACGCCTGAGCGCGCGCCATGAAAGCGGCTTCCGTCTCTGGGGTGAGCATGGCCTCGCCCTCGGCCCAGAAGATGATGGGCGCGCCGAATTCGGCGGCTCTGGCGCTTTGGGCGAAGAGCTGCTCCTCCAGCGCGGCGAATTCCGCGGCGTAGGACTGCACCACATCTTCGGGTGTGTTCAGATCAACGATGGCGCTCCAGTAGTCGCGGGCGTGCGGGACCGTGATGCCGGCGACGCGCACGGTGGGCGCGGGTGAATCGGCGCGCAGGCGCCAGCCGCCGAGGAGCAGGATCGCAGCGAGCAGCGCGCCGTAGATCGCGGGCAGGCTCCCGGCGCGCCGGGCGTCGCAGTCGTGCTCCCAGAGCCGGTTGGCCGCCGGCGCCAGGAGGCTCATCACAAAATCCATCCCCCAGATGCCGCCAACGGCTGCGATCTGCAAGAACTGCGTCATCGCGAACTGCGTCGCGGCGCTGGAGAAGACCGTGCCGAGCGGCGTCAGCCCCATCAAGAAATCCCCGGCAACGTAGACCGCTGGATAAACCAGCAGCGCGAGCGCCGGCGGCAGCCGTCGTTGCAGCGCGCGGTCGGCGGTGAGCGCCAGCAGGAAGGGCAGGGCGCGGGCCAGGCCAAGCGTCAGCTCGGCGGCGATGCTGAAATCCCAACTGCCGTGGACGTTGGCGAACAACGCCAGGGTCATCAATGGGATGGCGAGCAGTGTCGCCGGCCAGCGTTCTTGCGTGCGGAAAAAGCGCATCAAGAAGACCGGCGCCAGCCACAGCGCCAGCGGCACGTTCCAGCGCCAGCCTATGAAGAAGAGCAGCGCGCTTCCGATCAGCAACCAGAGGTACGAAGATGGTTTTGAATGCATGGTTGACTCCTTTGAAAGTAGCGTTTAGCCTTTAGTTTTTAGCCGTTAGCCGGATATAGGAGGGTGTTTTTTCGAGCCGGTACCCCG
>DAOUFX010000493.1:0-10766 GCA_034429675.1 Anaerolineae bacterium | reverse complement strand
CCGCGAAAAACCTTCCTTTAATTCCCCCGCGTGAGCGGGCTATTTTCAAGGGAGCAAAGATGGCGATTGAAGAAGAATCCAGCGAAGCCGAAGGCGGCACCGAACCGGTGGCGATCATCGGCATGGCGGGGCGGTTCCCCGGCGCCCGCAACATCCAACAGTTCTGGAACAACCTGCGACAGGGTGTGGAATCCATCACCTTTTTCACGCGCGAACAACTGTTGCAGGCCAATTTCGACCCCCAACTGTTGGAAAACCCCAAATTTGTGAGCGCGGATGGGATCATTGAGGACATAGACCTCTTTGACGCCGCGTTTTTCCATTACACCCCGCGAGAAGCGGAGCTGATGGATCCCCAACACCGGCTCTTTTTGGAATGCGCGTGGGAAGCGTTGGAAGAGGCGGGGTACGACTCCGAGCAGTACGCCGGGCGGGTGGGCGTTTTCGGTAGCGCCGGGTTGAGCGGATATTTGCTTCACAACGTTATGGCAAACGCCGTCATGCGCCGCACGGCTACGAGTTTCCAGACGCTGCTGAGCAACGACAAGGATTTCGTGGCCACCAAGGTTTCTTTCAAGATGAACCTGCGCGGGCCCAGCATGGCGGTGGCGACCTTGTGTTCCTCGTCGCTGGTGGCAGTGGATCTGGCTTGCCGCAGCTTGCTCACCTACCAGAGCGATATGGCGCTGGCCGGCGGCGTCTCGTTGCAGGTTTCGCGCCGCGACCCGTTTTTCTACCAGGAAGGCGGCATCGGCGATTCCAGCGGCCATTGCCGGGCCTTCGACGCGAACGCGCGGGGCACGGTGAGCGGCAGCGGCCTGGGGATCGTAGTGCTGAAGCGGCTTTCGGATGCCCTGGCCGACGGGGATCACGTGTACGCGCTGATCCGTGGCTTTGCGACGAACAACGACGGCTCCGGCAAGATCAGTTACATCGCCCCCCGGCAGGAAGGGCACACTGAAGTGGTGATGGAGGCCCAGGCGATGGCGGAGGTTGACCCCGAAACGATCACCTACATCGAAGCGCACGGCACCGGCACCGAGCTGGGGGATCCGATCGAGGTGGCGGCGTTGACGCAGGCCTTTCGCGCGCGCGGGGCGCAGGCGAACCAGTATTGCGCTCTGGGGTCGGTGAAGACCAACATCGGCCACCTGGTCACCGCGGGCGGCGTGGCCTCTCTGATCAAAACCGTGCTGGCCCTGCAACACCGGGAGATTCCCCCCAGTCTCAACTTTGAACGGCCCAACCCCAAGATTGATTTTGCCAACAGCCCCTTTTACGTGGCCGCCCAGTTGCTTCCGTGGAAACGGCGCGGCGATGCGCCGCTCCGCGCCGGCGTCAGCTCGCTGGGAATTGGCGGCACCAACGTGCATCTGGTGGTCGAAGAAGCCGCCGCGCCGCAGCCTTCGGACCCGGCAGGTCTCTGGCAACTGCTGACGTTTTCTGCGCGCAGCGAGACGGCTCTGGCGCAGCAAGCGGCCAATCTGCGGGACCATCTGGTGCAGAACCCGGCGCTGAACCTGGCCGACGCGGCTTTCACGCTGCACGTGGGCCGGCGCGCATTCCCGTATCGCCGGGCGGTGCTGTGCCGGGATCGTGAAGATGCGCTCGTGCAGCTCCAGACGCCGGCAGATGGGCGATCCTGGTCGCAGTCGCAGGTGGCTCCCGATAGCCCTCTGACGCTGATTTGCCGCGAGGCGGAAACGCTGCCGTCGCGCCTGGGTTCGGCGCTGTACCGCGCCGTGCCGGCGTTCCGCGAGGCCGTGGATCGCTGCGCCGGGATCGCGCGACCGCATTTGAATCAGGACATCCGCCAGGCATTGTGGGCCGAAGGTGGCGCGCCGTCCTCGCTGCTTCCGGCGGCCTGGTTTACGCTGATGTATGCAGCCGGGCAGGTGTGGGAAAGCTGGGGCGTGCGTCCCCAGAAGCTCTTGGGGCAAGGCGCCGGCGAATACGTGGCAGCCTGTCTGGCCGGCGCGCTGAGCCTGGAAGATGCGTTATCCCTGGTTCTGGCCCGCAGCCGGGTGCGCAGCGGCGCGGCGACGGTCGAATCCTTTGCGGCGCTGGTGCGGCAGTTCTCCCTGGGCGAGCCGTATGTGACCTTGCTGGCGCCCGATACTGCCGCCCCTTTGTCCGCCGGGGAAGCGACCAACGCCGGCTACTGGCTCCGATCGTTGGGGCGTCCTGACGGGGGAGGGGCGCCCGTGGCGACGTTGGCGGCTCCCGGCGTGACCCTGCTCAATCTGGGCCCGGCGCCGTTGCCGGGCGTCGCGGCGACGGCTTGCGTGAACGTCTGGCCGCAGCCGGCGACCGGCGACGAAACGGCGGCGCTCCTGGCCGCGCTTGGGCAGGTGTGGGCATCCGGCGTCGGTGTCTCGTGGGCACGCTTTCACGGCGAGGAACGACGGCTGAGGTTGGCGCTGCCGACGTATCCTTTTGAACGCCGGCGGTATTGGATCGAACCGGATGCGGCCGGCGCAACGGACGCCGCTGCGCCGGCGGCGGATCTGGCGACCACCAGGAAGCCGGATCCGGCGGCATGGTTCTACCGCCCGGTCTGGAAAACGGCGCCGCCGCTTCCTGCTGCGAGCTATGCGAGCGGCGAGCTCTGGCTGCTCTTCCTGGACGAGCCCGGTGTGGGCGAAGCGCTGGCGACGCAGTTGCGCGAAGCCGGCCAGCCGGTGGTCACGGTGGCCGCCGGGGAAGGTTTTGCGGCGCCGGAGCCGGGCGCTTATCAGCTCAACCCGGCCCGCCGCGCCGATTATGTCGCGCTCTTTGAGGCATTGCACGCCGCCGGGCAGTCGCCGGCCCACGTCATTCATTTGTGGGGGGTGACGGCGGAACCGCCATCCGATTGGAAGCAGGCCCAAATGCGAGGATGGCTCGGTCTGGTCTGGCTGGCGCAGTTGTGGCCCGACGACAAACCGGTGCGGCTTGCGGTGGTGGCCAACGGTATGAGCGCCGTCGAGAGCGCCGATGCGCCGGATCCGTTCAAGGCGACGCTGCGCGGCCTGTGCCGGGTGATTTCTCAGGAGTATGCGCGCGTGATCTGCCGGAGCATAGACGTCAGCCTGCCCTCTGTTGCGGAATTGCCCGGTTGGGCGGCGCGGACGCTTTTGCCGGAGCTCCTGGCTGCGCCGGAGCGCCTGGAAATTGCGCACCGGGGCCGGCGGCGTTGGCAGCGCGCCTTTGAACCGTTGCCGTTGCCAGAGGCCATGCCGGCGCAAGTCTGGCGGCCCACGGGAGTCTATCTGTTGGGCGGCGGATTGACGGAGGCAACGTTCGCCTTGTTGAGCGCAACGCAGGCGCAGTGGGCGATTCTGGAAGACGCCGGGTTCCCGGACGAGGGACAATGGGCGAGCGTCCTGGCGCAGAGCGCGCCGGAGACGCCGGTCGCTCAAGAAATTCGTTGGTTGTGGGAGCTTCGCGCGCAAGGCATCCAATTTGAAGTGGTCAGAGCGCCGCAAGACGACGCCGCGGCCCTGCGTGAGCGGGTGACGCAACTGGCGGCGCGATACGGTCGCCTGAACGGCGTCATCTATTCCGGGGGAACGGCGGCTCCGTGGGGACTGTTGCGCGACGTTGCCGGCTCGCCGGACGGTGCGGCGGAGCTATCGCTGCGACGTTTTCTGATGTTGGACGCAGCGCTGGCAGGATTGCCGGTGGATTTCTGCGTGTTGTTCTCCTCTCTCGTCACGGTTTTGGGCGGGCTGGGGCAGGCGCAGGCATCCGCCGCCGGATCTATGATCGAAACCGCGAGCGAGCGCGGGCGCGCGAACTGGCAGCGGATCGCCTGGGAGGCGTGGGAGGGCGATCGCGCGCACCAGGGAGCGACGTTGGCGGCGCGCGTGGGATCGCTGGCGCTGACGCAAGCCGAGGGCGCGATGGCGTTCGAGCGGATTGTGCAGCACGCCGCCGGCGCCGATGTGATCGTTTCTACGGCGGATCTGGCGGCCCGCCTGGCACGCTGGTCTCAGCCTGAATCTTTGGAAACGGCGCCGCTGATTTTGCATTCCCGGCCGGCGCTGGCCGTGCCCTATGCCGCCCCGCAGAGTGCCATGGAAAAAACCATTGCGCAGATATGGCAACGCACGTTGGGGATTGAGCCAATCGGGTTGGATGACAACTTCTTTGACCTGGGCGGGGATTCTTTGATCGCGGTGGACACGCTGGCCCGCCTGGAAAAGGTTCTGCAGAAGAAAATCCCGGCGGCCAGTTTGTACGAGACGCCCACGATTCGCGCTCTGGCGACTTCGTTGGGTGAGAGCGATGAGGCTGTGGCCATGCAACAACAGCAGCGCACCTCAGAGCTGGAGGCTCGCAAGCAAGAGCTGGCGCGCCGGAACCTGCAACTGCGCCGCCGGCGCAAGGAGTAAGAGGGATGGACACGCCTTTTGACGATCAGGATACCGGTCTGGGCATTGCCGTGATCGGGTTTGCCGGGCGCTTTCCCGGCGCCGATGACGTGGAAACATTCTGGCAAAACCTCTGTGCCGGGGTGGAATCAACGCGCTTTTTCAGCGACGAGGAAATGCGCGTCGCGGGAGTGCCGGAGGAGATCCTGGCGCAGCCCAATTTTGCAAAAGCGGCTCCGCGCCTGGAATATCCGGACTATTTCGATGCGGCCTTCTTCGATTATCCGCAGCAGGAAGCCGATTGGATAGATCCTCAACAGCGCCTCTTTCTGGAAGTTGCATGGGAAGCGTTGGAACATGCCGGATATGCGCCGGGTTCCTCCGCGCTGGCTAGAACCCATCCGGTGGGCGTCTATGCGGGAGAAATGCAGAACACCTATCTGTTGAATTGCATTTTGGGCGCTCCTGCCAGCCCGGCTACTTCGCTCCAGGGGCTGCTTGGCAATTCTCCGTTTGGCATCACGGCGCGGGTTGCGTACAAGATGGATTTGACCGGGCCGGTGATGACCGTCCAGGCGGCGTGCGCCACCGGTCTGTTTGCCGTACACCATGCGTGTCGCGCCCTGTTGTTTGACGAGTGTCGCATCGCCCTGGCCGGAGCCAGCGCCATTGATCTCAATGGCCATTGGGGCTATTACCATGATTACGATTGGTACTTCTCCCCCGACGGCCATTGCCGTCCCTTCGATGCTCAGGCAAAGGGGATGGTGTTTGGCAGCGGCGTCGGCGCTCTGGTGCTAAAACGGATTGAGGATGCGGTGGACGATGGCGACACCATCTACGCCGTGATCCAGGGATCGGCCATTGGCAACGACGGCGCCGAAAAATCCTCTTTCGACGCGCCGGGTATCGTGGAAAAAACCCGCGTGATTATGGATGGCGTTGCTTGCGCCGGGGTTGAATTCGACGCGATCTCGTATGTGGAGACGCAAGGCATCGGTACGCCTCTCCTTGATTCGATGGAAATCCTGGCAATGACCAAAGCGTTCCGGGCGGGGACGGCGCGCAAAGGCTTTTGCAAACTGGGTTCGGTGGAGGGGAACATTGGCCACGCCGACGCAGCCTCTAGCGTCATAAAACTCATCAAGGTCATTCAGGCTTTGTATCATCGGCAAATCCCGCCAACCTTGAATTTTGAGGCGCCCAATCCTGCCGTTGACCTCGCCAACTCCCCCTTTGTGGTAAACGCGACCCTGATGCCCTGGGAGGATGTGCCGTTGCCCCGACGGGCGGGCATCAACGCCTTTGGGGCAGGCGGCTACAACGCCCACATGGTTCTCGAAGAAGCGCCGCCGGCGGCGCCGGGCAGCGCTTCGCGTCCGGCGCAGCTGCTGGTGTTGTCGGCCAAGACGGCGTCGGCGCTGGAAACGCAAACCCGGCAACTGGCGGATTACCTCAGGCGACATCCTGACCTGTCCCTGGCCGACGTGGCCTTCACATTGCAAATGGGGCGGCACGCTTTCTTGCATCGCCGGATGATCGTGGCGCAAACGGTAGACGAAGCCGTGCAACAGTTGGCGTCGCCGCCATTCCCGGCGCACCAGACGGCGACGGTGGCCGTGTTGAAGCCGGGCGTGGTCTGGATGTTCCCCGGCGAGGGGGCGCAATACGCGGGAATGGGACGGGACTTGTACCACGGCGAACCGGTTTTCCGCGCCGCGGTGGATCGGTGCGCGGAGTTGCTCAAGCCGCACCTGGACGGCGTGGATCTGCGCGCCGTGCTTTACCCCGAACCGGGTCAGGCTGCCTTCGCCGCCGCGCAACTGGCGCAGCCGCGCTTCGCGCAGCCGGCGCTGTTTGTCATCGAATACGCGCTGGCGCAGCTCTGGCTTCAGTGGGGATTGCGCCCTCAAGCGTTAATCGGGCATGGCCTGGGCGAATATGCGGCGGCCTGCCTGGCGGGCGTCTTCGATTTGCCCGATGCGTTAGTGCTCGTCGCCGCGCGGGGCCGGTTGGCGCAGGCGCAGTCGGTAAAGGCTACGGAGCTTTTGCTGGCGCCGGCCGCCGGCGTGGCCCGCCATGCGCCGCAAATCTCCCTCATTTCCGGCGTCACCGGGACCCGGATCACGGATGAGCAGGCGACTTCACCCGATTACTGGGCGACGCCATTGCAGCCGGCCGTCCATTTTTTGGAAGGCGTGCGGCAACTTCAGTCTGAGTCTTTGGGAATTTTCCTGGAAGTCGGGCCGGGAGATACGCTGTGCGCCCTGATCAAACAGCAGGCGACGGACCCGGCTCCGGCGTTGGCCGTAGCGTCCATGCGCTGCCCACAGCAAGTGCAGTCCGACGGGGTTGCTTTGTTGAATGCCGCCGGGCAGCTCTGGCTCAACGACGTTGTGATCTCCTGGGAAGCGTTGTACGCTCAAGAACGGCGCCTGCATGTGGCGCTGCCGACGTATCCTTTTGAACGGCAGCGTTGTTGGGTCGGCGCCCCTCCCGGCATCCTGCCGCTGAGAATGTTTGTGGGCGCATCCTCAAAACCCGCAGGAATGAGCGCCGAGACTTCCACCGAAGCGCTGCCGGAGGCGCCGGCCGTCGCTGCCGGGTTTTCAAAGCCGTCTGCGGGGGAATCGCCGGCAGCCCCGGCGTCTGTTTCTGATATGGGGTTGGCGCGGCTTTGGGTCAGTCGTCCCAACCCCAATCCGGCGGCAAAGCGGCGATTGTTCTGCTTCCCCTATGCCGGCGGCGGCGCAGCGGTTTTCTATCGCTGGCCGGAGTATCTGCCGGCGGACGTGGAAGTCTGCGCGATCCGCGCGCCCGGTCGCGAAAGCCGTTCCCAGGAACCGCCGCTGACCGATTTTGTCCGGTTCATCCAAACTCTGACTGCCGCGATCCGGCCATTGCTGGATCGCCCGTTCGCTTTCTTCGGGCATAGCCTGGGCGCGTTGATCGCCTTTGAAGTCGCCCGCCAGCTGCGGCGTGAGGGCGCGCCGCTGCCGGAGCGGCTGCTGGTTTCGGCTTACCGCGCGCCGCAGTTGCCCGGTCGCTATGCGCTTATCCATGACTTGTCGGCGGATGAATTCTTGCAGGGCGTGCTAAAATATGGAGGAATACCTTCGGCGGTTATGGAAAACGCCGAATTGTTGGAAGCCATGCTGCCGGCGCTGCGCGCTGATTTTGCATTAGCCGAAACCTACGTCTACACCGCCGAGCCGCCGTTGTCCTGCCCGCTTTCGGTTTTCAACGGGAGCGAAGACGCCCACATCACCCGGGAAGAACTGGCAGCCTGGAACGCCCAAACGCAGGCAACCGTCGCCTTTCACAGCTTCCCCGGCGGCCATTTCTATCTCAACGACGCCCGGCAAGACCTGTTGGCGGCTATCGGACGCGATTGGAAGTAGGGAGCGAACGCAAATCGCAAATCGCAATTCGGTTACTGTCATAAAGTATTCGCCATAGTTTGTCTCAGCGTACTTGAGCAAGTTCCCCCCTTTAATTCCCCCCAATGGGGGGGAGGAAAGACTCTATCGCGTGCATTCCCCCCCGTTGGGGGGATTAAGGGGGGGCCGTCTTGGCGTCAGGCGCGGCGAATACTTTAAGACACTAACTAATTCGTAATTCGTAATTTGCTGATTCGTGTATTCGTGCTTCATTCGTGGATGGCATTCCGCCGCTTCCGCAACTTACAGCTTTCTGTTAGCTGATGGATAGGCAGTTCACCTGCAAATCGCTTATTCTTATCCGCAGAAGATGAGAGAAGGTGAATGATGAACGCTATGGAATCGTTACAATCTGCGGATGATCATTTGATTTTTCCTCACCAGGAAGGAGTAAAAATGGGACCCGCCTCATTAGAAGGGCTGACGTTAGGCAAATATCGTGTGTTGGAGCCGCTGGGCCGAGGGGGCATGGCGCGCGTCTATCGCGCCTACCACCCGCAACTGGATCGTTACGTCGCCATCAAGGTCATGCGCACCGATCTGGCCGACGACGAGGAATTCCAGGTCCGGTTCCAGCGGGAGGCGCGGGCGGTCGCCGCGTTGCGCCATCCCAATATCGTCCAGGTTTTTGACTTCGATATTGAGGGTGAAATCTCGTACATGGTCATGGAACTGATGGCCGGCGATACGCTCAAGACTCGCCTCGATGACTACCGCGTTCGCGGGCAGCAAATGCCATGCGGCGAGATGGTGCGGGTGATGCTGGACGTTCTCGAAGGGCTGGCGTATGCGCACAGCGAGGGGATGATCCATCGCGACATCAAACCCGGCAATATCCTGCTGACCCAACGCGGGCAGGCCGTCCTCGCCGACTTCGGCGTGGCGCACATCATCGGCGGCACGCGCTACACCGCGCCCAATGCGCTGATGGGCACGCTCCAGTACATGGCGCCGGAGCAGGGGATGGAAGGCCGCAGCGACGCGCGCAGTGACATCTATTCGTTGGGCATCGTGCTTTACGAGATGCTGACGCAGCAGCGTCCCTTCGACGCCGACACGCCGCTCGCTGTCCTGATGAAGCACCTCAACGACCCGCTGCCGCTGCCGCGCCAGATCAATACGGCAATTCCCGAACCACTGGAACGGGTGGTGCTCAAAGCGCTGGCCAAGAAACCTGAAGAGCGCTATCAGGGCGCGCAGGATATGGCGCGCGCGCTGCGCGCGGCGGCGCAGGAGATGGAACTTTCCCTGCCCGAACGGATCTCGTTGCCGCTCTCGTTTACGACCTTGGAGGCGCCCTCCGAATCGGTCGCCGTGATCTCCGGCACCACACGCAAGTTTGTGGCGGAAGCCGGGGCCAGTTTCGCCGAGGGCGAAACCGACGCAACGTCGGGGAACCGGCGGATGGCGCAGATAGCCGCGGCAAGCGCCGGCGCGCGAACGGACGACCAGGACATTTCCGAAGCCGGCAAGGAGTTGCTCAACGCCATGGGCGCCGTCGCCAACGTCGCGTTGCATCGCACCACCGACGCGCTGCGCAAAGTGACCGAAACGGCGAGCGGGTCGCTGGAAAAAGCCGCCGCGCCGATTCTCGAAACGCCAAAGGCCGCCGAGGAACCCGAACCCGGATCGGGTGGGAAAGCCGTTTTGACCGCTCTGGGCGCTATCGGACTGGCCAATCTGCTGATGCTGACGTTCTCCGCGCTCATCGGGAACTGGTCGCTGTACGAATACGGCTGGCCGATTCAGATCTTCCTGGCCAGCCTGTTCCTCAGTGTGATTATGTACACGGTCTCCAGCATCTGGATGCTGGTGCCTACCGGCGTTGTTTTCGGCACCGGGCTGCTTCTGGCCTACTGCTCTCTGACCGGACGTTGGAATGATTGGATTTTTCTGTGGATTCTGGAAGTCTGGGCCGTGGTGTTGTCGGTGGGGATCCCCATTATGCTTTCCAAACAAGGTCAGGAACGGATGTGGGGCCGGCAAATAGCGTGGCTTCTCGGCGGGGCATCGGTGATCATCAGCGTGATCGTCGCCGGAGGGTCGTTGACCGTTAGTATTCTTAATGCTGAAGGCCCGTTCATCCAGATGGTTTTTGTCATCATCGTGGTGGCAGCGCTCTTCGTCTGGTGGTCGCGTAGTCGAAATAAGTCTGCTCTTGAGCAGAAAGGAGATGAGAAAAATGAATAACAGGCAATCTTCCGTGTTGTTAGGCGTTCTTTTGATTTTCGTCGGTGGTTTGGCGCTGATGGCAAACCTGACGGGGTGGCTGTTTGATTGGGGAAGCTGGTGGTGGGTGCCCTGGCGCCTGTGGCCGCTGTTCCTGATCGCGGGGGCGTTGTTCTTTGTCGTGCCGCCCTTCACCTCGCGCAACAAACCCGGATTGAGCGGGATGCTCGTCCCCGGCCTGCCCATCCTGGCGACCGGCGGCATCTGTATGCTCGCCAGCGTGTTCAACGCCTGGGAAATCTGGGCCCGGCTGTGGCCGCTCGAAGTCCTGTCGGTGGCGTTGGCCTTTTTCCTGATGGCGTTCTTTATGCGCAACATCTGGCTGCTCATTCCCGCCATCATCGTCGGCGCCAACGGGTTGCTGTTCCAGTTCTGCGCGCTCACCGGTTGGTGGGAAATCTGGGCGGTCATGTGGACCATCGAGCCGCTGGCGGTAGGCGTGGCGCTCCTGGCCGTCTACCTCGGCGCGCGCCAGAAGGGCTTGCTGATCGCGGGGCTGATCCTGTGCGGCGTCGCCTTCGTCGGGATGACCGGTATGGCGGCGATCATGCCCCGGTGGGGTGTGTTCAACCTCTTCGGCCCGGCGCTGCTGATTTTCGTGGGGCTGCTGCTGCTCTTCTTCCGTGGCCGCCCGCGCATTGTCGAAGACCGGCGTTACGACGGCATCGAACGCTAAACGTCTCTTGTAGAAACAAGCGCCCTCCGAAACCGGAGGGCGCTTTCTGTTTTAAAGGGTGTTTTT
>DAOUFX010000492.1:0-13082 GCA_034429675.1 Anaerolineae bacterium | reverse complement strand
TTAGCAGCGACGCCGAAGCCAGTACGCTCCAGATCGCAATGAGGGCCAGGATCACCAGCGGCCCGGCCAACGACAACATGGGGCGCCGTTCGGCCACCATCCCCCAAACCCCCCACCTCGCCCAATTTTTTAGAAGATACGGTGGGAATGTTATAGAAAGAAGTTCTTGTCACATGGGTTTTATGTGTTAGAATCTCATGACGGTTCGGATTTGACTGTTTCTAATCGAAAAACACTATGGATTATTTTTTTCCACTGCTACTTCTAGCCGGCCTGGGCGGCGGGCTTTTGCTGTTAGGCGTTGCCTCCTTCGCGCGTTTAGCTCCTTTCCTAAAGCCATTGACCGCGATGTGGCTAACGCTCATGGCGTGTCTCTGGGTTTTGCTGCCGGATTCCGGGCGCTGGGTTCTCTCGGTGTGGTCGCCAGGCTCGGTGTTGGGCGGGGAGATTGTCCTCGTTTTTACATCCCCGATGTGGTGGGCGGCGTTGGCTTTGTTGTTGAGCTTTGCCGGTGTGGTTTGGGTGATGGTGGCCGAACGGCGCCCCATGTTGTCGTTGGCCGGGCCGCTGGTGATCCTGGCCCTCATTGCGATCTGGAGCGTACTGGCTTCGGCGTCGCTGCTAACCACGCTGGCGACCTGGGCCGTTTTCGATTTGATCTGGTCCGCGTCCGCGTTGCTTGCCGGCGCCGATGGCGAGCAGGTGACGTTCGGTGTGGCCGTCCACGGAGTTTCCACCCTCATTTTGTGGATGGTGTCACTGTTTCTGCTTCGCGATGGGGAAAGCGGGTTGTGGTGGTTGATGTGGCCTTCTGCGCCGATGACGGATTTGTTGTTGTTGGCGGCTCTGATGCGAATCGGCTTTTATCCTTTCCAGATCGTCTTCCCCAATCGCGTTAAGGAAGTCCACCTCTTAAGCCTGGTTCATCTCCTGGGGCCCCTGACCGGTGTAGGGCTTTTGTGTCGTCTCCTGACGTTGCCGGGGGTCACGCATTTGCCCGATTGGGTGATGCTTTGGGGCGTTGTTTCGCTGTTGGCGAATGCGATCATGGCCTGGAGTGTGCCCAAGCAACGGCGATCGTTGCGCGTTTACCATGCCTTGCTGGTGGGGGTGGTCGCCGGCGCGGTTAGCGCCGACTCTGCGCCTTTGCTGCTGGCCGGCAGCGGCGTGTGGGTCGCGTGCATGGCTTTGTTGATGTTGGTGCGCGGGCGCGATCCGGGCGCCGTGGCCTGGTCCTGGCCGGTCTGGATTGCGGTGTTGTTTTTGTTGGGAGTTCCGCCTTCGCCGACGGCCTGGCTTTCATGGGCCTGGGTGGAGGCGCTTCCCTGGGTGTGGCGCATGGCCTGGGTGTGTGGTTATGCGGTGATTGCCGCTTTGCTGCTGCGCGATGGTTGGCCGCCGCGTTTGGGGTCCGCCACTCCTGCATGGATGTGGCAGCGGTTGTGCATAGGCTGGGGAAAGTTTGTGCTTTTGGGGGCTCTGGTCATGATGGCGTACATTGCGCCGCCTGCGACGGTTTCCTGGGTGGCGTTGGCTCTCTGGCTGGCGGCCATCGCCGGAGCGGCGGCTTTGGCGCGTTGGGGAATGCCTACCCGCCGTTGGTTCTGGCGTGTTCAGCCTATTTTGGAATTTGCGGACTTGCAGTGGCTTTATCGTTCGATATGGCGTGGCGGGGAACATCTGTTGGGAATTCTGCGCGCCGCTGCCGAAGTCTTTGAAGGTAACGGGGCGATGCTTTGGTCCCTGTTGATGTTGTTGCTGGTCTTACTGGTGATCATGAACCGATGAGTCCTTTTATTCTCTGGCTAAACCGTTTATCGTCTCTGGCGTCAACGCCGGCTGTATTGCTCATCTTTCTGACAGGCGCCGGCATTTATCTTGTCAACGAGTGGCGGATTCGCTTCTTGTTGCTGGTGGCGCAGTACTTTTTTATCGGCATTTTGTTCGTGCGTATTTTTGATACTCGCCCGGAACTGGCCCTGTTGAAAATTTTGGTCGGTTGGCTGATCTGTGGCGCCTTTTTGATCAGCGCGCGCGTTCGCGAGCAGACGGTTTTGGACAAGGGCTTGCGTTGGCGTTGGTCCTCGAATGCCCCGTTTCGCCTCCTGTTGCTTTCGACGATGTCGGTGGTCGCTTATCTGGCTTCTCAGCGTTATACCTTGCCTTTCGTTTCCGCTGATTTAGCGCTGGCCTGTTTTGCGCTGGGCGTACTGGCCATTCTGTACATCGGCACCGAGGAGAACGACGCTGTCATTGCCGGCATCGGCGTTTTGAATCTGTTGGCGGCGCTGGATATTTTTTACTCCTCACGTGATCCTGGCTTGTTAGTGACCGGGTTGATCGTGATGGTAAATCTACTAGTCGGGTTGGCCGTTTCATACCTGACGGTGGCAGAGGTCGTCGAATGACAATCCCCGGTCCGATTGTATTGGTGGCGATTCCATTGCTCCTGTTCGTCGCGCTGCAACTTTTGCGACGTTGGACGGCGCTGATGGCCTGGTTCGCGGCTGCGGCTGCGGCTTTTCTGGGGATGTTCGTCGCACTGGCGCCCCTTGATCGCGCCGTCGCTTTCCAGGGCGTGAGGATCGTTTTGGGACAGCCGCTGGTGGTGCTGGGGCGCGCTCTGGTCATCGAGCCGGTTGACAAGTTGCCGTTGACTTTCATCTATTTGACGGCTGCCGGCCTGTTTGTGATCGCCTGGCGCTTGTTGCCGCATTCTAACTTTTTCCCGACGGGACTGATGATGGTGACGTTGTTGGCCGGAGCGCTGATGGTTGAGCAGGTGGTGTATTCGGCTTTGCTGGTGGAGATGGCGGCCATCCTGGCGATTTTCTCGTTGCACGAACCTTCTCACGCGCGGCGCACTGCGGCGCCGGCAACGCCTTCACCCGCAGAAGCTGCGCCGCCGCAAGACATGGCCAAGACGGCGGATACCGTCGCTTCCCCTCCGGCAGTTTATGGCGGGCGCGTCAAAGGTGGGTTGCGCTATATGGCCTATACCACCCTGGCTTTGCCGGGGCTGGTCATCACTCAGCTTCTTCTGGAATTGTTCGCCAACTTCCCCAATGATTCCGGGTTGCTGAAGTCTGCGACGATTTTGCTGGCGCTTTCCTTTGCCATTCTGCTGGGCGCCATTCCTTTCCAGTCGTGGTTGTCTACCGTAGCTATGGATGGCTCCCCGCCGGTGGTGACTTTTCTCTTCACCGTCAATCTGGGGACAGTGTGGTTTTTGCTGCTGGCCTATCTGGAATCGTACAACTGGTTGAGCGCCGAGCCGTTTTTCGGCCCGCTGGCGACGATCATGGGATTGCTGATGATGGTCGTGGGGGGGGCGCTGGCGGCCTCGCAACGCCGCCTCGGCCGTTTGGTGGGCTATGCGACTCTGGTGGACAACGGCGCGATGTTTGTGGCGCTGGGCACGCGCCAGGTCACTGGATTGGCGCTGACGGTGATGATGTTGATTGCGCGTCCCCTCGCGTTGGGGTTGATGACGATTGGCCTGGATGGGTTGCGCCGTCTTGGGGATGGCGACGACAGCGCTCAGTCTATGGAAGGCGGCGCCTGGCAGGCGCCCTGGCGCGCGGTCGCTTTCATTGTCGGCGGCGTGGCTATGGCGGGATTACCGCTTTCATTGGGATTTGCGGCTCGTTGGGGGCTTTTTCGCCTGATGGTCGTGGAGGATCTCTTCCAGGCAATTTTGGCTCTGTTCGGCAGCGCCGGCGTGATGATGGGCGTGATTGGCGCCGTTCGTACGTTGCTCACCCGCGCCCCTCAGCGCCGCTATGCGCGGTTTGTGGAAGATCGCGTGGTTCTGGTTTTGATTCTGGTTTTGATTGTGGCCACCCTGGGGTTCGGCATCGTTCCGCAAACCATCAGTCATCTGGCTTTGCAGATGGCCCAAGAGTTTACCTTCTTTGTTCCTTAGAAAACAGTCAAAAGTCGGATAGTCGGGTAGTCTCGTCGTCGCCTGGTCATTGTTGGGCGCTTTCCTCATTTCCGCTCCTGTCTACCGTCTATCTCCCCGTCATTGGCCTTGCACAAAGCTCATATTGAAAGGATTACAGACTATGGTTGAATACCGCGGCCCTCTTGCTCAGTTGTACATTGATCGTGACCGTCAGGTCGTTTCCCCTTCCTATACGCGTGGGTATCCCTTCGTGATGGCGCGGGGGCGCGGCACTGAGGTGTGGGACGTTGATGACAACCGTTACCTCGACTTCAGCAGTGGCGTGGCCGTCACCTCTACCGGGCATTCGCATCCGGCGGTCGTGCAGGCGATTAAGGATCAGGCCGAAAAGTTTTTGCACATGTCCGGCACGGATTTCTACTATCCGACCCAGATCGAGTTGGCCGAGTATCTGAATCGAATCGCGCCGATGGACGAACCCTCTCAGGTGTTCTTCGCCAATTCCGGCGCGGAATCTATCGAAGCGGCCATCAAACTGGCCCTCTATGCGTCTGACCGGCGTTATTTTATTGCTTTCTACGGCGGGTTCCATGGCCGCACGATGGGCGCGTTGGCTTTTACGGCCAGTAAACCGATCCATCGCCAGTCTTTCTTCCCGGCGATTCCGCCTGTGACTCACGTCCCATTCCCCGACCCCTATCGCCCCATGTTCTCGGATTTTGACAAGGATCAGGGCCTGGCCGTGGTGCGCTACATCGAGGAAGTGATCTTCGCCCGAAAGATTTGCCCCGACGAGGTCGCCGGCATTTTGGTGGAGCCGATTCAGGGCGAGGGCGGCTACATCGTTCCACCCCCTTCGTTTTTCCCCGCGTTGCGCGCGCTGTGCGACCGCTACAACATTCTGTTGATTCTGGACGAGGTTCAGAGTGGGATGGGCCGCACCGGAAAGTGGTTCGCTATCGAGCATGAAGGCGTCGAGCCGGACATTATCGCGCTCGCCAAAGGCATTGCTTCGGGAATGCCGTTGGGCGCGATGGTGGCGCGCAAATCGCTGATGACGTGGCCTTCCGGCGCCCACGCCAGCACGTTCGGCGGCAACCCCGTCTCGTGCGCGGCGGCGCTGGCGACGTTGCGCCTGTTGGAAGACGGCATGATGGACAATGCCGCCGCGATGGGGGAGTATATGATGTCGCGGTTGCGCGAGATGATGCCGCGCCACCCTTGCATCGGCGAGGTGCGCGGACGGGGATTGATGGTCGGCGTGGAAATCGTTCACGATCGCGAAACCCGCGCCCGCGCCCCGGAGCTGCGTTCGCAAATCGTCAATCACGCTTTCCACGCCGGGTTGTTGCTGCTCGGCGCCGGGCCGAACGCCATCCGCATGATTCCGCCCCTGAATGTAAGCCGCGAGCACGTGGACGAGGCCCTGGCGATCTTTGACGCGGTTTTGTGTGAGTTAGGCGCTTAGCCCGGCGTGATGGTATGTCTCTGAATTTTCTCGATTTTCGCACCCGGCAACGTGACTATCTCCTGAGCATTGCGCAGGCGATGGTTTCGCGGCTGAATTTGCGCGCGGTACTCCGTCTGATTTTACAGGCTTCAGTGGATCTTTTGCAAGGGCAGATGGGGCTGATCGCGCTTTACGAGGACGAGACGTTCACGTTTTCGGCCAGTTACGGCCTGCCCCCCGCGCTGGTGGACGCATTTGAGCCGCTGCTGAAAGAGGTCCCCCGCGTCGAGCAGGCAGAAGATTTCTCGATTCCCGGCATCTCGGAGAAATTGCGCGCCATTGCCCAGGAGACCGGCCTGTTGTTGCGCCAGGTGGTGGCTCTGCCGATGTTTGTCGAGCACGAATTTCTGGGCGTCATCTTCATCTTCCGCTCGCACAGCCTGCACTTTTCGATAGATGACCGCCAAATCCTGGCGAGTTTTGCCGACTACGCTGCCATCGCTGTGAATAACGCGCGGCTGTACGAGTCAGCCGTGACCGAGCGCCGCCGTCTGGATGCGCTGCTCGAAGCCAGCGCCGACGGTATTATGGTGTTGCGCCCCGACATGAGCGTCGAGCGTTTCAATCGGGCGCTGTCCACATTGACCGGCTGGCCCATGCCCGACGCCGCCGACCGCCATCACGACGATGTCATCGCCTGGGCGCGGCAGGATTCGCGCATGACGCTGGCGCAGGCGGCGGCTCAGGGATGGCCGACCCGCGAGGGCCGCACGCTCTATGTCGAGGGAGACCTGCGGCGTCGCAACGGCAGCATTGTGTCGGTGGGGATCACTTACGCGCCCTTGATGACGCCCGCCAACCGTTTGTTGAACATCATCGGCATCGTGCGCGACATCACCCGTTTCCGCGAGGCCGATACGCTCAAGGATACGTTCATTTCCATCGTCTCGCACGAGTTGAAGACGCCGGTGGCGATTATCAAGGGGTACGCCGAGACCTTGCTCCGCCCCGAGGCGCGCGGCAGCGCCGCGTTGCTGGACGAGATGCTGGGCGCCATCGCCGATGAATCCGACCGGTTGACACGCCTGGTGGACGATCTGTTGGATGCTTCGCGGCTGCAGGCGGGTGGGTTGCCCTTCCGCGATGTGTCCGAGGTGGATCTGCGCTTGATTGCTCAGCGGGTCGTCGAGCGCTATACCTCTCAGACCCAGCAGCATCGCTTGTGCCAGGATTTCCCCGAAGATTTCCCGGTGGTTCAGGGCGACCCCCGGCGGTTGGAGCAGGTGCTGGATAACCTGGTTTCCAACGCTATCAAATATTCCCCCCACGGCGGCGAGATTGTCATCAAAGGGGTCTTCGACCGGGCGGAGGTCGTTGTTTCGGTGCAGGATCAGGGCGTAGGGATTGCGTTGGACGAGCAAGAGAAGATATTTGAACGTTTCTACCGGGTCGAAAACCCGGAGACGCGTGCCGTCTCCGGCACCGGTCTGGGGCTGTATTTGACACGCGCCATCGTGCAGGCTCACGGCGGGCGCTGTTGGGTTGACAGCCGTCCCGGCTACGGTTCAACTTTCTATGTCGCGTTGCCCCGCGAGACGAGTCTGGCCGTGTGGCGCGGCGAACTGTGAGTTTGGTATAATACGGGTATTTTGATAGGCTTCAACGTTTGCCGATGGGCAGACAAGTAAATTATGAACAAGGAGTATGTAATGTCGCCGAGATATTTTGCTAATGTCACCTGTCCGGGGTGCGGAACCCGTTTCCAAACGCCGGTTCAACAGATTTTGGATGTGCGCGCGAACCCCGAGGCGAAGAACCGCGTGATGTCGGGAGCGGTCAATATGTCCTCTTGTCCCGCTTGTGGCGTCTCCGGCCCGTTAAATTTGCCCTTCATCTATCACGACCCCGAAAAAGATATGGCTTTGCTGTATTTGCCGGTCGGGTTGGGCCATTCTGAAGAGGAGCGCCAGAAGGCCGCCGGGACGCTGGCCCGCCAGTTGATGGATTCCCTGCCGATGGAAGAACGCAAAGGCTACCTCTTGCAGCCCGAAACGTTCATTAGCATGGAAACGCTGGTCAAGCGGGTTCTGGAACTGGAGGGCGTCACCGAGGCCGACCTGGAGCGCAACCAGAAGCAGCGCGAATTCCTGGATACGTTCTTCAACGCCGAACAAACGGAGTGGGCGTCGTTGTTGGCCCAGAATGAGGAACTGATCAACGAGGCGTTCTTCAACATGCTCCAATACACTTTGCAGCTGATGGCAATGTCCGGGCCGGAAGGCGCCGATTTCCAGAAGTTCCGCGAGGTCTACGATTTCATCGTGAACAACAGTACGCTGGGCCAGCTTTTGAAGCGCCGCTCCGAGGTCATCGCGGCTTTTTCCGAAAACCCGAGCCGCGAGTCTCTGGTGCAGGCGTTGACCGATGCCCCCGACGACGGCGCGCTCTATGTGCTGGTGCAGTCGGGAATGCCGCTGTTGGACTACGCTTTCTTCCAGCGGTTGCTCAAGCATATCAATGAGGCCGAGAGCGCCGATGAGAAGGAGCGTCTGACGAACCTGCGCCGCCGCATCCTTGAGATTCGCGACGAGATCACGCAGGCCGGGCAGAAGGTGATGATGGAGCGCAGCGCTCTGCTCGAAAAGTTGCTCAAAACTGAGGACATGGCCAAGATGATCCGCAGTCACTACTCGGAGCTGGACGACGCTTTCTCGGTGGTGTTGCGCACCGAGATCGAGGAGGCGCAGCGCCAGAATAACGTGAAGATGGTGGAAAGCTTGCAAGGGGTTACTCGCGTCATGACTCAGGTGATGGAAGAAAATATGCCCCCTGAGATGGTGCTGGCCCGCCGGCTGCTGATGGCGCCGACCGACGAGGTGGAACGCCAATTGCTCGAACAGAACCGGGCCATGTTGACGCCGATGTTCTTCCAATTGCTGGAAAGCCTGGAGCACAACAGTCGCGAGGAAGGCAACGAAGAGGCCGCTGTCCAGATCGCCAAGTTGCGCGGCGTGGCGCAGGCGTTCGCTCTGCAAGAGGAGGCCCCGGCAGCCGCAGCGGCGCCGGCACAGCCGCAGCCTGCGGAAACCCAGACGCCTTCCGGCTTGATTATCGCCAAACACTGAGTTGACCATGACGCGCAAGAAACTGGTGCTCATTGACGGTCATTCTCTGGCATACCGGGCCTATTTTGCGCTGCCTGCCGATATGCAGACGCAAACCGGGGAGCTGACCAATGCTTCCTTCGGGTTTACGTCTATGCTGCTTTCGGTGCTGGCGGACGAGAAACCCGATTACAGTATTGTCACGTTTGACCTTGGGCCTTCGTTTCGCGTGCGTGAATACAAAGAATACAAGGCGCATCGCGAGAAGATGCCGTCCGAGATGCAGGGCCAGATGCAGCGCGTCCGCGAGATGGTGGAGGCGTTCGGCCTCCCTATTGTGGAGCTCGCCGACTACGAGGCTGACGATCTGCTGGGGACGCTCTCCCGGCAGGCTGCCGCCGCCGGTCTGGATGTGGTCATCGTCACCGGCGACCGCGACGCGCTGCAACTGGTGGACGACCGCATCACCGTGCTCACCTCTGGGAAGCGTTTCTCCGACACGATCCGCTACACTCCCGCTGCGGTGCGCCAGCGCTATGGCCTGGAGCCAACGCAGTTGATTGACCTCAAGGCTTTGATCGGCGACAAGTCCGACAATATCCCCGGCGTGCGCGGGGTGGGGGAGAAGGGCGCGACAACTTTGTTGCAGCAATACCAGTCCCTCGACGGCATCTACGCGCACCTGTCCGAACTGGCCGGGCGCTATCAGAGCGCGCTGACGTCCGAGCGCGAAACGGCCTATCTCAGCCAGCGTTTGGGCCGCATCGTGCGCGATGCTCCCGTCACGTTGGAATTGGAACCGGCCCGCGCCGGCCACGGCTTCGACCGGGCGCGCGTCACCGCCTTGATGCAGCAGCTGGAGTTCCGTTCTTTGCTGTCGCGTCTGCCCGCCTGGGGGCTCCCGGCAGGGCCGTTGCCCGGCGGACAACTCTCGTTGTTTGGGGACGCCGCGCCCGGCCCGGCTGCGCCTTCGTCGCCGGCGACTTATCACTGTGTTGGCGCTGTCGCCGAACTGGCGGTGCTGGCGCAGCAGTGGGGCGCGGCGCGCGAACTGGCCGTGGATACCGAAACGACCGGCAAAAATTCCATGCAAGACGATCTGGTCGGCATTTCGCTGACCGATCGCAGCGAGGAAGCCTGGTATCTCCCGGTGCGCGCTCCCGCCGGCGAACCGGTGTTGGCCCTGGAGGCGATCCGGCAGCATCTCGGCCCGGTGCTGGCCGATCCCGGCATCGTCAAGCGCGGGCACAATCTCAAGTACGACCTCGAAATCTTGCAGCGCCACGGCCTGCCGGTGGCCGGCCCGTTGTTTGACACGATGGTGGCCGAGTGGGTGCTCAACCCGTCTTTGCACGAGTTGGGCCTGAAATCGCGCGTTTTCAGTCGCCTGGGCGTTCAGATGACCGAAATCACCGAGCTGATCGGCGCCGGGCGGGAGCAGAAGACGATGGATCAGGTTCCGCTGGCGCAAGTGACGCCCTACGCCTGCGCCGACGCGGATATGACGTACCGCCTGACTGCTATCTTGCAATCTGGGCTGGAGGAGCGCGCGCAGGTAGCGCTATTCCACGATCTGGAAATGCAACTGTTGCCGATCCTGGTCGAGATCGAAATGCAGGGCGTGCGTTTGGATACCGCCTGGCTGGCGCAGCTCTCCACCGAGCTTGACGGACGCCTGCAGGTGTTGGAGCAAAATATCTACAAGGAAGCCGGCGTCGAGTTCAACGCTAACTCGACGCAGCAGCTTTCCGAAGTTCTGTTTGACCGGCTGCATTTGCCCACGCGCGGCATCGGCAAAACGAAGTCCGGGCACTACTCGACCCGCGCCGATGTTCTGGAGGATTTACGCCACGCCCACCCGGTGGTCGAAGCGATCCTGGGCTATCGTGAACTGGCGAAGCTCAAGTCCACCTACGTGGATGCGTTGCCGCTGCTGGTCAACCCGCGCACAGGGCGCGTTCACACTTCCTACAATCAGACCGGGACGGTGACCGGGCGGCTCTCGTCGTCCGACCCCAATCTGCAAAACATTCCTATCCGCACGGAAGAGGGGCGCCGCGTGCGCCGGGCTTTCGTGGCCGAGGATGGCTGGAAATTCGTCGGGGCCGACTATTCGCAGGTTGAACTGCGCGTCATGGCTCACGTTTCCGGGGACGAAAGCCTCATCGCGGCGTTCCAACGCGGCGAGGACATCCATGCGACCACGGCGGCGGCCGTCTACGACGTGCCTTTAGCGGAAGTGTCCTACGACAAGCGCCGTATCGCCAAGGCCGTCAATTTTGGCTTGATCTACGGCCAGGGGGCTTACGGGTTGGCCAAACAGCTCGGCATCGAAGTTAGCGAGGCGGATGCTTTCATCACGCGCTACTTCGAGCGTTTCCCGCGCGTGCGGGCGTGCATGGAAGCTATCCAGAAGGAAGCTGAGGAGAAAGGCTACGTCGAGACTTTACTTCACCGCCGCCGCTACTTCCCGGAGCTGGCGTCGGACGCAGCCCCTCCCAGCCAACAGCAGGCTGCCAAGCGGATGGCCGTCAACACCCCCATTCAGGGTTCCGCCGCCGACATCCTCAAGCTGGCGATGCTGCGCCTGCGCCGTATGCTCGCCGAGAAGAAATTGCGCGGGCGGATGATCTTGCAGGTGCACGACGAACTGGTGCTCGAAGTCCCCGATGACGAAGTCGGTGAGACGGCGGCGCTGTTGCGCGAGGCCATGGGCGGCGCCTTCGCGCTGGTCGTCCCGCTTAAGGTGGACGTCGAAACCGGCCCGAACTGGCTGGAAATGGCTTAGAAAACAAAAACCGCCGCCCGAAAGGGCGGCGGTTTGCTTTGATTTGTCTACAGCTCCGTGATTTCCGGCGCGGGGGGCGGCGATTCTTTGGGCGCGTTGCGCGGGATGTATTCGGTCAGCGAAGCTTGCAGGGCGACCTGTCCACGGCTCAGCCGCACCCACAGCACCGTCAGTATGCCGCCGGCGATCGTCGCGAGAATGCCGATGAGCCCGGCTTCCGGGCCGAAGGCGCCGCCGGTCCAGAACGCCGGCCCGCCCTGCTGGATGGCTATCACCGAGTCGCCAAAGGCTCCGCCGCTCACCGGAAAGCCGAAGACAGTCCCCTGAAAAAGATTCCACGTGATGTGGAGCCCAATCGGGATGGCGAGTTCGCCGGTCAGCACGTACCCCAATCCCAGAAAGAGCCCGGCAATGACGAGGTTGAGCGTGCTGACGATGGTGGCGTTGGGGTTGCCGGCATGCAGAAACCCAAACCACGCCGATGTCACAATCCAGGCGATGAGGATTGCGCCGCGCTTACCCAGCGCCGGCAGGTTGAACCCTTCGGCCAGGTTGCGCAATTGGTAACCGCGTGAACTGAGCTCCTCGTAGATGCCGACGCAGAGGAACAGAAGCAGTTGCGCTGCAAGTTGGAGTAGATAGGCCGGCTGCATATTGAAAGCTACCACCGGTTCGATCCAGCCCATCCACCATTCGACGGCGAAAATGCCCGCCATCAGGATCGCGCCGAGGAATAACCCGAACCCCAGGTCCAGAACCCAGCGCCCGTTCAGGTGAAAGCCAAAGTCGCTGAAGCGGCGGCGATCCAGGAAGTGCCCGACGAGCCAAACGCTGACCAGCGTCGCCAACAGCGACACGACGCCGACCATGACGTTGAACCCCGGTGACTGAACTACCTCCTCTATGGAAATGTCGAGTGCGCTGCCGCTGCCGAAGAGTTGCTCCACGACCATCGCGCCGATGAAGTAGAGGCTGCCGCCGATGATGCCGGCGACCAGCGTTCCTCCCGTGCCTAAGAGGCTTTGCGCGACGACTCGCCAGAATGCTCGTAACCGTCTTTCTTGTGAGTTCCAGAATAATTTGACCATCAGGTTAGTTTCTACGGTTTCCGTGAACTGTCAAATTTATTCCTCGCGCCGCCCCGACGTATTGCGCAGAAGGAGGTAGCCGCCCAGGCCGATGAGCGCAATCGCGCCCAGGACGCCGAGCAGGTGCGTGCTCGACAGAATGCCGGCTATGCCGATGAACGCCAGGATGCAGGCGGGAATCGCGGCCCAACGGTTTCTCCCGCCCGCTGCGGGGGCGAGGTAGACGGCCGCAAAGGTCAGACCGAGTCCAAGCATAAAGACGCCGCCGGTGATGGAATCGCTCAGGAATGTTTCGAGCCCGGCGACTGCGGCCAGGGTCAGCAGAACGCCGCCCGGAATGATGGCCCACCATTCGCGCAGTCCGGTTCTGATGTAGACGGCCCAAAATCCTATGCCGAGGCCGCCCAGAAAGATTGCCCCCTGGATAGCGTCGAAGATGCGGTATGGGAACAGGTCGCAGAACATCACGCCGGCCAGACCTAGCAGGGCGAATCCCGGAATGCCTGCCCACCAGCGATTCCGGTCCGTTAAGAAGATGAGCAAAAACGGTATGGCTGCCGCTCCGAAAAGGAAGGGCCAGATGATGGCGGAGATGGAAACATTCATGTTGCTGAGTAGCAGCAGGATACCGCCAATGATCAACAAGACACCTAGCAGGATGTTCGAAGGTAATTTTTTCATAAGATAACCTCTTTTCTGAATATAGAGTCGGTTTCTTCTCGAAATCTGGGGGTGGGTGGGGCCG
>DAOUFX010000491.1:0-10816 GCA_034429675.1 Anaerolineae bacterium | reverse complement strand
GCGGGGGTACCCGCCCGCGCAAACACTTCCTTATACTTCTGACATGTAAATCGCTGATTATGGCGCATTATCTCGTGGTCTGGGAGTTTTGCAAGAGGGAAAGTACCATTTTGACAGGTTCCGGCGTCAGAGAAGGGCATCCCGCCCCTCCCGGACGCTTCCTTATTGGGTTATTTAATGCCTTGACGAAATCACAATATCCATTAGAATTGAAGCTGCTTAGATGGGGATAGTTCAGATTACGTTGACATGACCAATTTCTATTGACGAAGCCTGACGGCACTTTAACAAAAAGGCTTCTGAATTTATCCCTCACAAGGCCGGAATTCATGTTTGAGTCGTTAAGCGAAAAACTACAAGTTATTTTCGACGCAGTCAGTAAGCGCGGCATTTTGCGTGAAGAGGACGTTAAGAACGTCTTGCGTGAAATCCGGTTGGCACTTTTAGAAGCAGACGTCAACTATAAGGTCGTCAAAGACTTCATTGGCCGGGTACAAGCGCAAGCCATCGGATCAGATATCTCCAAGGCGCTGAATCCGGCCCAACAAGTCATCAAGATCGTTCACCAGGAGCTCATCAACACATTGGGTGAACCTGGACGGCTTGAGTTACGCGGTCGTGCGCCGTATGTGATTATGCTGGTCGGCCTGCAAGGGTCGGGCAAGACCACGATGATCGCCAAACTGGCCCTCCACTTGCGTTCCACGGGGCATTTTCCCCTGATGGTCGCCGCCGATACGTATCGCCCGGCAGCTATTACGCAGTTGGAAGTTCTGGGACGTCAAATCAACGTCCCGGTCCACAGCGAGTACGGCAAGGTGACTCCCCCCGATATTTGTGTCCATGCGCTCGATGATGCTCGTGATCGTGGTTCTGACATCATTTTGTTGGATACTGCCGGGCGTTTGCAGATTGACGACGCGATGATGACCGAGCTGGTCGCCATTCGTGACCGGGTGCATCCCATCGAGATTCTGCTGGTGGCCGATGCGATGACCGGTCAGGAAGCCGTCAACATCGCGCAGGGCTTTCACGAGCGTGTTGGGTTGACCGGGTTGATTTTAACCAAGGTGGACGGCGATGCCCGTGGCGGCGCTGCTATCAGTGTGCGTGAAGTGACGGGCGTTCCTATCAAGTTTATGGGAACCGGTGAAAAGGTCGGCGCTCTGGAGCCGTTCTTCCCCGACCGTCTGGCCTCACGCATTTTGGGAATGGGCGACATGCTCTCCCTCATCGAGCGAGCCGAGACGGCTTTCGACGAAGCGCAGGCCGAGCAGATGGAGAAGAAGCTGCGCAAAGGAGAGCTGGACCTGTCGGATTTCCTGGAGCAGTTGCGCCAGGTGCGGAAGATGGGGCCGCTGGATGAACTTTTAGGAATGATTCCGGGTTTGGGCAATGCGCTCAAGGGCGTACAGATAGATAAAGTTGAGGCAGAGAAGAATCTGAAGTACATTGAAGCCATCATTCTATCTATGACTCCTGAAGAGCGCCACAATCCACGCATCTTAAATGCCAGCCGTAAGCGGCGTATCGCCGCCGGCAGCGGCACCGATGTACAGCAGATCAATCAGCTGTTGACGCAACACCGGCAGATGCAGAAAATGCTCAAACGATTAAATCAAGGGAAACTGCGTGGATTCCCACGCCTTTTCTAGTGCGAGATTGACTCAGGACTTGACCTGATCCCCCGCTCATAAAGGGAAGAATGGACAAAGCCTTTGCAACCGCAACGACATCATTTATTAGAACATCGTCTGTAGGATAGGACAGGAGGCATATGCTTAAGATAAGATTACGTCGTGTTGGTAGTAAGAGACAGCCAAGTTACCGTATGGTGGTAGCTGAGGCTACATCGCCCCGGGATGGTAAATTTGTTGAGGTTGTAGGATTTTATAATCCGCGAACACAACCCGAAACCATCACCGTCAAGGAAGATCGGGCGTTGTATTGGCTTTCCGTGGGCGCGCAGCCTACCGATTCGTTGGCACGCCTTTTTAATAAGTGCGGCACGCTGGGACGGTTTGCGCGAATGAAGGCCGGAGAACAATTGGCAACGTTGGTCGCCGAGGCCCAAGCTGCGGCCGCGGCGCAACATATTAACCCGCAGACTAAAGTTGCGCGCCTGGAGAAGGTAAAGGCAACCGCACCTGAAAATACGCCCGGTGATAAAGTCGCCGTAGATGCGGCAGCATAATCTGCCGTCCGCACTTCAGCGATTCATCCCTTTCGTTCCCTTTTTCTTTCACATACCTTAAGGAGGCGTTATGATGTCAAAGGTCAAAGATCTGGTCGAGTACGTAGCCAAGTCACTGGCAGACAGCCCCGATGCTGTTGCGGTCTCCGAGATTGAGGGGGAAACCTCGATTGTGCTGGAACTGCGCGTGTCCCCCGAAGATATGGGCCGTATGATCGGACGGGAAGGGCGCACCATCAATGCAATGCGTTCCCTGGCGCGAGTTCTGGGAGCAAAGATGGGAAAAAAGGTCACGCTGGAGATTGTGTAAACTTGGCCGCGGTGGCCGGTTATTTAATCACTCAGGGGCTCAGGTATGCTTAAACAGCAACCTGAGCCTCGTTATTTGGCCGTAGGGCGCATTTTGCGCCCTCACGGTGTGCGCGGTGAGTTGCGCGTAGAAATTCTCACCGATTATCCTGAACATCTGGAAAGGGTGCGCACGGTTTACATCGGTGACGACTATCACCCTTACAAACTGGCAGCGTTACGTTTCCACCAGAATCTTATGTTGTTGACGCTGGAAGGATGCTCTGACCGGGACGCTGCCGATGATTTACGCGGCGCGCTCGTCTCTGTAGTGCTCAAAGATGCCGTTCCATTGGAAGAGGATGAGTATTACCACTTTCAACTCATCGGGTTGCAAGCGGTCAGTGACGAGGGGGACGTGCTGGGAGAGATCGTTGAAATTCTCTCACTGCCAGGGGCCAATGACGTCTATGTGGTGCATGGTTCACGCGGCGAGATCCTGTTGCCGGCCATTGCCGATGTTATTCAAAAGGTAGATTTTGATGCACGGCGGGTGACGGTGCATCTGTTGCCCGGTCTGATTGACTAGTCGTTATTCCTGTTCGCGGCACAATACTGTGTCGTTTTTAGTCATTTCCGATTTGTAACACGATGGACAATCTGCGTTACTGGCTTGGTTTCAATCTGGTGCGGGGGATTGGGCCAATGCGGCTCCGTATGCTTTTGCAGGCGTTTGGAGACGTTCGCAGCGCCTGGGAAGCCCCCGAAGCAGCTTTGCAAGAAATCTCCCTGGATCGCCGTGCGCTCGGCAACTTTTTACAGGTCCGCAAACAGGTGGATCTGGATGAAGTGCTCCGGCGTGTGGAACAGGTCGGCGCCACGGTTTACACCTGGGACAGCGACGATTATCCCCCACTTTTGCGCCAAATCACCGATGCGCCGCCCGTGTTGTTTGTGCGCGGCGCAGTGACGCCCGCCGATGAGTGGGCCGTCGCGCTGGTGGGCACCCGCAAAGCTACCGTCTACGGGCGCGAGGTGGCGCATCGTCTGGCCGAAGAGCTGGCCGCCAATCACGTGACGGTGATCAGCGGGTTGGCGCGCGGTATTGACAGTATCGCGCACAAGGCCGCTCTTGACGCCGGCGGGCGCACAATCGCGGTGATGGGAACCGGCGTGGATTACATCTATCCGGCAGAACATCGCCAACTGGCTGAAGCTATCGTGGAAAACGGCGCGCTGGTCAGCGATTATCCGCTCGGCACGCACCCGGAATCTGCAAATTTCCCGGCGCGCAACCGCATCATCAGTGGGTTGAGCCTGGGCATTATCGTTGTCGAAGCCGGGATCAAAAGTGGGGCGCTCATCACGGCGGATTTCGCCGCCGACCACGGGCGTGAGGTTTTTGCTGTGCCCGGTAGTATTCTGAGCCCGGCCTCGGCGGGGTGCAACCGGCTGCTGCGCGATGGCGCCGCCATCGTGACTGAAGCGCGGGATGTGCTCGAAACGTTGCATTTGGATCAGCTCGCCGAAAAGCAGGTGGCGCGCGAGATTTTGCCAGAAAACGCAACCGAAGCGGCGCTGCTGGATCAACTTTCCCCTGAGCCGCAACATCTGGATGCGCTGTCACGCCAGTTGACATTGCCGGTCGAAACCATCAGCAGCGCCTTGGTGATGATGGAGTTGAAGGGGATGGTGCGCCAGGTCGCGCCCTTGCAGTATGTGCGCGCACGCGAGCCCGAAACACCCTACGTGACCGATGCCTCGCAGGCTTCCGCTCTGTAGCCTTCACTACAACTAAAAAAGTGAGAAGTGGGGTGCACAGCCTGCCCCCAAACCCTCACCCCCAGATTTCGAGAAGATTCTGACTATCCAACTTTCAACCTGAAAACTTTCAACTTAAAACTCTCTTGGAGGCGCTATGACGCAACATCTTTATGCTCTCATTATGGCTGGCGGCGGCGGAACGCGCCTGTGGCCGTTGAGTCGCCAGACTCATCCCAAACAAATGCTCAAGCTCTTCGGCGAGCGGACGATGTTCCAGTTGGCGGTGGATCGCTTGCTGCCGTTGTTGTCGCCGGAGCATATTCTCGTCGTCACTGCAGCCGATCAGGTTGCGTTGTTGGCGGAACAATATCCGCAGCTTCCCCGCGAGAATTTCATCGTCGAGCCGCTCGGACGGGGTACGGCGTCTTGCATCGGCCTCGGCGCGATTCACTTGTATCGCCGTGATCCTGAAGCCGTGATGGCCGTCGT
The DNA here is from genome assembly GCA_034429675.1 of Anaerolineae bacterium. Lineage (GTDB taxonomy): Bacteria > Chloroflexota > Anaerolineae > B4-G1 > SLSP01 > JAKQHY01. The sequence goes on along the minus strand of DAOUFX010000491.1, from coordinate 6,081 downwards.
CACTGCCGACCATTTTATTCAACGCGAGGCCGTTTTCTGCGATACGTTGCGCGCGGCGCAGACCATGGCCGGGCAGGGTTATCTGGTCACGCTGGGCATCACCCCGACGTTCCCCTCCAGCGGGTACGGCTACATCTGCCGGGGCGCGCAGTTGGGCACCGTTGGCGGCTTCGATTATTATCGCGTGGAACGATTCGCCGAGAAACCGGACGTTGCCACGGCGCAGCAGTTCTTGCAGGCCGGGACGTATTCCTGGAACAGCGGCATGTTCATCTGGCGGGCGGAGCGCATCCTGGAAGAGATCGCGCGCTGGATGCCGGAGCTGCGCGCTACGCTGACGGCGCTGGAAGATAGCCTGGATTCCGGCGAGTATGACGAAGTGTTGCCGCAGCAGTGGCCGGCGCTGCGCAAGGAGACTATTGATTACGGCATCATGGAAAAGGCCGAACAGGTCGCGGTCATTCCGGTAGATTTGGGATGGTCGGATATCGGTGCGTGGGCGTCGGTGATGGATATGCACGCGCCGGATGCCGCCGGCAATGTGTTGCAGGGCGACGTCGTCGCCGTGAATACATCGGGGACGATGGTTTTTGGCGCCGGGGAACGCCTGGTTGCTACGATCGGCCTCCAGGATTTGATTATCGTGGATACCCCGGACGCAATTCTTATCACGCGCAGGGATCAGGCGCAGGATGTGCGCGAAGTGGTCGAACAGTTGAAGAAGCAGCAGCGCGCGGATAAACTGTAGACTTACACTTGACAGCTCACAGGCTTCCTTTATGATGTTGTGCCGTAGCTAACCGAAGCCAATGAAAACAGGTGTTTATGACCGAGAACGTGAGACTTGAAGCTTATTGCATGAAATGCAAAACCAAACGGGAGATGGGCGATCCAACTCCCGTCTTTACTGCTAAAGGCCATCCTGCAACTCAGGGGACATGCCCCGTTTGCGGTACAAGAATGTTTCTTATGGGACGAACCGTGTTGCACGAAGGGCAAACGCCGCCGCCGAAGTCTGCGCGTCCCGCTCCTAAGTCGGCGCATCCCACTCCTAAGGGTAAGTTTGTCATCGTAGAGTCCCCCACCAAAGCACGCACGGTGGGACGGTTTTTGGGGAAGGGCTATGTCGTCAGAGCGTCGGTAGGGCACATTCGTGACCTGCTGCGTTCACAGATTTCTGTGGACGTGGAAAACGACTTCGCGCCCAAATACCGCATTCCCAACGAAAAGCGCAAGATCGTGAAGGAGTTGTCCGAGATTGTGCAGAAGTCGGGCCAGGTGTATCTGGCGACCGACCCTGATCGCGAGGGCGAGGCCATCGCCTGGCACTTGAGCGAGGTGTTGCAGCTGGCGCCGGATCAGTTGAAGCGCGTCGTTTTTCACGAAATCACCCGCAGCGCTGTGGACGAAGCCTTTGCACACCCACGCAGCATTGACATGAGCCTGGTGGACGCGCAACAGGCGCGCCGCATTTTGGATCGCCTGGTGGGGTACAATCTCAGCCCGTTGCTCTGGCGCAAGATTCGCAGCCGGCTCTCGGCGGGGCGCGTGCAGTCGGTGGCCCTGCGGCTCGTTGTCGAACGCGAGCGCGAGATCGAGGCGTTTGTCCCCGATGAATACTGGACGCTGGACGTTCTGCTCAAGCCGAACAAGGTCGAGGGGCGCAAGAAGCCGTTGGAATTCCGTGCGCGTCTGGTGCGCGCCCACGGCAAGGAAGTAGCCCTCAAAACTGAAGCACAGGTCAAGCCGTTGCTGGATGCGCTGGAAAAAGCCATCTACGAGGTGGCGAAGGTCAAAGAGGGACAGCGCACGCGCAAGCCGGCGGCGCCCTACACGACCAGCACGATGCAGCAGGAAGCGACCCGCAAACTGACGTTCACGGCCAGCAAAACCATGCGCGTCGCCCAACAACTCTACGAGGGTTTGGACGTAGGCGAGGAACAGCCCGTTGGCTTGATCACGTACATGCGCACCGACAGCGTCAACATCGCCAAACAGGCTCAGGATGAGGCCCGGACTTTCATCTCCGGGAAGTATGGAGCGGAATACCTTCCGCCTGAACCGCCCGTCTACAAGACGCGCGCCAAGGCCGCCCAAGAGGCGCACGAAGCCATCCGCCCGACCGCTGTGTCGCGCACGCCGGAGAAGCTCAAGCCTTTTCTGAGCCGGGAGCAGTTCCGCCTGTACGATCTTATCTGGCGGCGTTTCGTCGCCAGCCAGATGGCCGACGCCCGCTACGACACGGTCAGCGTGGATATTCACGCCGGCACGGAGCACAAGAAACCGTTCCTGTTCCGCGCCTCCGGCTCCGTTTTGCGTTTTCCGGGCTTTATGGTGTTATACGAGGAGACCATCCTGGAAAGCGAGGACGAGGAGGAGAAGGCGCAGCAACTTCCGCCGCTCAAGGCGCACGATTTGCTTGACCTGGTGCGGCTGTTGCCGGAGCAGCACTTCACTCAACCGCCGCCGCGTTACAGCGACGCCACACTCATCCGCGCGCTGGAGACCTACGGAATCGGGCGCCCGTCAACATACGCCACCATCCTCTCGACGTTGCAGGATCGCAACTATGTGGCGCGTGAGAAGCGGCGCTTCTTCCCGACCGGCACGGGCTTTCTGGTGAACGACTTGTTGGTCGAGCACTTCCCCGACCTGATCAACGTGGACTTCACGGCGCAGATGGAAACCAAGCTGGACGACATCGCCGAGGGGCACCAGGATTGGGTGGCGCTTATCCGCGAATTCTACGCGCCCTTCATCCAGGCGCTGGAGAAGGCCGATGCGGCCATCCCCAAAATTGAGCAGGTCGAGTACGTGGGACGCGCCTGCCCGGACTGCGAGGATGGGCAGTTGATCATCCGTTGGGGGCGCTTCGGGAAGTTCATCGGGTGTTCCAACTTCCCCAAATGTCGCTACACCGAACCCTGGCTGGAGAAGATCGGGGTGAAGTGTCCCGTTTGTGGCGTGGGCGAGATCGTGGTCAAGCGCACCAAACGCGAGCGTGTCTTCTACGGTTGTTCGGACTGGCCCAAGTGCGAGTTCACATCGTGGAAATTACCGTTTAATGCTCCCTGCCCGGCGTGCGGCGGAGTTTTGCTCCAGGCCCGGCAGGATACCGTAAAATGTCGTGATTGCGAAACCGAATTTTCTGTCAATGAGTTTGAGACTCAACCTGTGGAGCAGGTCTTAACATCCGAGTCACCATGAACCATCACTATGAAACCTTAGAATATCCTGAAATTCTGGCGCATTTGGCCGAATATACCGATTTCTCCGGCGGGCGGGCGTTGGCTTTGGAGCTGCTGCCCACGCCGTATCTCCGCGAGGCGCGCGAACGCCTGGCTTTGACCCGCGAGGCCGTCAATCTGAACTGCACGATGCCGGATTTTGATCTGGGCGGGGTTTACGATATCCGCCCGTTGGTCGGTCAGGCGCAGCATGGCGTGACCTTGCAACCTCCTGATTTTCTGCAAGTGCGCGGCACGGTGATGAGCGCCGGACGGGTGCGCCGCACGCTCACCCGCCTGGAAACCCAGTATCCGGGGCTGGCCGACATCGCCTGGCGCATCCACGAATTCCCCGGCCTGGTGGATCACATCGCGCGGGTGCTCAACGATCGCGGCGAGGTCCGCGACGACGCCTCGCCGGCGCTGGCCCGCATCCGGCGCGACCTGCACATCGCGCTCGACCGCATCCAGGAGAAGTTGCGGCGCATCATCGGTTCGTCGGAAGTGCAGCCCTATCTGCAAGAAGTGCTCGTCACGCGCCGGGAAGGCCGTTTCGTGATTCCGGTGCAGGCCGATTTCAAGGGGCACATCCAGGGCATCGTCCACGATCGCTCGGCCAGCGGCGCGACGCTTTTTATGGAGCCGACCGCCGTGGTGGAGTTGAACAACGCCTTGCGCGAGCTGCATCTGGCGGAGGAAGACGAGATTCGCGCCTTGTTGCGCGCGTTGACCTTCGCGGTGGCCGACGTGGCCGACGAGGTGACGGCGAGCCTGGATGCGCTGGCCGAGCTGGATCTGGCGCTGGCCAAGGCGCGCTACGCGCTGGCGATCAACGCCACCGAGCCCGAACTGTTGCCTATCGCGGAAACGCCGCCTCCGGTGAAGGACGGCAATGCGAACCCCGGCGTCATCGTGCAGCTCAAGGGAGCGCGCCATCCGCTCATTCACCCCGAAAAGGTGGTGCCGGTCAATGTGATGCTGGAGGAGGACACCCACGTGGTCATCCTCACCGGGCCGAACACCGGCGGCAAGACCGTGTCGCTCAAGACGGTGGGGCTGATGACGTTGATGGCGCAGGCCGGCATGTTCATTCCGGTGGACAGCGGGTCGGCGCTCTCGTGTTTCGAGCGCATCTACGCCGACATCGGCGACGAGCAATCCATCGAGCAGAGCCTGTCCACCTTCTCGTCGCATCTGACCAACATCATCGGGTTCCTGGAAGAAGTGGATCACCGCGCGCTGGTGTTGCTGGACGAACTGGGCGCCGGCACCGACCCCGCCGAAGGCGCCGCGCTGGCGCGGGCGTTGCTGGATGCGTTCCGCGCCCGGCGCTGTACGGCGATTGTGGCGACGCATTACCCGGAACTGAAGGTTTATGCGCACAACACGCCCGGCGTGCGCAACGCTTCGATGGAATTCAATGTGGAGACGCTGGCGCCGACCTATCGCCTGACCATCGGCGTGCCGGGGCGCTCCAACGCTTTTGCCATCGCCCGGCGGCTGGGGCTGCCGGAAAGCATCGTCAAACACGCGCAGGGGATGATCTCCGGCGAGGATTTGCGCGCCGAGGATATGCTGGACGACCTGCACAAGTTGCGCATCCAGCAGGCGCAGGCCCGCGACGAGGCGCTCAAGGGGCAGAAGGACGTCGCGGCGTTGCAGGCCGAGTTGCGCGCGCGGTTGATCAACATCGAGCAGGAGCGGCGCGACATCTTGAAGAAGGCCGAAGCGTTGGCCGAGGACGAGATCGAAGGGCTGCGCGCGGAGATTCGCGAGTTGCGCGGGCGGCTGCTTTCCGCACCGGTGCGCGAGGCGCAGAAGGTGCTCGCCGAGGTGGAAACCGACAGCAAGACGCTGGAGGTGATCATCCCGGCGCCGGAGCCGTTGCTGGGCGACCTGCCGGCTATGATCGAGGAAGAAGCGCCTGATGGCGAGGTCGGCGTGGGCGACACGGTGCGGCTGACCACGCTTAACATTGAGGCGACCGTGCTGGAACTGGACGGCGACGAAGCCATCATCCAGGCCGGGGCGATGCGCACGCGGGTCCCGCTGGAAGATCTGGAGCTGCTGCGCCGTCGCGCGCTGCAGGTGGCTTCCGGCGGCGTCAGTTCGTCGGCGGGGATACGTGCAGCTTCACCGGGCGTGCAGATTGACCTGCGCGGGCAGACGACCGAAGAGGCGCTGGAGCGTCTGGAGCGCTACCTCGACACCGCCTCGCTGGCGATGTTGCCCTGGGTGCGCATTGTCCACGGTAAAGGCACCGGCAAGCTGCGGCAGGAGATCCGGCGTTTCCTCGACCAGCACCCGCTGGTGACGTCGTATGAATCCGCCGGGCGCACCGAGGGCGGCGACGGCGCGACCGTGGTGCATCTGGTTGCCGCATCCTGATAATCACAGCAACAAAAAAAGGGCATAGCGTTGGCTATGCCCTTTTGTTTGGATAGACTGGGTTCTACTCGGTCTTGGTGGCCGTGTCGGTTTTTTCCACTTTGCCCGTCGCGGACGGCGTGGTAGCTTCGGTTTTGGTGGTGGTGTCCGCAGTCGAAGCTTCGGCAGTAGGCTTGTCTTTTTCGGTCTTGGCCGGAAGGCGCGTCGAGGATTTGCCGCGATTGTCGGTGACGTAAAACCCCGATCCCTTAAAAATAATCCCCACAGGTTGGATCAATCGCTGCACCGCGCCTCCGCATTCCGGGCAAACCGTAACCGGCGCCTCGCTGAAGCTCTGGCGACGCTCAAAGGTCAACCCACAGTCTTGACATTGATATGCATATAACGGCATAGCTCTTTCCTCCCCATAGTCCAACCACAATACGTGGTATCTTCTCAAAATCTGGAGGTGGGGTTTTGGGGGCGG
>DAOUFX010000490.1:0-4211 GCA_034429675.1 Anaerolineae bacterium | reverse complement strand
TTCGTGCGGGGATCCCCGCACGAAAAAACACTTCGTTTATTTCTCCTGTGGGTTCTCGGCCAGCACCACCGAGGTTGCTACCTGCCGCGCGGGGATGTCCCAGTAGGTGCGCAACAGGCGTTCTTTCTCTTCCCACGAAACCAGGTGGAAGCCGTGCTTCTCGTAGAAGCGGATGGCCCAGACGGCGTCGGCCCAGGTGCCGATGAGGATCGGGCGGTCGGCCAGCGCGCGCAGATGCGCCAGCAACTTGCCGCCGATGCCCTCCCCGCGCCGCGCCGTATAGACGTAGGCGTGGCGGATCAGCGTGACGTCGGCAGCGCCATTGGAGCCTGCCACGTCCTGGATGCCCATCACGCCGACTAACGCGCCATCTTCCGCGTATCCCCAAAAGCGCACACCGGCGTCAATCTCGTGCTGCAACGCCTCCCGCGACATGTACGGCTCGTGCCAGCGGTCGTCGGGGATGTGTCCCTTGTACGCCTGCGCAGCGTCGTTGATGATGGCAAACATCGTCTCAAAGTCTTCGGTGGTACACGGTCGAATCATGGCTTCTCTCCAAATAGGGATTGGGGGATTAGGGGATTAGGGGATTGGGGGCCAGAAACTGATCCCCCAATCCCTCAGTCCCATAATTCCTCAATTCCTCCCATTCTGCGCCATACTCCCAAGAGGTCAAGCGCTTTAAAGCTTCGTGCAGACGTAGGTCGCGCCGAAACCCTCGCCATATTCGGCGGCGTCAATCCGGAAACCGGCGCGCTCAAGCAGCGACTCCATCACCCAGTCGAAGGTGCTGTACTCGTCGCGGATGTGGATGGCCACTTCGTTCGCAAATTCCGCGCCGGTCTTCTCGCGGATGTCCTGCTCCCAGGCATCGAAACGGGCTTCGTAGCCGTCAAGGCTGGCAGGGAAGACGATGTCGAACAGGTAGAACTTCCCGCCCGGCTTGAGCATCGCCGGCAAACGGCGCAAGCCGACCTGCTTCCAGAAATCCGGCAGATGATGCAGCGCCGCCGCCGAGATGATGGCATCCACCGGCTCCGCGGCGTGCTCGTAGGTCAGAAAGCCGCCGTGACAGAAAGTGATGTTCTCCACGCCGGCCTGCTGCGCCTTTTGGCGGGCGTATTCCAGCATGGCCGGAGAGACGTCCACGGCGTAAACGTGCTTGCAGCGCCGGGCGACGGGCAGCGCGAACGCCCCGGTGCCCGCCCCCAGGTCAATGACGGTGTGCTCCGGCCCCAGGCCCAGCCGCCGGATCACCGCCTCGGTCGCCGCCTCGTAATTGCGGAACTTCTGGTGGCGCTGATCGTAGACCTGAACCTGCGCCAAATCGCCGTAGTCCACGCCCGTGTAATGCATCTCGTTATAAAACCAATCTGGATAAGTTTTCATTGAGCATAGTCCTCGAAAGAGTCTAAAGTCGGAAAGTCGAAAGTCGAAAGTCGGAGAGTTTCAAGTTGAAAGTTTCAAGTTGAAAGTTGAAGAACGAGTCAGCGAGTCAGCGAGTCAGCGAATCAGCGAATTACTGATTTCACGTTTCACGCTTCACGTTTCACGCTTCACGCTTCACGTTTCACGTTTCACGTTTCACCCATTCCGCCCCCAATCCCCTCGCCAGCGCCGCGATGTGCCGCTCGTCCGTGCCGCAACAGCCGCCGAGAATCTTGACGCCGAAACGGCGGTGGACGGCCAGCATGGCTGCCGCGAAAGGCTCCGGCGCCGCGCCGTCGAGTGCGTCCCGCCCGTCGAGTTCTTCGGGGCTTCTGGCCGAGGTGTTGGCCTGCAAGCCGAGGATACGGACGGTGACGGTCGCGTCCTGCGCCAACGCGCGACTCAGCGCGGCGGCGTACACCTGTGGATGCACGCAGTTCGCCATATACGCGCAGGGACGCGGCGAGACGGCGTCTATGGCGGCAATGGCTGCGTGAAGCGGGGTTCCGTCGAGCAGGGTTCCCGTGGGGCGCAAAACAAAGCTCAGCAGGTAGGGCGCGCCGGTTTCGGCCATGGCGCGCGCCATGCCCAGGGCTTCGGAAAACGCGGGCAACGTCGAAGCGAGCAGGAAATCCACGCCGGCGCCGGCCAATGCGTGCGCCTGTGGGCGATGGAATTCGGCAGCTTCGTCGGCGGAGAGCGCTTCGGACGGATCGTAGGCGTCGCCCCGGCAGCCCATCAGCCCGCCGAGGAAGATAAACCCGGCATAATCGCCGTATCCGGCGCGGATGCCCGCCATAAAGCGCGCGGCATCACGGTTGATCGTCACCACGTCAGGAGCTCCGGTCAACTGCAACCGTTCGGGATTGGCGCGCCAGGTCGGCGCGAGCGTGATCATCGGGAGCTTGTGCGCCTTGCCGATGTCGAGGTACTGCCGGTAGATGCGCGCCAGCGCGGCGCGACCGTCCGCCGAATGGATCAACCCGGCGTTGGCGATGTGCGGGTCAAGCGGCGGCGCCGCCGGATCGCGGCGCAGGCGCTCGATGACCGCGCCCTCGGCAAGGATGAAGTCGGCGTGGGCGAGCGCCTGCAAGAAGTTCATAGCGACGAAACCGTCCCGGCGGCCCTAACCGTGGGCGACCGACAGACCGTACTCGACGGCGTCGGCCAACGCGAACCAGCTGGCCTCGATGATGTTGGCCGAGGCGCCGACGGTGCTCCAGCGGCGGACGTCGTTCTGCATATCGAGCAGCACGCGGGTGGTCGCCGCCGTGCCGTGAGCGCCGTCCAGGATGTGGACTTTGTAGTCGGCCAGGTTGAACCGCGCCAGGTAGGGATAGACCGGCACCAACGCCTTGCGCAACGCCGCGTCCAGCGCATTGACCGGACCGTTGCCTTCGGCGGCAGTGTGGAAAATCTGATCGCCCACGCGAATCTTGATGGTGGCTTCGGCAAAAAGCCCGCGCCCCTCGCGGTGCTCCACAACGACCATAAAGTCAATCATGTGGAACGGCGGGACGTAGTTGGCGCGGGAGCGGTGCAGCATCATCTCCACCGACGCCTCGGCGCCCTCAAAGGTGAACCCGCGATGTTCCAGCTCCTTGATGTGCTGCAACACGTCCGGGAGATTTTTCAGCTCATCGTGGGCGATGCCGTACTCGTCGGCTTTGCTCAACAGCGTGCCCTTGCCGGCCAGCTCCGAGACCACCACGCGCGACTCGTTGCCCACCAGCGCCGGATCCACGTGTTGGTAACTCGCCGGATTGCGCCGCAACGCCGCAACGTGAATGCCGCCCTTGTGCGCAAAAGCGCTTCGCCCCACGAACGGCGCGTGGCGATAGGGCGCCTGATTGGCGATGGACGCGGCGGTGCGCGAAATGTGCGTGATGCGCGGCAGGTTGCCTTCCGGCAGCGCCTTCAGGCCCATCTTGAGTTCCAGATTGGGAATGATCGTACAGAGATTGGCGTTGCCGCAACGTTCCCCGTAGCCGTTCAGCGTCCCCTGGATGTGCACGGCGCCGGCGCGCACGGCGGCCAGGCTGTTGGCGTCGGCCATGCCGCCGTCGTTGTGCGTGTGAATGCCCAGCGCAGTATCGGCAAAACCGGCCGCGTCGAGGAAGGCTCTGACCTCCCCGACGACGGTTTCGATCTCCCAGGGCATCGCGCCGCCGTTGGTGTCACAGAGCGCCAGCGTCTCCGCGCCGCCGGCAGCTGCCGCCCGGAGCGTGGAAAGCGTATAAGCCGCGTCGGCCTTGTACCCGTCGAAGAAATGCTCCGCATCGTAGACCACCTCTTTGCCCTGCGCCTTGAGATAGGCCACGCTCTCGCGGATGATGCGCAAATTCTCTTCCGGCGTCGTGCGCAGGACGTCGTGAACGTGCAGGATCCAGCTCTTGCCGACGACGGTCACGACCGGCGTCTGGACGTCCAGCAACGCGCGGATGTTGTCGTCGTCCGCCGGCTGCTTGCCCACCCGGCACGTGCTGCCGAAAGCAGCTACCTTGACCTGCTTCAGGTCCAGGCTGCGCACCCGCTCGAAATACGCGATGTCCTTCGGATTCGATCCGGGCCAGCCCCCCTCGACGTAATGCACGCCCAGCTCGTCCAACAGTCGCGTCACTTTCAATTTATCGTCCACCGACAGCGAAATCCCCTCAGCCTGCGTGCCGTCGCGGAGCGTCGTATCGTAAAGTTTAATTTGTTTTGGTTGCACGATCCTCTCCTCCTCAAGAAGGAGTATGGGTATTAGGAAGTGTTTTTTGCGGGCGGAGTACCGCCCGCAA
>DAOUFX010000489.1:0-6403 GCA_034429675.1 Anaerolineae bacterium | reverse complement strand
CGCCATACCGTGTGCGAAAAACACCTCCTTTACCCTGGCCGTTAGGAGTGGCTACGGACTTTCTGACTTTTGACTTTCGACTATTTCCAAGGAGGTGATTACAATGCGCTAAAAACTCAACCGTACCGATTCTCAAACATTTTTCACCACTAAGGAGGGTGTAAGATGAAGCTACGACATAGTATAGCCGCAGGCTTATCTGCTCTGATGGTGGCCCTGCAAGTGTTGATGCCTCTCAGTCAGGTCGTCGCCTATTCGGCAGATACTCCTGCTTCCATCGCCGCGGAGTCGCCTCCAAAAGCGGCGACGATTCCTTCTCCTCCTACCGACAAAACGCGACGCGTACCGCCACAGCCTGAAGCGCCGGCCAATGCGGCGCGCGCTGCGCCGACGGCCGCGATGGCAACGATGGCCTTCGGCGTTGGCGACAACAATTACGGCCAGCAACAGCGCGATACGGATAACCCCGAAAATCACCCCGGTCGGCATTTTGCCGGGCCGGTGAATCTGCTCAACGGTAACTTTTTCCTCACCGTGGGCGACTTCTTTATGCCTGGACGTGGCATCTCGCTGCAACTGGCGCGCAGTTACAACAGCCTGGCCGCCGCCAACGGCGAAGTGGGCGATTTCGGCCCCGGTTGGACGCACAGTTACGAGACCCACGTCGTGCCGGGCGGCAGCGGCATGACGATCACGGTCGTCGAAGGCGATGGCGCGCACAACGTCTACGTATCCACCGGCCTCTGTCCAGGCACTTCTGTGCTTTGTTTTGCCTCCCCACCGGGACTGTATCGCCAGTTGCGTCTTATGAACGACGGCAGTTATCTGCTGTTTTACAAAAATGGCATGGCGCAGGTTTTCAACAACGACGGAAAACTGGTCGAAATTCGCGACCGCTACAAAAACAGGTTGTTGTTGTATTACTACGACGGCCTCCCCGGAAAATGTCCCAACACCGGCCCGGTCGGGAAACTATGCCGCGTAGACGATCCTACCGGCAACCGGGCGCTGCTGTTCGACTACATCACCTTGAGTTTCATCCGCATTTCCAGTGTGACGGAACTGTTCGAGCTTTCCCCGACCCCAGGACGCCACATTTCCTATCTGTATAACGGCACAGGCGACCTGATTGACGTTATCTACCCCGAAGAAATGGTGGATCAGGCGAACTATGCGTATGACCTGCAGGGCCGCATGGTCTCGTACAACGATCCCCGCCAGCCGGCCGGCGCGCGCCAGGCGCAGGCTATTAACTATGACGCACAAAGCCGCGTTATCACGACGACTTACCTCGCCAATGGCGCCGACAATGTCTACGTTGCCGTGAGGTACCGCTCCGACGACATAGAATTCCTCAGCGACCCGGCCCAGGCGCCTGTTGGTTGTACCGAAGTTCGCGATGGCGCCGGGCAATTGAGCCGCGTGGAGTACGACGTCAACGGCAATATCACCTACGAGGGCGACTATTTCTACGATTACGGCTGGTGGTGGGGCAAGTGGTGGTGGTGGCATCCTACGTACTGGTGGCTGCTCTATCGTAAGGTGGATACCAATGACCACGCGACGCTCTATGGATACGACGCCTGGGGAAACACCACGGCGGTTACTACGGCGCTGGGCGCGGTGCAACGCTATCTCTGGGAGGCGCCATACTACGACACTTTGCACACTGCTGATTTGAAATACGGCAATCTGATCTCGACCACCAACAGCGCGGGGCTGACCACTCATTACCAATATCTTTTCACTTCTGCGAACAATTCTTACAATCTGATCGAGACGCAAGTTCTGGACTCCGGCGAGATTATCATGAGCCACTATCGCAGCGATCTCTACGGGCAGCTGGTGGAGCAGATGGATCCCCTCTCGCGGATCACAAGCTACGAGTACGACGAATTCGGCAACACGACGGTAATCACCGACGCCGCCGGCAACGTCACCCGCAATTTCTACGATGACGTAGGCCGCCCGGTCATGACGATGGATCAGCTTGGCATCCCCACCCATTACACCTACGATGAAGCCGACCGGCTGATCGCGGTCGAGGATGTCGCCGGAGGCGTCACGGCTTACACGTACAGCCGGGACGGTCGCGACAATTTGCTCCAATTGGTCAATGCCAACGGCGCCGCCACTACCTACCAGTATGACGAGCTTGACCGGCTGACTTTTCAGAGCAACAGCCTCACTCAGACCACGAGTTACGGCTACGACAACGCCAACCGTTTGACGCGCCGCACGGACGCCGACGGGCGTTATACGCTCTACACTTACGACGCCAAAAGCCGGATGCGGGAAGCGGAGTATTACGATCCCATGGCGCTCCAACCCTATCAGACCAACACCTACCGCTACGACGGCGCGGGCAATCTGATCTGGATGTCCAACGAGAACGTGACGCTGGCCTACGCCTACGACGCCCTCGATCAACGCACCCGCATCGAGATGTGGACGCCGGCCTGGGGCATGACGCGGACGTTGGATCTGCTGCGCCAACCGGCGACCGGCAATCTGGCCAGCGTGATGAGCGCGGATGGCGCTTATCACGTAGATTACGACTATGACGTGTTCAATCACGTGCAAACCGTCAGTGAGATTGCCGGCGGGGACGTCTATTCGACGACGTATCACTACGATCGCGCCGGGCGAATGACACATCAGAACTATCCTCCTTCAAGCGGCATGTCCGGCGCCTATCTCTACACCCCCAACAACCATATCCAAAGAGTGAGTTACCTCGACCCGACCAGCGCCGCGTGGACGGAATACGCCTACACCTACGACGAACGCGGCCTGATGACCGGTGAAGTGGACGCGGGCGACGCCTACACGTACACCTACGACATGCTGGGGCGCGTCATCGAGACGGAAGGCTCGTCGGTGGGCAAATTGGGATACACCTACGATGCGTTGGGCAACCGTCTGTCGGTCACGACCCCGGCGACGACGACCAAATTTGCCTACGACGCTCACAGCCGCTTGTTGAGCGCCGGAGACGCTACGTTCGGCTACAACGAGATGGGGGCGCGCGTATCGCTGGAGCGGGTGGGTCCGTCGCCGGACCTCGCCGCGACCGGCCAGCTCGCCGGGGGCAACGTCGTCATCCAGTCGCCCACCGGACCGTCCTCGCCGTCTCAGTCCGCTTATGTCTACGACAACGATATGCGCCTGACTCAGCTTCAGGAGGGCGGGCAAATCTTCCGCTATCTCTACGACCCGCTCGGCAATCTCATCGGCTACACCGGCTCCGACGGTTCCGCGCATTACTACTTGCGCAACGGCGAAGACGTCTACCTGGAACTGGATGCCGCCGGCGCAGTGATGGCGTCTTACGTCATCGGCGCGCAGGGCGTGCAGAGCATGATGCGGAACGGCGCGCGCTATCTGCTCCTCTACGATGGGCGCGGGCGGGTGCGCTGGCTGGTGGATCCGGCCACCGGCGTCATCGTTCATCGCTACGGCCCCGACCTGTTTGATCCCGGCGTCGGCTTGACCGACTTCTACAATCCCGTCCGCATGCTCGGCGCCTGGTGGTTCCCGGAGGTGCAGTTGATCCACTTCGGCGGCGGGGTGTTCTGGGATCCGTGGTTCGGCGGATTCCTCGCCAAAGCGTGGCCGTGGATCTACTGGCCGTTCGGGCCGTTTCACCCCTGGCGGCCCATCTTCCGCTTCTGGCCGTGGCCCTGGCCCTGGCCGCGACCATGGGGTTGGCCCTGGCCGTACCCCTGGCCCTACCTGTGGTCGTGGCCCGGCGCCTGGGTGCGACCCTGGATCATCTGGCCGATCTGGCCCTGGAGCCTGCGCTTCTCATGGCCCTGGTGGTACTGGCGCTGGTGGTGGGGCTGGCACTGGTGGGGACACTGGTGGCGCTGGCATCCCTGGAGCTGGTGGGCCAAATGGTGGTGGTACCCCTGGTGGCATCCCTGGGCCTGGTGGGGATACTGGTGGTGGCCCTGGTGGTGGTGGTCTTCCTGCTGGTGGTGGCCCGGTCACTGGTGGTGGTGGATCTGGTGGCAGCCCTGGGGCTGGGCCTGGGGTCCCGGCAACTTCTGGTGGTGCTGGTGGTGGTGGTGGCCGCGTCCCTGGTGGTCGTGGCCCTGGATGTGGCCGCCGATCCTCGGCCCGCCCGATATGGGCGACGCGCCCATCCGCTACTCTCCGGGCGCGCCTTTCTACCGCGCCGCCATCCACGGAATCTGGTGGTATGAATGGCTCGGCTCCGGCAGCAGTGGGGAATGGGGCAGCCGCTATGCCAACTCTGACCGCGACGATGGCGTCCACGCCGACCCGTTGGCCGGGACGTTGACGTTCACGGCGACGGTCGCGCAGCCGTTACCGTTGGAGCGATACGGCCCAGCGACGCAGATCTTCGTTCACGGTTGGGTGGACTGGGAGCGCGATGGCGACTGGAACGCTCCCGACGAACTCATCACTCTGTGGTACGGCTACCCCGGCGACCCGGGCGGCCTCTGGGCCGCCGGTCAACCGGGCCTGGCCGTCACCCAGCCGTTCGCGATACCCGATCACGCTTTCGGCGCCGCCGATGTGATAGACCTGTGGCTGCGCTATCGCCTGGATTACGCGACGAACTGGATGAGTCCGCTCGGCTACACCCGCTTCGGCGAAGTTGAAGACCACTTGCTCACCGTCGCGCGCCCGCATCGCCCGGCCTGGGACGGCGGCTACGTCGGCATCGAGGACACGCTGGTCATCACTTACGCCGTGGTCGTGACCGATGTGCTGGTCTCCATCACGCCGGCCATCCCCATCACGCCGGTCTGGACGATCGCGCCGCTGACCCACGGTCCCGCTGCGCCGTCGGCTCCCGGCAACGTGCTCACTCTCGCCCATGCGCCCTTTGCCAACAACACCGTCTACACGCTCTCCCTGAGCGGCGGCGCCACCTACTCAGGCGGGAATCCGGTGTTGCCCGCCGACTTCAGCGTCACGGCGGCCAGTTGTATCCCGGTGACGCAGGTCGCGCTCAGCCTTCTCACGCCGCTTCCCGTCTACACCGACGACGTCGTCACGTTCCAGGCCGATCTGTTGCCTGAAACGGCGGCGTACCCTATCACCTACCAGATCACGACGGACGGTGTCGCCGGTGCGGTTCAGACCACGCTGACCAACTCGCTCACGTTCCCCCGGACGTTTGCGACGCCCGGCGACCACAGCGTCGAGTTTGCCGCCTGGAACTGCGCCATGCTTCCGGCAGACGCCGTTCACGACGCAATTTCGCTCACCGTCCTGGCGCGACCGACTACACCGGTGAGCCTGACCGCGGTGAATCTGACGCTGGCAAGCGCCGGCGAACTTTACACCGATACGGTAGCGAACTTCACGGTGGCATTCGCGCCGAACGATGCGACGCGCCCGTTCAGCTATGAGTTGCAAGTGGATGGCGTTCCGGTCGGCGGGGTGATCACCACCACGGCGGTTCTGACCACGTGGGCGTACACGTTTGCAACGCCCGGCGCGCATACCGTCACCGTCGCCGCGTGGAATGCGCCGCTGCTTCCCGAAGATGCCGTCCACGACGAGGTGCCGGTCACGGTGCTGCCGCAACCCACACTGCCGATGAGCTTAACCGCCGTCAATCTGACCTTGATCAGTGGCGGCACGCTCTATACCGATACGACGGTGGTTTTCGGTGTAGATATTGATCCGAACGGCGCCGAACGCCCGATCAGTTATGTGTTGCAGGTGGACGGCGTTGTCGGCGGGGTTGTCACCACGACGCTGGATTTGTTCTCGTGGGAACATGTCTTTGACGCCACCGGCGTGCATACCGTCACCATCGCCGCGTGGAATTCGCTGATGCAGCCCGCACAAGCGGTCAGCGATACCGCAACCGTCGTCATCACGCCCTACGGCGTCTGTGTCCCGGTCGCCAACGCGGTGCTGACCCTGACGACATCCGGCGACATCTACACCGACACCATCGTCGGCTTCAGCGCCGACATCCTGCCGCAAAACGCGACGTATCCCTACCACTACACCGTTGACAACGGCCCGCCGCAGACGGTCTCGCAGAATACTGTCGCCTTCACGCGCACCTACGCAACCACCGGCACGCAGACTGTGACCTTTGCGGCCTGGAACTGCGCCATGGCCGATCCGATCACGGACAGCGTCTCCTTCACCGTCCTGCCCTGGCCGGCGCCTCCTCCTCATTTCCTCTACTTGCCGTTGACGTTGCGGAATTTCCCCTCGCCCTGACACAACCTCTTTCAACAAGCGGGCTATCGCCAGATAGCCCGCTTCGTATTTTAAATTGCGAAACCGGGGCGTATGGTACAAATTTCCCCTTGACTTCAAAGCCAACTCTTTTATAGTGTCACCCTGGCCTGGGAATGGAAGAGATAAAAGAAGGTATTTTTTCGTGCGGGTACCCCCGCACGAA
>DAOUFX010000488.1:0-6460 GCA_034429675.1 Anaerolineae bacterium | reverse complement strand
TTCGTGCGGGTACCCCCGCACGAAAAAACACGCTCTTTTAACCCTCTACCACGTCATTCAAGCGTTATCGCGAGAATGGAAATTTATCTGTCGGAGGCGTTGTTATTTAGATGAACGATCTCTTTGCTGCGGTTCCGGGCGTCTTGTCCAGGCCGGACGACATTCTGTTGGTTCAGGGCGTCACCGATGATTCGCGCGAGGTGCAGCCGGGATTTGTCTTTGTGGCGGTGCCAGGCGTGAGTGTGGACGGTTCGCGGTTTATCCCGGCGGCGGTGCAGGCCGGCGCGGTTGTTGTGGTCGGCGAGAAGCCTGCCGGCGCCGTGTCCTTGCCGCCGGATGTGGCGTACGTGCAGGTCGAAAGTGCGCGCGCCGTGTTGGGCTGGCTTCATGCGGCCCGGCTGGGTTTCCCTTCGCGCGCGCTCAAACTCATCGGCGTGACCGGCACGGATGGCAAGACCACCACGGTCAATCTGTTGTACGCAATATTGTCCGCCGCCGGATGGCCCACGGGAATGGTCAGCACGGTCAATGCGCGCATCGGCGATACGACGCTTGACACCGGGTTGCACACCACCACGCCGTCTTCCGGCGACGTGCAGCAGTACCTCGCGCAGATGGTCGCCGCGGGGATGACGCATGCGATCTTGGAAACGACGTCCGAGGGATTGGCGCAGCAACGTCTTGCCGGGTGTGACTTCGATGTGGCCGTCGTCACCAATATCACGCATGAACACATCACGGCGCACGGCACCTGGGAGGCCTACCGCGACGCGAAGGCGATGTTATTCCGCGGGCTGGCCACGGCAGAGCGCAAGCCCGGCCAACCCAAGATTGCGGTGCTCAATGCCGACGACTCCCGTTCCTACGACTATTTGCGCGCAATCCCGGTGGAAAGGTCTCTTTCGTACAGCCGGCACGTTCCTTCCGCCGATGTGACGGCGGGGAATATGGTTTTTACTCCGCAGGGCCTACGCTTTGTGTTGCACAGTCCGTGGGGAGCGGCGGACATCGTTTCGACGCTGTTGGGTGCGTATAACGTGAGCAACATCCTGGCGGCAGCCTCGGCGGCGCTGTCTCTGGGAATATCCCCCACGACGGTTGCGGAAGGTGTGGCGGCAGTGCGTGGCGTTCCGGGGCGCATGGAGTGTATAGACGAGGGGCAGGATTTCCTCGCGATGGTGGACTTTGCGCACACGCCCAATGCTTTACAGGTGACTTTGCAGGCGGCCAGGGAGATGACCGCTCCCGGCGGGCGGGTGATTGTGGCGTTCGGCTCGGCCGGGCTGCGCGACCGCGAGAAGCGCCGGATGATGGGCGAGGTCGCCGGGCAGCTGGCCGACTTGATCGTGTTGACGGCGGAAGACCCGCGCACCGAGTCGCTGGATGGCATTCTCGAAGAGATGGCGCAGGGCGTCCAGAAATCTCCCCGCCGCGAGGGCGTGGATTTCTGGCGTGTGCCCGATCGCGGCGCGGCGTTGTTGTTTGCGGCGCAGCTGGCCCGCCCCGGTGACATTGTTCTGGCTTGCGGCAAAGGCCACGAACAGAGTATGTGTTTTGGAGCGGTGGAGTATCCCTGGGATGACCGGGCGGCGCTGCGCAGCGCGTTGCAAGGCAAGGCGCTGGCGACGCTGCCGACGGCGGGATGAATCTGAAGCGTGAAACGTGAAACGTGAAACGTGAAACGTGAAACGTGAAACGTGAAGATCCAATCACGTTTCACGTTTCACGTTTTATCAAGGATGCGAGAAACTCTCAATATGCCATCGGTTGCTTTGGTGCACGACTGGTTGAACCAATATGGCGGGGCGGAGCGGGTGCTGGAGCAGCTGCTGGCATTGTTTCCCGGCGCGCCGGTGTACACCAGCATGTATTGGCGTGAGGGGATGCCGGACGTTTACCGGAGTTGGGATATCCGCACCACCTGGATGGATCGCTTGCCGGGTGTTTACCGGCGCCATCAATGGTATTTTCCGCTCTATGCGTTGGCTTTTGCTACGTTAAGGATGCGCGAAAGTGCGAAAACCTCTCCGTATGAACTGATCATCAGCAACAAGAGTGGTTTTTGCCACGGAACCCCGACTGGGAGCACACCGCATCTCTGTTATTGCCTCGCCCCGACCCGTTATGTGTGGGAGTTTGCTGCTTACGCTGCCCGCGAGTCGCTTCCGTCGTGGCTGAAAGTGTTGCTCAGCCCCGCTATCGCGTTGCTGCGCCGCTGGGATTATCGTGTGGCGCAGCGCGATACTTTGCATTTTGTGGCGATTTCGCGCGAGATACAGGCGCGAATTCGCGATTACTATGGGCGCGAATCTTCCATCATCTACCCGCCGGTGGACGTAACGCGCTACCGCCCGGCGGCGCAGACCGCCGATTATTACCTCATTGTTTCGCGCCTGATCCCCTACAAACGCATTGATCTGGCCATTCAGGCTTGCAATGCCCTGAAGTTGCCGTTGTATATCGCCGGCAGCGGGCGGGATCAGGCCGCATTGGCGGCGATGGCCGGGCCGACGGTGAAATTTCTGGGGCGTGTGCCCGATGCGGAGTTGCCGGATCTACTGGCGCGGTGCAGAGCTTTTATCTTTCCAGGGCGGGAGGATTTCGGCATTGCGCCGTTGGAGGCGCAGGCCGCCGGACGCCCGGTGATCGCCTTTGGAGCGGGTGGGGCGCTGGATTCGGTGATAGATGGGGAAACCGGCGCATTCTTCTACGAGCCGACGCCGGAGTCGCTGACGCAAGCGCTGGCAACTTTCGACGCCGGCTCTGTGGATTCAGCGGCGTGTCGCGCCAACGCCGAACGCTTCTCGGTGGAGCGGTTCCGGCGGGAGATGCTGGAGGCGGCGGGGCGAATCGCGAATCGCGAATAGCGAATAGCGAATCAGCGGGTCAGCGACTTACGAATCACCGGTTACCGATTTCATGCTTCACGGATATCCGTTTTCTGCGCTTCCCCTCACCACGGCATAGATTGCACTTCCCACTCCGGGCGTTTGGTCCACCAGGGGAGCGCGCCGTAAGAAGCGGTGACTTCTTCTGCCGGATAGATCTCGACCATGCATTCGTACCAGCTCAGTCCCTCGGTCTTCTGGAAGTGCCACCATTCCACGTCGTAATAGGAAGCGCGCCAGTTGGAGAGGGCGTTGCGCCGTTCCCAGCCGAAGTCGGCGGCGGTGGTGGTGAAGTCAATGTAGTAGCCTGAGGGAATGACGGCTTTGAGTTCTCCGCCATAGACGGTGGCCAGTCCGCCTCCCGAGCGGGCGCTCAAATCCCAGGGCGCCACCCGCAGCGGCTCTCCGAGGCTGTGATCCTGTTTGTTGGCCCGGATGAAGACTCGCCAGTAAGTGACGCCGCCGATGTCCTCGCGCACCAACTCGATGTTTCCACTGCTCAAGTATCCCTGGTTGATGTCCACCGCGCGCCCGCAGACGTGCCACGAAATGCGGCCCTGTCCCGGTCGCGGCGTGTGGTTCATAGTGCGCCAGGAGTCGCCCAGGATAGAAAGATAGTCCCACCCGGTTTTCTTTTGGATTTCTTCACGCAGAGCGTTGTAGCTGTCGTTGACTGTGTCGCTGAGCCGTTCGGCTTCGTTGCTCCCGTTGACGTCCGGCAAGTCTATCAGCTGGTAGGTGCGTTCACCGGGCGAGATCAGCAGCTCGGTGTAGAGCGGCGGCTCCTCTTGCGCCATTTGCTTGGTCAGTTTCGCCTCAAGTTCCGGGCTGAGCGGCGTGTAGGTCCAGTCGGGGTTGCTCAAGGTGTCGTTGGTGCTGTAGCCTTCCTGAGCCAAAGCCCAACCGGTGGTGCTGGCCGAAATCATATAGGAGACGGCCTGGCGCTGGAAAATGAAACCCATAGCCTGGCCGTCGGGCGACCACACCGGTTGTCGCCCGATGCCGAACAGCATCGGCCGCAGTTGGCCGGTCATGAGCGCTTCTTTGTCGAAGGGAATGATCCAGATGGACTCGTCGCCGGGGACGCCGGCGGAATAGGCGAGGTAGGCGCCATCGGGCGACCAGGCGGTGAAGTCTTCGTCCTGGTTGGGGGTGTTGGTGAGGTTGCTGATGGAGCCGTCGTCTAACGAGATGAGGAACAGATCCTTGTTTTTCTCGCGGTAGGCGGTGAAGGCGATGTAGCGCCCGTCCGGCGACCAGGCCGGCGAGTATTCGGGGGATTCATCTTTGGTCAGACGGGCGGTTTCACCTGTATCCACGTTGATGAGGTAGATGTCCAGGTTGTTGTCCTGGTAGCCTTCATACGCCAGCCATTTCCCATCGGGCGACCACGTCGGGCCGGCCTCGAAGTCGCTGGAGCGCGTGAGGCGGATGACGGTGCCGGACGTCATATCCATCATGTAGAGGTCCCAGTTTTTGGCGCGGTGTGACGCAAAAGCCAGTGTGCGACCGTCCGGCGACCAGACGGGGTCGCGATCTTCCTCGGCGTCAAAAGTCAGGCGCAGCAGGTTGCCACTGTTCTGCGAGAGCAGGTAGATGTCGCTGTTGCCGTTGTGGCGCATGGTGAATGCCAGCGTGCCGCCTTGTCCGACCGGCGTTGGGGTCGCGGCGTTGGGGTTGGGCGCGATCTCGTACCCGCCGGGCGGCGGCGTGGGCGTGATCATGATCATGCGTTCGGTGATGATCTCGATGGTTTGTGGGGTGATCCGCGTGAACATGATCCCAAAGGCGATGAGTACCAGCACGATGATTCCTGGGGGGAATTTGATCGCGCGCGGTTTGACGAGCCAGCGAAAGAATTTCACTAACAGACTTTTATCTTCCACGTTATTATTTCCCGTTAGAGTTTGGATGCCCGACGATAAGGCTTATTCGAGTTCTTTCTCGATGTTCTTCATCTGGCGCGCGCGTTGCCGGACGGCGAGGCGGGCCAGGAGTATGCCGACTTCGTAGAGGGCGATGAAGGGCGCTGTGACCAGGATCATGGTGAACGGATCGGCGGTGGGGGTGATGATGGCGGCGGCGACAAACGCCAGCAGAATGACGACGCGCCGGCCCTTCGATAACGCCTGCGGCGTCACGAATCCCAGCCGCGCAATCACATAGATGACCAGCGGCGTCTGGAAGATCAGGCCCATCCACAGGATGAGCGTGTTGACAAAGGATAGATATTCCGCCAGCGAAAGCCGGTTTTGCACGCTGGAAAAGACATTGAGCAGGACGTTCATACTCGGCGGCAGCAGCACCTCGACGGTGAAGGCGGCGCCGGCGGCGAAGAAGATCATGACCAGCGGGATGCCGGTCAGAAAGATCTGCCGCTCCTGGCGATACAGTCCGGGGGCGATGAAGGCGTAGATTTGATAGAGAATGTAAGGCAGCGCCAGTCCAAATCCGATCACCAGGGCCACTTTGAAGTAGATGATGGTGCTCTCGGTGGGGCTGGTCTGGATGAGTTCCACGTTTTGTAGCCCGTTCAGGGGTTTGCGCAGCCACTCGATGGCAAAATTGACGACCGTAGCCGCCGCTATGCCGGCCATCACGATGCAGACGATGACCACCCGTAGGAGCCGTTGGCGCAGTTCCTTGATGTGGTCGAAGAGGGTCATTTCGGCTTCATTCGCCATAGGGGGTAGCCTCGTTCGTGGATTCGGGTTCCGGCGCAGAATTTCCCGTTGCGGCTTGCGCGATGTCTGTCGGCGCATCGTAGGAAGAGTCTCCCGCCGATTCCGTCTCTGATGCGGAAGAGGCGGCGGCTTGTTTTGCCGGGGTGGGGCGCGGGGCGGTTTTTTCCAACAGCGCCAGCATCTCTTCGACCCCCGGATCCTGCGCGGCGGCGCGCTTTTTGCCTTCCGTTTTGCGTGCTTCGGCTCTGACCTCGGCCAATGTGTCAGGCATGGTGACCCGGAGCGGTTTGTCCAAATCCTTCACATCTTCTCTGACCGACGCCTGGATTTCGTTCATGGATTCCCCGATGCCCTTGAAAGTCTGCCGGACCTCCCCGATGGACTCCTGCGTTTCGTTCACAATCTCTCGGACGTCCTCCGGCATGATCTCGCCCTGGAGCGACGCCACGATTTGCGCCCAGGCTTTGCTGGCCGCGCGCGTATATTTCCCGATCGTGCGCATGATGTTCATGATGTCTTTCGGACCAAACATCAGCAGCGCCAGGAGGACGATGACGAGAAGTTCGCCTCCGCCAACGTTGAAAAAGTTCATGGGCTACACTTCATCCGAATGGGAGTCGTCGTCTTCGGGCTTTTTGTCGGCGCCCACGCTGTCTTTGAAACCGCGGATGCTTTTGCCCAATTCCGAACCGATGCGGGCGATGCGCCCCGGCCCGAAGAGCAGGACTACGACGAGCAGGATGATGAGTAGCTCTGGTACTCCTAACTGTTTGAATAACATAGCCGTCTCCTCTGAAAATAGTCGAAAGTCAAAAGTTAAAAAGTTGAAAGTCCGGAGTCGCCTTCGACGGTCAGGGTAAGGGGGGGGTTTTTCGCGCACGGTACTCC
>DAOUFX010000487.1:0-9965 GCA_034429675.1 Anaerolineae bacterium | reverse complement strand
TTCGTGCGGGTACCCCCGCACGAAAAAACACGTTTCTTTCATTGCCGGGTTTCGATTTCATCCAACACGCCCAGCAGAGCCAGTGGCGTGGCGATGGTGAACTGTGGTATTTCCGAGGCGTCCGCCGGGATGTGTGAGCGGCGCGGTGACCAGCTTAGCCAGACGCTGACGAGGCCCAGTTGATTGGCGCCTTTGATGTCGCGGGCGAGGTTGTTGCCGACCATCAGGACACGCCCGTAGTCCTCGCGACCTATCTTCAACTGTTCCAGCGCGTAAATGAATATCTGCGGTTGGGGCTTTTCTGCCCCCACCTGTTCCGAGATGGCGAAGCCATCGAACAGGTTGTACAACCCGTGGGCTGTGAGAATATTGCGAAAGGTATCGGCGGGGCCGTCGGCAACCAGAGCGAGGGGGTATCCCCGGCGCTTGAGCTCGAAAAGCAGCGCAGCGGCGCCGGGGATCAGGTCGGCGTGCAGGGCGGCGCCTCTCTCATCTTTGACTTCGGTGGCCTCGTCGGCCAAAGTATCGCCGCAGTCAAGGCAGATGGCGAGGACGCGGTGGGACGACGCCGGCGATGGGCTAGTGCGGCTCTGGGAAGATGACATCCAGCCCGGCGCTCCATTCTGCCAGTTGTGCGTCTTCGTCCTCGGTGATCGGCGCGAAGTCGGCGACGATGTCGCACATCCATTTCAACAATTCGACGTGTCCGGGGCTGACCGCCGCCGTGACCGGTTGGGAGAGCGTGAAGCGCAGGGCCAGCTGGGCTTCTTCGAGGGTGTCCACGGGCGAGTACCAGGTTTTGCCCCAGCGATGGACTTCGCCGTCTTGCCAGCGGCGCTTGGCGAGCGCCTTGAGAGCCAGGATGCCCATCTCACGTTTTTGCGCCTCGGCCAGCATGCGCGGGCCGAAGTTCCCCTTGTGCCAGCAGGCCCAGTTGATGGGCGCGAGGATGGTATCGAAGTCGAATTGTTCCATCAGGGCGATGGCCGCTTCTTCGGAGTGGGCTGAGAATCCCAGGTAGCGCACCAGACCGTGGTCGCGCGCCTTGATGAACGTCTCCAGCGCGCCCTTGGGGCCCAGGATTTGCGCCACATCGTCGGGCGTCTTGACGGCATGGAGTTGGTAGAGATCGAAGTAATCGGTGCGCAGGCGTTTGAGCGAGGCGTGCAGCTCTTTTTCTGCCGTTTCCCCATCGCGTTTGCCGGTTTTGCAGGCCAGGAACACGTCCTTGCGGTAGGGTTCCAGCGCCGGGCCGAGCATCTCTTCAGCGTTGCCATAAGAGGGCGCGACGTCGAAATAGTTGATGCCCATGTCCTCGACGGCCTGCGCTACCAGCGCACCGGAATACTCCGCTGTTTCGCCGCTCACGGCAATGCCGCCAAATCCAATGACTGTGAGATACTCCCCGGTTTTGCCAAGTTTACGTTTTTCCATTGCGATCTCCTCTGAAAATAGTGAATGAGTGATTGGGGGATTAGGGATTGGGGCATTCTGCCCAATCCCTAATCCCTTAGTTCCTAATCCCTTTCGCGCTCGCGCGGATTTTCATCCAACCGCTGGCTTTCCAAAATCCAAAATCTAAGATTGAAGCACTGCTGCGATTCGCTCGAAGGCCCAGTCTATTTCTTCCTTTTGGATGATCAGGGGCGGGGCGAAGCGGATGACGTGTTGGTGTGTTTCTTTGCACAGCAGGCCGCGTTTCATCAGGGCTTCGCAGAAGCGGCGGGCGCCGCCGGCTTCGGGATGCAATTCCACGCCGATGAAAAGTCCCTTGCCGCGCACCTCTTTGATGTGCGGGCTTGGGATGGTGCGCAGCCTGTCCAGCAGATAGGCGCCCATTCTGGCGGAGTTCTCCACCATTTCTTCTTCGACCAGCACGCGGATGGCGGCGCGGGCGATAGCGCACGCCAGCGGATTGCCGCCGAACGTGCTGCCGTGATCTCCCGGCTGGAAGACGCCCAGGACGTCCGTGTTGGAGAGCACTGCCGAAACCGGGTAGAACCCGCCGGAGAGCGCTTTGCCGATGAGCGTGAGATCGGCTTCGACGCCGTCGTGTTCCTCGGCCAAGAGCTTGCCGGTGCGTCCGAGCCCGGTTTGAATTTCGTCGGTGATCATCGCGATGCCGTGGTCGGTGCAGATGCGGCGCACCTCGCGCAGGTAGCCGTCCGGCGGGATGATGATGCCGGCCTCGCCCTGGATCGGTTCGACCAGGAAAGCCACGGTGTAGGGCGTGATGGCGGCTTCGAGCGCCGCCGCGTCGCCGAAGGGGATGATCTTGAAGCCCGGCGTGAAGGGCGCGTAGCCATCGCGGTACTGTTCTTCGGTGCTGAATCCGACGATGGTGATGGTGCGCCCGTGGAAGTTGTTGGCGCAGACGATGATCTCAGCTTTGCCCTCAGGGATGCCCTTTTCGCGGTAGCCCCATTTGCGCACCGCTTTGATGCACGACTCGACCGCTTCGGCGCCGCTGTTCATCGGCAGCACAAGGTGGGAGTGGGTCAGCTCGCAGAGTTCCTTGTAGAACGGGCCCAGCTGATCGTTGCGGAATGCGCGCGAGGTCAGGGTGAGCCGTTCCATTTGTTCCCTGGCGGCTGCGGCAATCTTGGGGTGGCAGTGTCCCTGGTTGACCGCCGAATAGGACGCCAGGAAATCCAGGTAACGGTTGCCTTCCACGTCCCAGACCCAGATACCTTCCCCACGTGTGAGAACCACGTCGAGCGGTTTGTAATTGGATGCGCCGTATTGTTTTTCCAATTGAATGTAATCTTGGGTGTTCATTGCTGTCTCCTCCAAAAATAGCCGTTAGCTTTTGGCTGTTAGCCTTTAGCCAGAATCGCCGCTGACGTGGCAGCGGGTAAAAGGAGTGTGTTTTTGTGCGGGGTACCCCCACACAAAAACACACACTTTTATCTCCTTCGCCGAACTGCCGTTCTCGTCCTCATTCCGGCTAAAGGCTAACAGCCAACGGCTAACAGCTATCATGCGCGATACGGCGCGTATTGCCAGTGTTACTTCTCTCTATTTCTCAGGACTCATTGCGCCGGCGATGATTTTCGAGAGTGCGACGAGATCGGGGGGTTTGACCAGCCAGCCGGCCAGCAGGTGGTTGCCTTGAGCCTGAAGTGTTTCTAATTCAGCTTTGAGCGGATGTCCTGTCAGCAAGATCACCGGCGTTGTCAGGCGGCGCTGCTCCATTTCCTGAAGCAGGGCGATGCCGCCCATTTCGGGCATAAGCACATCGCTGAGAACCAGCGCGATGGCTTCTGGGGCTGGTTGTTCCAGCCGGGCCAACGCCTCTTTCCCGTGATCGGCGATTTTCACCCGGTAGTTGAGAGTTTCCAGGCTTTCGACGAGAGCCTGGCGGGTGATGGGGTTGTCTTCTACGACCAGGATGGTCTGCCCGTTGCCCGTGAGACACTCGTGAGTTGTCTGCGCCGGGGCCGTTTCCTCGACAGCCGCGATCGCCGGCAGGTAGAGCTTGAAGGTAGAACCTTGCTTGGGCGCGCTGTTGACGTCCACGTATCCTTTGTGCATGCCGATAATGCCGTGTACTTGCGCCAGCCCCAGTCCGGTCCCCTTTCCTGGCTCTTTGGTGGTGAAAAAGGGATCGAAGATGTGGGGCAACATTTGGGGCTCAATGCCCTCGCCTGAATCCGCCACGGTCAATTCGATCCAGTCGCCGGGCGTCATTTCGATCAGCGGCGCTTGCGTTGTGTCTTGGATGCGCAGATGGTTGAGCGTAAGCTTCAGAACGCCGCCCCGGGGCATTGCATCCCGCGCATTGACGGCCAGGTTCATGACGACCTGTTGGATGGCGGTGGGCGAACCGTTGATGGTGTAATCGTCGTCGCCGTAGGATAGCCGGATATTGATGTGTTCCGGCAGGGTGCGTTGCAGCACCCGCACTTGCTCCTTGATCAGCGGCAGCAGATCCAGTGGGCGGCGCTCAAAGACGGCGCGACGGCTGAAATCAAGAATTTGTTGCGTCAGATGGGTGGCGTGTTGCACCTGTTGTTGGATGATCTCCAGACGCTCGCGAACCCGGTTGGGGACGCCTTCCGCCCGGATAGACATCTGGGTATAGAGCACAATGGTGGCCATAATGTTGTTGAAATCGTGGGCGATGCCCGCCGCCAGTTGGCCCACGGCAGCCAGGCGTTCTTGCTGCTGGATGCGTTGCTCGAACTCGTATTGTTGGGTGACATCGTGGAGAATCAACAACCATCCCTGGGCCGCTTCTCCGGTTTCGATAGGACGAAGGGTGCTCTGGAAGCGGCGTGCGCCCAGGTTGATTTCGTGCCACATACCATGCGCCGGCGGCGCCAGAAGTTCGGACAGAGCATAAGGCCCTAGCTGTGTCAGGACATCGCCTAGCTGCGCCCCGATCAAGTCATGTAGATTCCGCTCTCCAGATGGATTTGCCAGGATGACACGCCATTCTGCGTCGAGCAACAACACATCCTCGGGCACCGTGTCCATAATCTGGCGCACCTGACGCGCTTGCTCCTGGATGCGCGCCAACAGCCGTTCGCGTTCGGCCTCGGCCTGTTTGTGTTCGGTGATGTCGGGGAAGGTGAGCAGGGCGGCAATTCTCTCGCCGTTTTTGTTGTAGATTGGCGCAGCCGTGACTAGCTCCCAGCGTTCCTGACCGTCATCGCGCCGCGCGACGTATTCCTTGTTGATGGTGGTGACGCCATGAAGCGCCAGCCACAACGGCATTTCGGTCAGGGGAATTGGATTGCCGTCCGGGTCGTAATCTTGCCATGTCGGCTTGATCTCGGCCATAGACTTACCGACATAGTTGGGCTTATCCAGGGTACCCAGGAACTCGAGACAGGCGGGGTTGGCGATGCGGATGATCATATCCGGCGTGCTGACCAATACCATCGGGATAGGGCTTTGTTCAAAGGCAGCTTCCAGCATCGCGCGGGTATTTTCCGCCTCTCTTTCCATCTGTTTGTGTTCGGTGATGTCGTACCATGACCCGATGATTTCCTGGGGCTGTTCTTGTTCGTCCCGCACCAATTGCATTTCGTCGTGAATCCAGCGATAATTACCGTCCCGGTGCATAAACCGGTATTCCATGGTGACGTGATTCTCCTGGTATATCGTGTTCATCCTGGCCAATGCGGATTGGATGTCGTCGGGGTGGGCGTGGCTGATCCAGAAATCCGGCGTCCCAATAACCTCTTCGGCGGTGTATTGCAACCGTTCCTGGATGTTCTCGCTGATATAGGTGGTTTCCAAAATGTCCCCTGAGATTTTGGCCGCGTAGACCGCAGCCGGATTGACGCTGAGCAATTGTCGTAGACGTTTCTGGTTTTCGGTTAGCGCTTTTTCGGCCCGTTCGCGCTCTTGTAGACGTTGGCGGGAGAGCGCCAGAGCGTTGTGGAGATTTTGCAGGGCGATGTTGAGGGTGCTCACGACCAGGATCAGGCTAAACACAAAATTGATCCATCCGGCGAACGGGGGTACCGGGAAAAGTTGCGGCAGCGGCAGGAATAGCATCAGCAATCCGGTGAGCGCATTGATCCCGGCCATGATCAGCGCCGCCGCTGGACCCAGGAGCAATCCGCTGATGGTGGTCAGGAAGAGATAATAGACGGCGTCAATGCTCTGCATCCCGCCGGCGAGGGCTACCAGTGTGGTGACGACAACCCACAATCCCGCAATGACAATCAGGCTGGCGGCCCGCAGACGTCCCCGATACATCAAGACGCGCGAGATGCCCATAATGACGGCCAGCCCGGCGACGACGCTTATGCTGCCGATTTTTTCCTTGAAGGTAAACACCGAAGCCAGCCCGGCCAGACTGATGATGGTGATCATCATCAGTTGCAGTGTATTGAGAATGAAGGCCTCGCGAGTTTTGTCCTCGTCGTTCTCGAAAATGGGAGGCGCTAATCCACGCATTGTTAGTTTCATGGCGATTGTATCCTCATCTTAGAGATCAATGTTCACCGAAGTGATTTGTGCGGATGCCGGAATCGGGGCGCTGTAGGGGTTAGCGGCCAAAGTACGTGTCTATCAGCGCGCTGAAGATAATGCCGACGGTGCCAATCAGGGCCATGCGCAGCGCGAACAGCGTGCGTTTATCCAATCCCTGGCGCTCACTCTTGATGATATCAACGGCAATCTGGTTGTCCATTCCCATCGTCATTGGATTGTTGAAGGAGCGACCGGTGCTGAGAGTGGCGAAAGCGACCGGGGTAGCGATCAACATAAAGCCCAATCCTACCCAAAACATGCGCTCGCTCCATGCCGTGACGGTGCAGCGCGTGCCGACGAGGCAAGAGAGGCTCACCAGAATGAAGAGCCCCATGTCAGCCAGTAAGGCTATTCCGATGAAACGTAGAACTCCAACTGCGATCTTTTTGACTCTTTCCATGTTTTTCCTTAGAAAGTAGCTTGCTGCTAACGCAGCAGAGGGTTAATGGGAAACGTTTTTTGTGCAGGCACCCTGCATGAAAAAACGCGCTTCTTTTTGCACTATGGGGTATTTTCTAACTTTCATCCTGTTTCATTATATAACGGGCGCTCATAATGTCATCATTCGATGAAAAGAAAAGCCGCTACCGGGGGGTAGCGGCTATCGAGGTTACGCCTGGCATGTTCAAAGCCATCTAACGGTTCCGTTGGCGCCATCTACTTCGACCATTTGCCCATCTTTGAGCAGCTTCGTCACGCCTTCGATGCCGGCAACGCAGGGTTTGCCGTATTCGCGGGCCACCAGCGCGCCGTGTTGCAGCACGCCGCCGACTTCGAGCACGACGCCGGCGGCGTTGATGAAGAGCGGAGTCCAGCCGGGATCGGTGGCGCGGGTGACCAGGATATCGCCGGGCAGCACCGGTTTCTCGTTGGACGTGTGCAGCACTTTCACCGGGCCGCGCACGACGCCGGGCGAGATGGGAACGCCGGCCATTTCGCCCGCGCGGGTTTCTTTGCGCGGCGCCTGCGGGATTCTGCCGCGTGAGTCAATGAGGCGCGGGAATTCGCGGCTGTGCGCATAGCGTCGCAGGTAGTGCGTGTTCTTACGGGCGAGGGCGCGCAAGTCCAGCGCCGGGTCGGCCAGCGCGTTCTCGATGTCGTCGAAATAGAGGTCGAAGATTTGCGCGGGGGTATCCAGCCTTTCGGCTGCGGCCAATTCCTGTCCCACTGCGAGCGCGCGTCGCCGGAATATATCCACGAATTGGATCATGCAATATTTGGGCGTATCGCGGAATCCTGCCAGGGCGGTCAAGATGCGATAATTTTTCTCGAACCGGTTCGCTTTGCCGCGCTTGCGGGCGATTTCCAGCAGTTCAGCGTGCGCCTGTTCGCGCTCATCTCGCCCGCGTTCGTAGATCGTCTGGGGGTTTTGGTCGGGGTGCAGCAGCAGGGTGCGCAACTGCGCAAACAACTGCTCCGGGTGTTCGGAGGGGCGTGGTGTGGCCGGGTCCATCTCCATCGGGCAGCGCATTCCGTATTGCGCGATGAACCGTTCCCACGCTTGCGCAAATTCCGCCGAGAACGTTCCCTCGTGCAATCCGGCGATGAGGTCATCCGCCGATGCGCACGCAGCGATTTCAGGGAAGCGTGCCAGGCGCACCATCTCCAGGCCCATCGCGATGGTCTCGTTGTGCGGCAGCGCGCGATCTAATTGGGCTACCAGATCGCGAATTGCGGGCGGGTCGTTTCTGAACATGCGCTCAAGTTGCGTTCGCGCCAAGCCGGCTGCGATGATGACCGGAATGAAAACATTGAAATCAACGATGAGCCGTTCCATCGTGCGCCGGGCAAGCTCGCGCAGTGACATGGCGGACGGCTCTATCGCAGCCATGTCCCGGCGCAGGGTTTCCAGGGTGTGCAGGTAACGTTGCTCGTAGTGTTCAGGATTGCGCAGTGCTTGCAGACTCCCCCCGATCGGTTTGAGCATTTTCCCGATGACTTTGAACATCATGCCGCGCAACTCCGGCGGTGTTTTCTTGAGGCGGTAGGCGCCTTTGCTCAGACCATCAAGAATGGCGCTGCTGGCGCTGTCCATCGCCTTTAGTTCCCTGGCCCCGCGCATTTCGCCCTGTACTTTGATACTGGCGGAGATGTTGCTGTAGACGCGGCCTTCCAACGCCGGGCGGATCGTGTTCATGGCTTCTTGAGTGTCGAGTCCCATCGCCATCCCGAACATCAGGAGGTTGGTGAGGCCGAGGTGATCGGTGCCCAGGGGGGACAGCGGTTCGGCCATTCCCCACTTAGCCAGAGTCAGATCCCAGTAGAGGTGGCGCGGTTCGCCGGGGGCGGTGAGCAGCGCATCGGGCAGCGGAAAGTACCCGGTGATCGGGCGTGCCTGGAGCAGGTAGATCTCCCCGCCGGCGAAGGCCCATTCGATGTCCATCGGCTTGTCGTAGGCGCGTTCGACCTGCATCGCCAGGTCGCTCACCTGGAGGAGTTGTGACTCGTCGAGGCAGGCGTCCTCGCGATGGGGCGCCGGTAGTTCGCGCGTGCCACCGGTTTCGTCCAACCAGACAGACGTCTCTTTTTTACCGATTTGTCTTTCGACTATGGCGCGCCGCACTTTGTCCACCACAAACGTGTCCGGCGTGATGGTGCCGCCCACCACCGACTCGCCCAGACCGAAGTTGGCGTTGATGACCACCTCGTCGTAGTCGTTGGTGAGCGGGTTGAGCGAAAAGGCGACGCCGGCGATCTCGGATGCGATTTGCCGCTGCACGACCACGGCGATGCGCGGCTGCGTTACAGCGAAGCCGTGCTCGCGTTTATAAAGGAAGACCCGCGCATCCAGGCACGAGGCAAACGCGCGGCGCAATGCAGCGAGGAGGCGGTCGGGAGTCACGCCGAGCACCGTCTCATAGCCGCCGGCAAACGAAGCGCCTTCGAGGTCTTCTTCCGGCGACGACGAGCGCACGGCAAACAACGGTGTGTTCAATGCTTGCGTTGCCTGAGCCAGCGCCGCGGCGTGTTCGTCATCCAGCGCCAGCGCGCCGCAACGAGCTTTCAAGGCATCACAGCGTGATTGGAATTCTGCTTCCGGCGTAGACGCAATCCCGGCCACGTCCACGGCCTGTTTCCATTCGGGTGTGGTGCGAAGGGTCTCCAGCCACGGCGCGAAGAACGTCACGCTGAGCGCAAATCCGGCGGGCACCGGCAATCCCCGGCGCGTCGTTTGAATCAGCGACAATCCTTTTCCCCCCACCGCTGCCAGTTCCGGCGTCTCCGGGGTTGAGAATGTGTAAATCCATTGCATAGTCTGTCTCCTTAGAAAATGGCGTTTAGCATACCTCTGACATGTAAACCGTGATTTTCATTCAACCGCTGGTGAACCGCAGGTTTATGATGAATTTCCTTGAAAATAGCGTTCCGCCTTTAGCAGTATAGCGTCTGGCTGGGTGAGTTGTCATCCCTAAAATGGGTGATTTGTTTTTGGGGGGGCGCGGAGTTTATTGGCTCAGCTTCAGGGGATTATAGTGTGATTGAGGCGCCGGGCAAGTTGAGGGTGCTTTTCGCATTTGCCCGCCGCTGCTTTCCTGAGTAAAATCATGGACGGGCAACAAGGTAAGTCGGCTCGTTGCTAACGGCTGACAGCTCATCACTTCGGGGAGGTCTGGATGTTTCAACTGGATTCGCTCGGCCGCTGGCTGGTCGTGTTGGGCCTCGGCATTGTTTTGTTGGGTGTCTTGCTGTTCTTGCTTGGGAAAATTCCGTTTTTGAATCGTCTCGGACATCTTCCCGGTGACATCATTTATCAAAGTCCCGATAGACGTCTCTCGTGTTTTGTGCCTATCGTCAGCTCTTTGTTGCTCAGCGTAATTTTGACGATCGTGTTGAACATTATCGCGCGGCTGTTGCGCAAATAGTAGGGCTACACTAACGGTTGGATGAAAATCACGGTATTAACTGGCGTTCACCAGCGGTTTGATGAAAATCGCAATGCGACGGCAGAGGATAAAAGGAAGGTGTTTTTCGCACAC
>DAOUFX010000486.1:0-9241 GCA_034429675.1 Anaerolineae bacterium | reverse complement strand
TTGGGCGGCGTTGGAGTCGGCGTTTTGGTAGGCGTTGGTGTAGGTGTTCTGGTAGGCGTGGGTGTAGGTGTTCTGGTAGGCGTGTTGGTAGGCGTTGGGGTAGGTGTTTTGGTCCATACCTCCTGGGTCGGCGTCGGCTGGTCGGTGGGAGTGGGGGTGGTGGTCGCCATGGGGCCGGGCGCGATACGCGTCGGCGTCGGCTTTTTGAATGTCAACGAAGACTCGGTTTGCATGGTATCCTGGATGGCCTGCAACCCGGATGAGCCCGGCGACAGGCACAGCGGCGGCGGGGGCGTGGGAGACGGCCCCGGCGGCGTGGGCGTGACCGGGATGGGAGTGGGAGCGGGGGTGGGGGTGGCCGTCACGCCGTAGCCGGACTCCACGAGGTAGACGTTGAGCTCCTCGATGTGATCGAAGAGCGGGTGGTATTCGGAATCGAATTCCTTGCCGCCGTTGCTGAAGTGGAAGTAGCGTTTGACCTGGTTGCCGCCGTATTCGATGTTGCGATAGTATTCGATCACTTCCCCGCCTGATCCGGTGGGACACGGCTTGACCACTTTCTCGCAAGTGATGATAAGCGTACCATCGGCGCTTTCCCATCTATTCTGGAAGTTGTCTTTGGTGCACAAATCGGGCGGCGGAATGTTGGGGTCTTCTTCGTCGTCATCGTCGTCATCGTCATCCTCGGCGGCTTTGTCCTGCGGCGGGGCGGGATTACCTTTCCCGATCGGATACCCGAACAGCCATTCGTCCTGGAAGAGGTTCACATCATCTACGCCGGGGAAGTCAACTATGAGTTCGACTTTTATCGCCGCGCCGATGCCATAAGTGCCGAATCCAAAGAAAGGGTGTTGGGGCAATTCGGGCGTGTCTGACATAAACCGGGCCGTCAGCAGGGGCAGCTTGATGGTCGCTTGTATCCCGATGCCCAGCTCAAAAACCCAATCGGGGAGAATGTCAACGATTCTATCGGGCAAATACTTTTTCAGGTATTTTGTGAATTTATCGAGCGCGACGATGCCAAACTTTATACCGACGATCGTGTCCAGGGCGACTTCGATCACCACCTTGCCCGAGGCCTGATATTCGAATTCGATGTCTTTGTTACACCCGTCGCAGCTCTTTTCGACGCTTTTTTCCAGAGAGCCGACGCCAAAGCTGATTTCAAGGTAGACCTTTTTGCTGAGGTCAACCTCGATGTCTCCCTCAATTTGGAAGATGGCGTCGGGGCCGAATCCTAGATTTGCCGTTAATCCAAGAAACGACAGGGGCGGCGGCAGCACGGCCACGGGTATGCTGATGGAGTGGATGAATCCGCCACTGATGATGATTTCCCCGTGGGCCGACCCGTGAAGGGCGATGCTGGCCTGGGTATAGAGCGTGCCTTCTGCGCCGACGTCAACATTCCAGTTCTCGATCTTTATTTTGAGCCGGACCGAGCATCCGACTTCGAGGAGGACGGACATACTGCCCGCCAGGTTGAGCGAGGCGCCGCCGTCGCCTTTGAGGAATTCTTTCTCGAAGTCCCGGCTCCAGTCGTAGGTTTTGTCAACGAGCGCCCAACTGTGTTCGAGCGTCTCGTCAATGCTGAGCAACGCCGGGCTGTCGAACGTTGCAGGCTCCGCCGACGGCAGTCCTTCTGCCCAGGGATTGGCAAGCGCGGGGTGCGCGAGGCCGGGCGAGCGCCGGTCAAGGCCGCTGCGGCTGGCGTCGTCGCCGTTTCCGGCCAGGAAGCCGTTGCCGACGTACAAATCGTCGAGCCCGTCGTTGCTGACGTCGTCGAGGGTGATGTCGTCCAGGTCCATATCCTCCGAGCCGAGGAACCCCTCAAATTCGGCCCTGCTGATCAGGTCGGTGGGCGGAACCAGTTTGTAGTACACGCGCACCTGGCCGGCGCCCATCGGTGTGAGCTGCGCGACCTGCCCGGAGAAGGCCTGGTCGCCGCGGCCCATCACCAGATCGCCTACGCTCAGCGTGTTGGCCGTGGCCTCGCTCAGGATGTTTTTGTAGTGGGGCGTCACGTCGGTCGCCGCCGCCAGCCACGCTTTGATCTGAGCCTGGTTGGCCTCTTCGTTCTCCAGGAGCAGTTCCAGGTCCGGCGGCAGGGCGTCTTCCGTCGGCGCGAGGATGGCGTCGTCGGGAATCACGATGACGCCCGGTTGGAGCTCTATCGCCATCAACACCGCCGAGCGGGACGGCAGCTCGCCCCAGTCGGCTTTGAGCTGCAAGTATCCCACCTGCGCCGTGGATGTGACGACGACGCGCGTCGGGTCGGCGTGGTCAACGACGTAGTCAATCGTCCCGTCGCCCATCACCGCCCGCCAGGAAATCAGGTCGTTGGGGATGGCCACCGGCTCTCCCTGGGCGTTGTAGGCGTGGAGCGTCAGGGTTTTGGTCTGCCCGGCGCTGTAAAAGGCGAAGCTGGCGGGTTCGATCTCCAGACGCACCGGCTTGGAACTGTTCGCCTGGGGTTTGGTTTTGGGCAAGGGATTCACCTGGAAAGTGACGCCGCCCCAATTCCCGTAGCTCTGCGCGTCCGATGCCGTGAAGGGCACGTGCAGGACGCCGTGATAGTTGGCGTCGGGTACAAACTGGATCACAGAGCCGGTGAGGGTGATGGTCACGCCGTCGGTCACATACACGCTTTGGCCCATCTCGATGAAGCCGCCGGGCGTGTAGTAGAGCGTGTAGCTGATGATGGGATCGGCGTTGGGGTCGAACGTGATCGCGCTCAGGTCGAACGTGGTCGCGCCGTCCCCCTGGTACTGCGAAAGCGCGGCGAAGTCCGCGATGGGCGGGTTGTTCCCGGCGATGAGGGTCTTTTGCGCCAGCTGGAAGATGATCATACCCTTGACGAGGTCGGCGACGCCGGGGCGATCCGCGACGCCGTAGTAGATCACGTCGGTTGCGGTGAAGGTTGCGCCCGGTTCGTAGACCAGCGTCGTACCGTCCAGGTACGAGATGCCGTGAGCGGCGCGCGTTTCCAGCGTGTAGGTCAGCGGGTCCCCTTCGGGATCCACGGTCAGCGTCGCCAGGTTCACGCTGACGGTTTGGCCGGCCTCGATCGAGATGCGGCGATGTTCGACCAGGGGGCGCCGGTTGATCTCAGGGGCGCTGACGTTGATGCTGACCGTGCCGGTGACCGGATCGCTGCGCCCGTCGCTGACCCAATAGACCATGCTGTCGCCGCCGGTGTAGCCGGAATCCGGTTCGTAGACCCAGCGGCTGCCGTGCAGCGAGGAGCTCCCGTTCTGCGGCGTTTGCCGGATTTCGTAGGTCAGCTCGTCGCCGTTGGGGTCGTAGACGCCCAGGATTCCCAGGTCGGTCGTAGCAAAGCCATCCTGCGGCACGCTCAAATCAATGGCAAAAGTCGTCGGGGCAATGTTGGCCTCATTGTCGGCGATCACGACGACGGCTTCCTGGCCCAGCTGGGCGCTGACGCTGTACGCAGCGCTGACTTCGATGCGCAGGATGACGCTTTCCGGCGCTTCGGTCAGCGCGTCATCCAGGGGCAGAATCGCGACGCGGGCCGACGTTTGATTCGCGGAGATGGTGATGGTGTTGGAGATGGGCCGGTAGTCCGCGCCCATCTGCGCCGTTCCGACCAGGATGTAGTGGATCGTGAGGTCCTGGGTCGCGACTTCTGTGTAATGAAGGGTGAATTCCCCCGGCGTTGGGCCTTCTTCGGAGGCGTCGGCGCCGGTGGCTTCGACCCACACGGTTTTCTCGTTGTCCAGAATCGTCACCGTGTCGGTGTAGGGGGCGACGCGGCTGTACTGCGTGTTGCTCAGCACGGTCAGTTGGACGATTTCGTCGCCTTCGCCCAGGTTGTCATCTATGGGTGTGATGGTCACCGTGATGGCCGACACGCCTACCGTCAGGACGGCGGTTCCGCTCATTGTTACGTAGTCCGAGCCGTTGATGGCCGTTCCGTCCAGGGCGTAATACACGTCGAGCGGCTTGCCGGTGTCCCCGCTGCGCACGATTCTGAACGCGGCGGGGCTCTCGTTTTCTTCGGCGCCTTGCTCGTCGGCGACCTCCACGAAGACCCCTTGTTCGTCGTCGGCGATGGTCATCGTGGCGGCGGCGCTCCCGCCGATGGCGTAGCCCGGGCCGGCGGCCAGGGTCAGGATCACCGTTTCGTTCCCTTCGATGAGCGCGTCGTCAATCGGCGCGATGGGCACCTCGGCGGTTTGCTCCCCGGCGGGGATGGTGATGGCGGCGCCTGCGGTCACGTAGTCCTGTCCCGCGAGGGCCGTCCCGGCGAGGGTGAAATTCACGCGCAGCGGCATCTCCGCCGTTCCGCTGCGGGTGACGGTGAACGCGCCGGGTTGGGCGCTATTCTCCGCGACCTCGCCGGTGGTTGCGGCGACGGCGACGATTTGCTCGTCGTCCACCAGCGTGACGCCGGCGCTGTTTTGCGCGGAGACGATGTAGCCGGCGCCGGGCGCGAGGGTGAGCGTGATCGTCTCGCCCACTTCCGAAATTGCGTCGTCCAGCGGCCTCAGGCTGAGCGTCACGGCCTGGGAAGCGGCCGGCAGGGTGATCGCGCCGGAGAGGGTGACGTAGTCGCTGCCGTTGAGGGCGGTCCCGCCGACGGTGTAGTGGACGGCCAGCGCTTGCGTGACCGTGCGGTTGCACGCGAAGCGGAAGGCTGCGGTCTCGCCGCCGGTCTCGTGGAGCGTGTCCACCAGCGCCGCGAGGCTGATCACATTCTTGTTGTCCACGATCATCAGCGTCGCGCTGACCGGCGCTTCGGGCGCATAGCCGGGACCGTCCAGCACGGTGAGAATGACGCTTTCGTTGTCTTCCTCTTCTTCATCGGGAAGCGGGACGACGGTTTGCGTGATGACCGCTACGTTGGCCGGGAATGAGAGCGCGCTGCCGATGGATGCAAAGTCCAGCCCGTTGGCGGCCGCGCCGCCCATGCCGACGTTTACCATCAACGCCTCTGCCGTCGCCCCCCTGCGGGTCAGTTGGAAGACCCCCAGGCCGCCGTCTTCGGCCACCTGGCCGGTGAGCGCCTGTACGCTCACCGCCTGGTCGTTGTCGAGAATCGTCACGCTGGCGACGGGGCTGGAGCCGGGATTGTAGGCCGTCCCCTGCACCAGGGTCACGGTGACGGCTTCAGCGCCTTCCACCAGCGCATCGTCGAGCGGGATGATGGGTTGGTCCACCGTCGCCGCGCCGGGTGGGAAAGTGATTGTGTCGCTGATGAGGGCGTAGTCCAGCCCGTTTTGCGCCGCGCCATCAATCGTGTAGCTGACGGTCAACGCATTGGCCGGGTCGCCGTCGCGGGTGAAGGTGAGAACGCCGGGGTCGGCGCCGTCTTCCGCGGCTTCGGCGTCCGTTGCGGTGACGTTGACGGCAGGCACATCGGCGTCAATCAGCCAGAGTTGATCCAGTTCAAAAAAGTTGGCGGCGTAGGCCTGTGTCTCGTGCACACTGGAGGCCCGGGCTGCGCCGGTCATGTTTCTGAGGATGAGCGGGAGGTAGAGGGTTTGCTGCGCCGGGGTATGATTGACCCAAATGGCGATCCCGGTTACGGCGGTGAGCAGCGACCCCTGATCCGCGTTCAGGGTTTTGCGGCTCATTTCTTGCGTGAACTCGTCCCAGGTGGGGGCCACTTCGCGCCAGCCGGAGAGATTGTCCTGGAATGTATACACATAACTGCCGGGCAAATCCAGGGGTTCGGTGCCGGTGAGCACCTGGATGCTGATCAGGTGGCCGCTCTGGTTGCCGTGAAATTGCAGACTGAGGGACTCGTAAGCGGTCCAATCCCGGGGCGCCGGCAGCAGTTTGGTCACCCGCACCCATCCCGCTGCGTTTTGCGGCAAGGCGTAGTCGGCGTGAAGGTGAT
The DNA here is from genome assembly GCA_034429675.1 of Anaerolineae bacterium. Classification (GTDB taxonomy): domain Bacteria; phylum Chloroflexota; class Anaerolineae; order B4-G1; family SLSP01; genus JAKQHY01. The sequence continues at coordinate 3,381 of DAOUFX010000486.1, read as the reverse complement.
AGTTCCCCCATGCGCCGGGCGTCGTCAGGGTGGGGGTGATCGTGGCCGCTGCGGAGTGGGCGCTGGACCAGCCTGTCAGGTCGCCGCTCTCAAAATCGTCCAGAACGGCCGAACTGGCCGGTTGCAGCGCCGGCGCCGTGCGGGCTGTTCCGAGCGGTGCGGCGGCGGCGCCGATGGGGGTGAGCAGGATGCAGACGATGGTGAAGATATTGATGAGGCGGTAGGGGAATTTCAGGAGGACAGCTTTGCCTGACGGGTGTCGAACTATGCGATCAGTGAGTTTCTTTTGCATAAGATCCCTCTTTCGTACTATTTTGGTAACTGTTCAAGCCGGCATTTTTCACCGCTGAGTCCGCTGAGGCCGCAGAGAAACATAAAAAATCTCCGCGCGCTCTGTGATCTCTGCTGTGAGATTCTGTCCTTGGGTGAGCCGTTACCTGTTTTGGATATACCAGGCCGCCGAGGTTGGCGTAGTGCGTGGGATGCGTATGGGTGAATTTGCTTGCGGCGCAAAACGTCTTGATTATAACAAAAAGTTAGAGGAGTTCAAGACTTATGGTTAGACGCGCGGTTTTTCCTTTTGACAATCCCTGCCCTTCATGCTACATTTCCCCTGGACTTGACCGGCTTTTTTCCTCACCCGCTTTCAAATTTTGCAGCGCCCGGCAGTTAGCAGGAGGAAATGGATGGCTCAAAAAACAAAACAAGATGATGAGACCGACGATATTAAGAACAGTGAAATCGCTTATACAGAAAGGAGACCGGATATGCCCGAAGAGAGACGACGTGAGCGCGATTTGATCCTTGCCCCCAACGAGTATGCGTACATTTTGGACGAAACCAAAGGCAATGTTATCAACTACGTTGGTCCGCACAAGACGAGCCTGGCCAACACCGACCAGCCGGTGGTTTTCAACTACGACACCAAATGCTTCGAACGTTGCCATCTCGAAGATGCCATCCGCGTTTTCGCTATCGCGCCGGAAGGCTGGTATCTGGTGCTGAAGAACCCGGCCTGCGACGGCAAGCCGCCCCGCGTCGGCACGGCCAACAATCTGGCCGATCTGGACATCGGGCGCAAGGTCAACATCCCCGGGCCGGTCGCTTTCGCGCCGTGGCCGGGGCAGATGATCCGTGTGGTTCAGGGGCACCGGCTGCGCTCCAACCAGTACCTCGTCGTGCGCGTCTACGACGAAGAGGCCGCCCGCTCCAATTGGGGCAAGGCGGTGATCAAGCCGCAGAAACATACGCCCGGCGAGGAGGGGGGTGTGTCCGAAGCCCCCGCTGCTGAAGCCGCTGCGGTCAAGCCCGACCTGGACGTGCCGGATTTGACCGTCGGCAAGCTGCTCATCATCAAAGGCATTGCCGTTTCCTTTTATATCCCACCCACGGGCGTCGAAGTGGTGCGCGACGCCGAGGATCAGTACGTGCGCGAGGCTGTCACGCTGGAGCGGCTGGAGTACTGCATCCTGCTCGACGAGGACGGCAACAAGCGTTACATCCGAGGGCCGGCGGTCGTCTTCCCCCGCCCCACGGAGACATTCGTGTTGCGCAACAATACGCGCAAATTCCGCGCCATCGAACTCAACGAGATCAGCGGGTTGTACATCAAGGTCATCGCGCCCTACGAAGAGGATGGAAAGAAGTACAAGGTGGGCGAGGAGCTTTTCATCACCGGGCGGGAGCAGATGATTTACTTCCCGCGCCCGGAGCACGCCATCATCCGCTACGGCGAAGGCAGCGTGCACTACGCGGTCGCCATCCCCGCCGGCGAAGCGCGCTACGTCCTCGACCGGCTCACGGGCCAGATCAGCCTCAAACGCGGGCCGTGTATGTTCCTCCCCGACCCGCGCAAGGAAGTCATCGTGCGGCGCGTGCTCTCGCCCAAAAACGTCAGTCTGTGGTTCCCCGGCAGCCAGGAGGCGTTGGAGTATAACCGCCGTCTGATGGAGCTGACCAGCAAAGAGCAGGGAGCTTACGTCCAGGATCGCGACGCCAAGCAATTGTTTGCCAAGCGGAGCATGGCCGAGGTCGAGAGCGAGGAGCGCGCGGTCGAGAGCGTTATCGGCGACGAGTTCACCCGCCGGCAGTCGTTCACCCAGCCGCGCACGATCACGCTCGACACCAAATATGAAGGCGCCGTCGTGATCATGATTTGGACGGGGTACGCCGTTCTGGTGGTCAGTAAGCGAGGCACCCGCCAGGTCGTTGTCGGGCCGGCGACGTATTTGCTCGAATACGACGAGACGCTGGGTGTGCTGGAACTTTCGACAGGGACGCCCAAGAATGACCAACACCTGATTAAAACCGTTTATCTGCGGATGCTGCACAACAAGGTGTCCGACAGCGTCACGGTGGAGACGCGCGATTTCTGCACGGTGGCGCTGCACCTGTCGTACCGGGTGAACTTCGAGGGCGATCCGAACGAGTGGTTCAACGTCGAGAACTACGTCAAATTCCTCACCGACCACATGCGCTCGGTGCTCAACCACGCCGTCCGCAAGTACGGCATCGAGGAGTTTTACGCCAACGCCATCGCCATTATCCGCGATACGGTTCTGGGGAGCGCCGGCGAAGACAGCAAGCGCCCCGGTCGCGTCTTCAGCGAGAACGGCATGCGCATCTATGACGTGGAAGTGCTGAACGTTGCGATTGACGACGAGTATATGTCCGAGCTGCTGGTCGAGTCGCAGCACACCGTCGTCCGCCAGGCGCTCGACCTGGCCGCCGAACAGCGCAACCGCGATTTCACCACCGAGAAAGAATTGATCGCCCAACAGGTTGCCGGGGCCAAATCCGCCACCCTGCAAGCGGCGCTCGATCTACAGATGGCCGAAGTGAAGAAACAGCGCGACCTCAGCCTCGCCAAAGTCGCGTCCGAAGTTACCGTGCGACAAAAGCAACTGGAGGCGCAGCGCGCTGAACAGGACTCGCTCGACGCCATCAACACGGCGGAAATTGCGCGCGAGCAGGCTCAGGCCAATGCGGATTTGAGCATCGCCCAGCAACACCTGGCCCAACGCCTCGAAGAGCTCCGCGCCGAAGTGCAGGCCGTGGTGGACAAGGGCGGCGCGATCTCGCCGCACCTGGTGGCGGCCCTGCAGTCCTTCTCGGACAAGGCGTTGGCAGAAAGCATGGCGGAGAGCATGGCGCCGCTGGCCATCCTGGGCGGCAAGAGCGTCGCCGAAGTGCTGGCGCAACTGCTGAAGGGAACCGTGCTGGAACAAGTGCTCACGCGGCGCGCGATCGCGCCGGAGGCGGAGGAGCCGGCGGAGTAACGGCCCTGACTTTATTAACCGGCGGTTCACCAACGATTGGATGAAAATCGCAAGGCGATGGCAGAGATTAAGAGGAAGGTGTTTTTCGCACACGGTACCCCGT
>DAOUFX010000485.1:0-23884 GCA_034429675.1 Anaerolineae bacterium | reverse complement strand
GCCTCCGTATGCCTGAATGAGAAAGGCCCCCGCTTTGCATGTGCGGGGGCCTTCGTGGTATACTTCAGGCAACTCCGCGCCGCTAACTCGGCGTTGGGGCCAGGCCCCCGGTGAGTGTAACGAGCACTCACCGGGGGTCGTTTTGCTTACTCTGTCCTTACTTTATCGTAAGGACTTCTTGTAAAAGAAAAGGCGTTGTCTTTACGCCTACGTAAATAGTATAACGGAAAAGAGAAATCATGTCAAGCATTTTCGGGTAAACCGTGCAAAACCGAACAATTGAAGTAAAAGATGACGCCGGGCGACTGTCCAAAAGCCGCAAAGCGTAGTACAATGAGGACACTATGACCACAAGGGGGTAAAAAAGATGTCAGGAATACGTGAAGTCAAACAATCTTTGTCGAAGTATCTCAATCGAGTGGTCTACGGGCGCGAGCGCATCATCATCCATAGCCGGGGCGAGCCGAAAGCGGCGTTGATTTCCATCGAGGATCTACACCGGCTGGAAGCCGCCGACGCCGCCGCGCAAACCGGCGTCATCGAGCACTGGAACGGCCAACCCTATGCCCCAGCCGCGCCCGTGACCATCAATCGCGGACCGCGCCCCATCTCCGATTTGCTCATCGAAGACCGCGAGCCGGAATGGTCGGCTTACTTCGCTATGGAGGGAAAAGCCTGATGCTCTACTTTGACGCCAGCGCTCTGGTCAAAAACTACGTTCAGGAACCTCATACCGACGCCGTGCGCGCCTTGCTCGCCGGCGGCGATAGGGTGGGCACCGGTCTCATGAGCAAGGCCGAAGTCGCCGCCGCCTTTGCCAAAGCCGCGCGCATGCAATACATCACCCTGGCCGATGCGCGCGCCGCCCTGGACGCTTTCCGCGCCGACTGGCCCACCCTGGCCAGCCTCACGCCCACCGAGGCCGTGCTGGATCACGCCGCCGACCTGGCTATGGCTCACCAACTGCGAGGCTACGATGCGGTGCATCTGGCAACCGCGCTGGCCTGGCAAACCCAACGCGCCATCCCCGTTACCCTGGTCACTTTTGATCGCCAACTTTGGGAAGCCGGCAAAGCCGTCGCCATAGCCGTATGGCCGGCAGCCAGACCCTAACCACAAGAAACGGGGCGGATCATTCCGCCCCGTCCTTTTTCTCTCTTCCCCCAGGTCTCCATGGATTATGTTTCAATGCCCCCAAGCGTTGCATCTCCTGGTAGTACGCAAGAACCGCAGCTTTTGAAAGAAACCAGTCCCGGCCAAACTTCCGCGCTATGATAAAGCCTTGCTTTGCCAATTGACGAAAACGCGCCGTAGAATACCCCGTCAGCTCGGCGGCCTCATTAGTCGTAATCCACTCTACCGGGTCAAAATCACTCATAGCATGACCTCATCCGGTAACAGCGGTAACAAAGCGGTAACATTTTTCTATCTCTTTCAGGCGTGAAAAGTATAGTATTTCTCTCTTTGTTACCGTTGTTACCGTTGTTACCGCGTTTTAAAAGGGTATACCCTACCACAGCCTTTCCTTTTTAAACATACCCTGTCACAATATTACTTGAGTAATCCCGGTGTGAATAAGTGTTACCAGGCAGCGAGATACACGAAAAAGCGCCCCTATGATGGGGCGCTTCAGGTTTAGGGCAACTCACAGACTTTTGCCTTACTCCTCATTCCAGTGTAGTATCTCGGCTAAGGTTTCCTGGAAGTCGTAAAGGCTATTCTTGTCAATGAGCACCTGGCCGCCTTCTTCCCGCAACTCCAAACCGCCAACTTGTAGAATGGTTTGGATTTCTTCCAGGCTGCGCCCGGTCAGCTCGGCGGCCTGCGCCAGCGTTAGCCAGGCATCGGCGGCCCACCAGGTGGCCGGTGTTACCATCGGCCGTTTTGGGGATTCCTGCATAGTTTCAACCTCCCCAAGCAAAGAAATAAGACTGGGGCGGCACGACTCGAACGTGCGATACACAGATTCAAAGTCTGTTGCCTTGCCAACTTGGCCACGCCCCAATGATGTTGTGGGTTTATTCCCTCAACGCTTCAAATTATACCACACCCCGGCAATTCGACAACTATGATCTAAGGCTGCGCGGTTTCTTCGGCGAAATAGGAGATGTTTTGCAAGGCTTCCTCATCAATAGAGACGTTCGCTTCGGCCCAGGCCTGCGTGAGCCAGGGCGCCAATTCTTGTTCGGCCATTAACAACTGTTGCGCCGCCTCAACGGTAAGCAAGCGTCCGACCATTTGCTCGTATTGTGGATACGACAGGTTGATTTCCTTCAAGCGGGTTTCGAGGAGGCCATCGTCAATGCGCCAACCGGCTTCGAGCGCCTGAATGCGCTGGCGTATTTCGTCGGGCGTGGGCGTGTGTTGCGGCGGATAGGCGCGCAGCACCAGGATTTCATTGATCATGCGTTCCAGCGTTTCGCGTGCGCCGGGCGCCGTTTGCCCGGCCAACTCGCTCATCAGTTGATCTAAGAGATATTGCGTCGCCCATGCCTTGTATCCGATCTTCTCCTCGTCTACTTGCGCCAGAATGATATCCCCGGGTGTGGGCGTTGGCGCAATCTCGGCCTCAAAATTGGACAGGCTCCATACAATGCCGATCAACACGGCGACAAAAACCAGAACGCCAAAGATGAGGATAATACGACGATTCATAGGAATTCCTGATATAGATTTGGCGGGCAGCGCGAATGGCGCGCTACTCCAACATGGGCATCCAGATGCCCTTCTCGCGCGCACATGCGATAGCTTCGGGATACCCGGCGTCGGCGTGGCGCACGACGCCCATTCCGGGATCGCTGGTCAAGACGCGCGTCAGACGTTGCGCCGCCGCCGGAGTGCCGTCGGCAACAATGACCTGTCCTGCATGCTGCGAGTATCCAATCCCCACGCCGCCGCCGTGATGGAAACTCACCCACGTTGCGCCGCCCACGGCATTGATCAGCGCATTGAGGATCGGCCAATCGGAGATGGCGTCGGAGCCGTCCCGCATCGCCTCGGTTTCCCGGTTGGGGCTGGCGACGGAACCGGAATCCAGGTGGTCGCGCCCGATCACGATGGGGGCCTTGAGCCGCCCATCGGCCACCGCCTCGTTGAAGGCCAGTCCGGCCCTGACGCGCTCGCCGTAACCGAGCCAGCAGATGCGCGACGGCAACCCTTGCCAGGCGATACGCTCCTGCGCCAGCGCCAGCCAACGGACAAGGTGCTGATCCTCCGGAAACAGCGCCGCGATGATGCGATCGGTTTCGAGGATGTCGGCGGGGTCGCCGGAGAGCGCTACCCAACGGAATGGGCCTTTGCCCTGGCAAAACAGCGGGCGGATGTAGGCCGGGACAAAGCCGGGGTAGCTGAACGCCTCACTCAGTCCGTTGTCAAAGGCGCGTTGGCGCAAATTGTTGCCATAATCGAAGACCACCGCGCCGCGCTTCTGCATTTCCACCATAGCGGCGCAATGTTCGGTCATGGTGCGGGTGGCCTCGGCTTGATAGTGGCCGGGGGCGCTGCGACGCAATGCCAACGCCTCCTCAAGCGACATTGTATTGGGGATATAGCTTGCCGGATCGTGGGCCGGCGTCTGGTCGGTGACTACGTCAGGGATGAAGCCGCGCCGCACCAGCTCCGGGAAGACGTCCCCGGCATTGGCGATGAGCCCCAACGAACGGCTCTCGCCGCGTGCCCGGTACGCTTCGACTTTGCGCAAAGCGTCGTCCAGGTCGTCCACAATTTCATCCACATAGCGCAGGGTGAGGCGGCGCTCGGCGCGCCGGCGATCTACCTCAACGATCAGACCTACACCGCCATTCATCGTAATCGCAAGCGGCTGGGCGCCGCCCATCTCGCCCAAGCCTGCCGTCAGAACAAACTTTCCTTTGAGCGTGGCCGTCTCCCCAAAGTGCCGCCGGGCCAGCGCTCCCAGCGTTTCGTACGTCCCCTGCAAAATACCCTGCGTGCCGATGTAAATCCAGGAGCCGGCCGTCATCTGGCCGTACATCATCAGCCCGGCCTGCTCCCATTTGTCAAAGTTCTCCTGCGTGGCCCACGCCGGCACAATGTTCGAGTTTGCCAGCAGCACACGGGGCGCATCTTCATGGGTCTTGAAAACGGCGACCGGCTTGCCCGACTGAACCAACAGCGTATCGTCCACATCCATTTTCTGCAGCGTGGCCAGGATCGCGTCAAAGGCCGGCCAGTTGCGCGCCGCCTTGCCGCGCCCGCCATAGACGATCAGATTGTCGGGGTCTCCGGCGACTTCCGGATCGAGGTTGTTTTGAATCATGCGGAAAGGCGCTTCCAATAACCAGTTTTTACAATGGAGTTGTGTGCCACGTGGGGCGCGGACGACATGCTGAGGCATCGGCCAACCTCCTTTTTGAGATAAAATAGGCCGACACAGAAGTGTGCCGGCCTGAAAAATCATAGGAATTGGGGGGGATTATAACAACTTGGAAAGAGTTTCGACTGCGCGGCGCATTTCCAGGAAAATGAGCCCTAATTTGGCGTTGGACACCGCCAGAGCCGTGAGCACGGCTTCCTCGCCCACCGACATCAGCAACACATAACCACGGTCTCCTTTGACGTAGACCTGTTCCAGAGTGCCACGTTTCAATTCAATGGAGATTCGTTCACCCAGGGAGAGCATGGCTGCGGACATGGCGGAAACCCGGTCTTCTTCAGATCCGGCCGGGAGCGCCGAGGCGATGATTAACCCGTCTACGCTGACGATAGCGGAAGCTTCGATTTCGCCGGTGTTGCTTTGTAGATTATAGAGTGCTTCAGTTAAACGATCGTTGCGAGATGTAGCCATAGTCTCCTCCCCAAAAACTTGCCAAGCGCTTATTCATCGTGGTTAGACAACCTAACCCGTGAAGACGACCTCAGGCTGATACCAATAGTACCATAAGTGCCATAGCCTGTCAATTTGATTTTGCCGCGCAGCACGCCTGATAGTTGACACACTACCTTTTAATTCTACAATCGTTGTAGCGATTTGCAAGGAGAAAATTCGGGAGATTTTTCCCCCTTTGGATGGTTCAAAATATGGAACAAGCAGCTTTACGTGGAAACCCTTCCTTTGTATGGCGCGCCGGACAGGAGCGGCGGTTGGACCTGGTGCGCCGTTATGTGCCTTTACCAGACCGCCGTGTGTTGGACGCAGGATGCGGAGTAGGTATGTATACAACCGCATTCCGGCGTTACACCTCTCATGTTTTTGGCATTGAGATCGAAGCGCAGCGGGCCGTGGACGCGCATTTACACGAGCCGGCGATGATCACACAAGCCGTTGGCGAAACCCTGCCGTTCCCTGACGCGACTTTTGACGTAGTGTTCTCACACGAGGTTTTGGAACACGTGCAAAATGACCACCTTTGTGCGCGCGAATTGGTGCGGGTGACGCGACCCGGCGGCCACATCGTTATTTTTGCGCCCAACCGTTTGTATCCGTTCGAGACACACGGCATCTACTGGCGAGGAATGTACCACTTCGGCAATAAGCCTTTCGTCAACTGGCTTCCTGACGCACTGCGGAACCGCCTGGCGCCTCACGTACGCGCCTATACGTCGCGCGGGTTGCTGGCATTATTCAAGGATCAGCCGGTCAAAGTGATTGCCCACACGCAGATTTACCCCGGTTACGACAACATCGTGGCCCGCGCGCCAGGGGTAGGGAAGATTTTTCGCACCTTAACCTACGCTCTGGAACAAACACCACTGCGAATATTCGGGCTGTCTCACTTCCTGGTATTGAAAATTCAAATGCAGACAAAATGACAGCTTATCATAGTCCAGACAGCCGCAATCATGACCAGTTCGCCGTCATGGTAGCAATGGGAGATGAGGAAGACGCAGCCGCATTGTTTCGCTTTGCTTGCGAGTTAGCCCGCGCCAATGATGGAAAAGTCTATGCATTGAACATTGCGCCGTCTGACACGCCCCCCACATGGCTGAAAGTACCCGAAACCTACGCCGATGTGCCCGTAGATATCATAACCCGCCACAGCGCCAATATCGGCGCCGCCATCCTCAAAGAGGTGCAGCAATACGCTCCGAATATTTTACTTTTGGGATGGCCCAAACGTATAAATCAAGGACGTTATCGGTTGAGCCACACCCTTGACCCTGTAGTTCAAAAGGCGGGATGCGATGTCGCGGTACTCTATGGTGCATACCCGGCGCCGCCACAACACGTTCTTATTCCTTCTGCCGGCGGGCCAAACGCGATGCAAGGCTTCAACCTGGCGCGCACCCTGGCGCCGGAATCCAAAGTGACCTTACTGCACGTCGCCTCGGTTGCGTCCGGAAAAGCCGGTCTGAAAGCCGGCGAAGATCGTCTCAAGGCCATAGTACAGGAACTCCCCGTGGCTGACCGCGCATATGTGCATATCCGCGCAATACAATCTACAAATCCGGTCAACGGAATCTTACAGGAAGCGCAACAAGGTTATGACCTGATCATTCTTGGAGCTGGCGCCGAGAATGTCATTGAACGCTATCTCTTCGGCGACATCCCACAGCTTGTCTTGAGTCAATCGCCGATTCCCACGCTGGTGCTCCGTCCACGGTTGACCCACTTGCACTCTTTTACGCGGCAAGTTTGGACGACCGTTTTTGGATTGGCGCCAACGTTGAGCATCCAACAGCAGGCCGATGTTTATCGCTCTGTGCGGCGCAACGCGCGGCCGAGAACGGATTTCTTTGTGATGATCACGCTCGCCGCCGCAATTGCAGCATTGGGCTTGATTCTTAACAGCCCGGCAGTTATCATTGGCGCGATGTTGGTAGCGCCACTCATGTCAGCCATTCTCGGTATGGGGTTGGCGCTGGTGCTGGGCGATACGCGCTTCCTATGGACGGCATTCAGCACAACTGTCCATGGGATTGTCCTGGCCATCGGCACCGGAGCCGTGATAGGATTGATGGTACCAGGAGCCAAAGTAACCCAAGAAATGCTCAGTCGCGGGCAACCCAGTTTGCTGGACCTGGGCGTAGCGTTGATTTCCGGAGCGGCGGCCGCGTATGCATTGAGTCGCAAGGACGTCTCTGCGGCGTTAGCCGGGGTAGCCATTGCCGCGGCGCTGGCGCCACCCTTAACCACCGTCGGAATTAGCCTGGTGTTGCGGGATATGGCCACAGCCGGGGGCGCCTTGTTGCTTTTTGTCACCAATATGGTTTCAATCATCGCCGCCAGCGGACTGACTTTTTTTATGTTGGGATTCCGCCCGGCGCCAGGAGAAGCGTATATCTTACGCCGGGGAATGCGCGGCGTCGCGCTGCTTTTCCTGGCAATCACCGTGCCCCTGGCGCTGTTAACACGCCAATCCATTGCCCAAAACCACTTCGAACAAGCCGTTGCCACAGCTTTGTACGCAGAAGTAACGGCGCTTCCGGGAGGAGAGTTGGTGAAATGGGATTACGTCAAAGAAGAAGAATTATTACAACTTAGTGTAACGATTCGCGTTTTGCAAACCCTGACATATACAGAAGCGCGCGAACTTCAGGAGCAAATTGCCGGGCGACTTGACCTGCCCGTGGCCCTTTCCCTGGATATGGTGCCGGCCAAACGTATGCGCCCCTATATCCCGCCGTCTCCCACGCCGACGTCAACGGCTACGCCAACCGGCGCGCCAACGCCAACGCCAACCGCCACGCCAACCCGTACCCCAACGATCACCCCAACCGCGTCGCCGACCGCTACCGCCACCCCGACGCCGCTTCCCACAGCTACTCACACCCCTACCCCTACACCCACAGCGACGCCCTGGACAATGTATGTAAAAGAAAGCCGGCGCGGCATGATGCAAGTCTATTATTCCCCCAACGGCATGAGCGTAGGTCAAGTTGAAGCCGGCGCGGTTGTGGTCATTACTGAAGATCCGGTCTCGATTGAGGACGCGATGTGGTATCACATTGTCGTACCCGAAACCCGCCTTTCAGGCTGGGTAAGGGGCGAAATTCTGACGACATTTCTACCATTTGAATGAAAAAAAAGGAGGAGCCTATGCCGACGCCTAAATTTGTGCGTGACAATGCATTCCAGTTAGCCCGCCAGGATCTGGCGTTGTTCCTGGAGGAACATGAAGACGAGCTATTGAATATTTTCCGCGATGAAATGCGGCAGCTTGACGCTAAGCTTCCCGAAGAGGATGTCTACATTGATCTGGATATGATCGGCATCGGCGATATGTTGCTGAAGGCCGTATTGCGCACCCTGCACCGCTTTTTGATGGAGGGCCCGCCGGTTGCGCCAACCCATCAAGCAACCCGACCAATCCATCAAGAGACTGCCCCGCCCGACAATGCCGTCGTGCATATCCCCATCAAATCTCACCATTAGGCGTGCTCCTGCTCGAAAACTATTGACATAGAACAAATGTCCGATTATAATGAATTTGGGATACTTGGGATATTGGAGCAGGAGGCAGGCAACGATGGAAAATATACCGGAACGTCAACAGAAGATTCTCACATTTCTACGGCAATACATGAATGCCAATGGTTATCCGCCCACCGTGCGCGAAATCGGGCAGGGTATCGGGGTGGAATCAACCTCGCTGGTTTCGTATTATCTCAAGTGGTTGGAAAAACAGGGTCACATTCGTCGTGAGGCATCGGCCTCGCGCGCTATCCGGCTCACTGAAGACGAGTTGGGAAGCGATAACCTTTTCCCTCAATCTGATGATAGTTTCTCGGTTCCCTTTTTGGGTTATATCGTTGCCAGCGCTCCGATTCAAGTTGAGGCATTGCCCGGCACAGAAACCGTAGAAATCAACCGCGCCCTTTTCGGACGTGAAGTTGAGAACCTTTTCGCGTTGCGGGTCAAAGGGAATTCGATGGTAGATGCCTTGATCGGGGACGGCGATACGGTAATTTTGCGACAACAGGAGCGGGTTGAAAATGGCGAGATGGCCGCCGTTTGGTTGACCAGCGACACCGGCGAAACCACCCTCAAAAAAGTCTATTACGAAGGGGAGCGCGTGCGCCTCCAACCGGCCAATCCTACCATGAACCCGATCTATGTGCTCGCCAAACATGTCAGGATTCAGGGCAAAGTGGTGATGGTTATTCGCCAACTCAATTAACGAGAGCCGGGATTTCCCGGCTCTCACTTTGATTCAGATAGCTCCTTCTCTTAATTTGAAAAGCCACGCAGTGTCAGGGGAAGATACACCTTCCGCGTAGCAAACACCAGCCATTGTCGTTTTTCCCACCGGGTTTTGTTAGTTTCCTCAAGCAGTGCATCCACCCGTAGCGGAATTCGCCCAATCCATGCGCGGACCGGCACCGCGACTGTGTAGATTTCTCCGGATTTCAGCTCCCCCTCCCACAAGGACGGCAACAAAATACCCCGGGTCGGCGGCAGCGTTTGTGTCAGTGGCGCTATCCCCTCCATCAACCACACCCCAAAACTGACGCCGGTCGCCGTACTGATGCCGGTATTGCGAATGGCAAACAGCAGGGAAATTGGTTTCCCCGCCTGCAAGTCTGTGGGCGCAATCCATTGACTGGCGATCAAATCATTTCCGGCAATGTGCAAAAATGCTTCGCGAGTGAAAGCCAGTTTCCACTCAGGCAGAGTTAGTCTGAGGGTTGGGGTCAGCACATAGCCGGGATTGTTTATCACAGTCATAACCCAGGTGAGGGTTAGTGGCGTATTAGATAATACCGTCCCCTGCCAACGGATGCTACGCGCGGCAGCATCATAGTCTAGCCCCGATGGCCACAGATCACTTTGTGTGGATGATAATGCCAACGCCGCCGGAAGCGTCTGTGAGAGCGCTACGGATTGGGGTGAATCAGCGTCATTGTAGAGAACTACAGTGCCGGTCACACGTTCGCCGACTTGGGGAGTGGTGGGGGTTAGTTCCCAGGTGCTGTCGCCGAGCGGCGAGAACCATCCCACAACGCTTGCCAGGAACTTTGCTTGTGTCTGTAAAGGCAGCGTCTCCAACGGGAATCCCGCAAACACCGTCTTGGAATGATCCTTAGGCTGAACGTTGGCGATGGCAAGCGGTTGTCCGGCAATATTGCGAATGAGAGGCGTCGCTTCTGGCAACGGCTCAATAGCATCGGACCAGTTCGAGAAGGGGTAACTCAGCCTGTCCCATCCCCATCGCCCTCCGGCGGGATGGCCCGGGATGCCGGCGGCCATGAGGGGAGGTTGATCCTCGTACCAGCGGGAAACCCCAAAACGTTGCACCAGCGAGCTTTTGGCATGGACATAAAGAAATTCTTGCGAGGACAGCAGCACACGCCCACCACCGTTAAGATAGGTCAATAGCCGTGACATCTCGGTCGTCAGGATCGGACGAAGCCAATCATAGCCGTTAAACCAGATCACGATCGGATACTTTTGCAATACAGCAGCCGTCGGCGAAGTTGCCGCTTCACTTCCGCTCTTTGAATGAAGCGTATCCCAGACGTCAAAAGGAATTTGCTCCATTTGCAGTGCAGCAATGTAGTGTTCTTCCATGGGATACCAGCGATCGTCGTCCACCAGAAGCACCGTGGCCGGCGTTTTGGTGCGCACGCTGATGGTCAGTGGATAGGTAATCTGGGAAGAATGGACGGTCACGGTTGAAATATCTACCACATCCACCGCGCTATTCTTCGGAATTGTAACCACGACGGTCAATGTGACCCAGGTGCAGGGTGAAACGGTAATGGCGCCGGGGGTGATGGTTGTCGGCCAATGCCCTGATTCTAGCGAGAGAGTGACGTTATCAGGCGTACCGGCGTATCCGGTATGCTGCAAACGCAGAAAATGCGTCACGACTTCCCCCGGGCTGCCAATTGCAGTGGGCGCGCTCAGCCACGACAGGGTCAGCCCGGTTGTGTCGGGCGGCTTCAAGAGCCAGTCAATACTGCGTTTGAGCACTTCACGCCGTTGATCAAGCGGCTCAATCGTCTCGTATCCGAATGACAGCAGCAAAGAACTGTACGACACGCATGTAGATGCTCCCACGGCCGCCCCGCTGCCATCGGGATAGCGCCACAGAAGTTGCGCTTTGTCAGAGTTTACAACCTGCACGGTATTGGCATGAGCCTGAGCGCCAACGCTGTCTTTGGCGTGCAACGTCAAGGTTAAGCCGGCAAATGGCCCCAGCCCGCTGACTGAAGCCGGATAAGGAGTATCGCCAATATACACGGTGCTCATCTGGTTGTACAAATATTCATACAACGAATACTTGCCCCCATCATAGTACGCCACATCATCGCCGCTCAAAAAGAGTTTCCCACCCTGATTCAAATATGCTCTGAGATGCCTATCTCCTGCTACCAATCCGGGAGATCCCTCCGGCGACGACCAGAGCACAATGTCGTATTGAGCCAGCGTTGTGCTTATGGGAGTATCGGCCGGAGGATGTTTGATACGAACTTCATCGTAGGTGAAGGCCAGAGATTCAAGCGCTTCTTTCCAATATTGAATGCGGCTGTCATAGTACCATGCGCCCTCGTCCACTAACAATATCGTCGGGATTGCAGAAAGCATCACATTGCAGATTGTTGTATGACCTTCAACTATGGCAACTGTAGTATTGACACGTTGGTATCCCAGACCACGCACTTCGATTTCGTAAACTCCAGCCGGCAGCGCCATTTGATAGTTCCCGTTCTCGTCCACGACAGTCGAGACGGGAGCGCCAAGCACTGTGATCGAAGTCGCCCGTGTCGGGGGAACGCCGCTTCCGAGCACCGTAACGCGGCCCTGCAAGACACCCGATGGCAACGCCAGTAATTCAAAATCCAGAGCTTGATGGCTATCGTCGGTAACTCTCAAATGGCTATGCGTTTGCGTCTGATAGCCAAACGCCGCAGCCGAAATATCGTAGAGCCCAGATGTCAAGGCAAGCGTATAGTGTCCTTGCGCGTCCGTCAACGCCTGGATCGTCGGTGTGATCCCACGTGAATTCGTCTGGATCAAAGCGCCGGACAAGGGCCCCCCTTCGCCTGCGCCGCGCACTGTGCCCGTCACCAGGCCCGGACGCGCAACGGCGACTACGGCGGCGAAGGAATCAAGACGCCCCCATCCGCTGTCATTGTTAGGAGTCGTTGTGGTAAGTGGAACGGACGTTTCGGTCAGCACTTGCGCCATCGCGGCGACAGCGATTGTCGGGCTGACCGCGCGCATCAAGGCCACAACTCCGACAACGTGAGGCGTCGCCATGGAGGTACCGCTGTTTTGTCCATAGACGCCCCCTGGCAGCGCTGAGAGTATATTGACTCCGGGCGCGACGATATAGGGTTTCGTTTCTCCCCACGGAGAAGGCCCGCGGCTTGAGAACGAAGCCACATCCTCATCTGCATCGTTGGCGCCGACCGCAAAAACACCGGGCAGACTCGCCGGCGCCCTGAGCGATTCCGGTTCTGGCCCTTCATTGCCGGCTGCGAAGACAGGAAAAATATCGGCAGCCAGCAGCGTCTGGATGTCGGTTTCGAAGGCTCTATTGGTAGGTTGAGAAGTACCCCACGAGTTGTTGACAACGTCTGGAGCTCGCGCCGGATCTCCTCCCGGCGCCAGAATCCACTGAAAGCCGGCATGCACCCACGACTCGTACCCACCGCCGCCGCCGTCCAGCACTTTTACGCCCATCCATTGCGCGCCAGGAGCAACCCCGATATTGCCCTCGCCCACCACCGTCCCCGCAACATGAGTTCCGTGTCCTTCATCATCATAAGGATAAATCCCGCCATTGACGACATCATACCAGGCGATGGCGTGATTGAACCGGCCCAATCCCAGATTGCCGTAATAACGGTTAGCCAGCGCCGGATGGAGAAAATCAACGCCGGTATCCACAATAGCAACAACCGCGCCTGTTCCCGAAATCCCTAAGCTGGCCCACACTTCTGGTGCGCGAATTTGAGTGAGGCCCCAGGTGGGGTTCCCCCCGCCGGTTGCTTCTCTGACGGCCATGTCGGAGGGGGACAGGTATTGTGTGTATTCATCCAGGCGAATCTCGGCAAGTCCCGGCGTATTGATCAGCTGCCGGACGAACTGTGGACGGGCGATCAGCGCCACTCCGCGAATAATCCACAAATCCCGGCGCTCCAGCACTTCCCCACGGCTTTGCGCCTCGGCAAACAAAGTCTCAAATGGCGCCTGCGCCACCTCGTAAGTCGTTTGCAGAGATTTCACCAGGGCCGTGCGCCGCGTCAGGGCATCTCTGCTTTGCGTGATTTCACTACCGGGGCTGTCGGCAGAAGGAAAGGTAACGATGATGCGTAACGGACTATCTGAATGTGTCGCCAATGCTTGCGCCACTTCAGGATCCACATGGGGAATTGGAAAGTCTCTGGATAATGCAAACCACGTTGGTAAACAGGTAAAGTTAGAAGTTGCCGCACTCTCTGTTGCAACTGCCGGGAAAGTTCCCAACAGCCAGGCCGCCACAAGCAGCGTACATATCACTCTTTTTGCACATTGGATCATGGTTGCTCCTTCGAAAATAGTCCGCTCACGCGGGGGTAAGGAAGGTTTTGCGCGGGCGGGTACCCCGCCCGGGAAAAACCTTTTTTACACCTTTGAAACTTCTTTGATTATAAATCAGTTTGTGCCATCTTAACGCTGTTGCCAGAGGGCCTTTTGGGGATTTATATGGAAAGCCGTTTGAACATAATCCATTTCTGGATAAGATTGAAGCATAGCCCGGTACACACTCCAAGGAGAATATCATGAAGATTATCCCTTATAAAGGCTGGCAGACCTGTTACCAGCTATCCAACGGCCTTATTGATCTGGTCGTGACCGGCGAGGTCGGCCCTCGCATTATTCGTCTGGGTTTTGTGGATGACGTAAACGAGCTTTTTGAGGACTCTGAATGGCTGGGACGAAACGGCGGGGCCACGTGGATCAATTATGGGGGGCACCGTTTGTGGCATGCGCCTGAGATTAAACCGCGAACTTACGCCCCGGATAATGATCCGGTTACGGTTGAGCAGTATGATGAGTTCGTGCGTTTCATCCAATGTGTTGAACCGCTAACCGGCATTCAGAAGGAGATAGACATCGCTTTGAGCCCCGGCAAAGCACAGGTGCGTGTGGTTAATCGTCTGCGCAATACGACCGTATGGGATGTGGAACTGGCGCCCTGGGCCCTGACGGTCATGGCGGCGGGCGGGAAAGTCATTGTGCCATTGCCCCCGCGCGGTTCCCACTCTGAAAGTCTGTTGCCGGCGAATACAATGACCCTTTGGGCTTACACCAATATGGCCGACCATCGTTGGACATGGGGAAATAAATATGTGATGTTGCAACAAGACGTTGCTGCCGCAACACCCCAGAAAATCGGCTTGTGGGTGCCCGACGGGTGGACGGCTTATGCCAACCGCCATCACCTTTTCGTGAAGACCTTCACCCCTTGTATCGGCGCTTCCTATCCGGATTTCGGTTGCAACATGGAGACCTTTACTGATAATGTCATGCTCGAAGTTGAAACCCTTGGCCCGTTGACAAAACTAGCTCCTGGCGCTGCCGTGGAACATGAGGAAACCTGGTATCTCTTCAAAGATGTTCCTATGCCGGCGCAGGATGCCGCAGTTGACACGTATGTTTTACCCAAGGTGCAACAAATTCGCGCATAAACCCCACAATTTGATGATACAATCTAAACTTAATGGGAGGCACAATGAGTCCTGAGGAACAATCCACCAACACAGAAACTGCAGAGAATCCTGCTCCGGCAGCAGCGGACGAGGAATACAAGACGCAAACGGCTGAACTCAACGAACAAGCACGAAAACATCTTGCCAAAGGCGAATGGGAACAGGCTACGGCCCTCTACGAACAGGTTCGCGCATTGATGCAGACAGCCGGCGATGTCGCCGGAGAGGCCGAGGCAGTCAACAACATCGCCAGTGTGCATCTGGCTTTGGAGGAATGGGAGAAAGCTCTGGAGCTTGCCGAACAGGCATTAGCGCGACAACGCGAAGTGGGAGACAAAAAAGGCGCCGCAACGACCTTGAACAATGTCGCCGCTGCCTATAACGGCATGGGCAACTGGGCCAAAGCAACCGAGGTGTATGAGGAAGCGCTGGCGGTGCGTCGGGAAACTGAGGATGTGGAGGGGGAAGCGAAGACCCTGCGCAATCTGGCGATTATCTTTGCCCAACATGGCAATCGTGATCGCGCAAAAACTTACCTGAGCAAAGCCATGATGCTGGCGCAGAAAACGAAGGCGAAGGAATTGATAAAACTTATGCGCCAGACACTTTCGCAATTGCCACGGTTTCGTTAACTGACATCACGCAACAGTAACTGCTCACCGTCATTTCGGGCGAAGCGAGAAATCTCCGCCTTACACGGCAGAGACCCTTCACTCCGTTCAGGGTGACGTTGAAGCTCGACCCAGGCTGAGCAGTTACACGCAACATAGATAAGGTTTATACCGCACAGCCTTGCGCCGGGGATAATTTCCCCGGCGATTTTGTGTGTTTCTTGCATTTGGCATTCATCTATATGATGTTATACTGGCGCTGGTTTGACTCTTAGAACATACTTCACACCAATCCATGTTTTACCAATCGGGTTGGAAAATCGCTTAATCATTACAAACAGGAGCATACGAACATGCCAAAACGTGGGTTAGGTCAAGGCCTGGAAGCCTTAATTCCGGCAGAAGAAGCCTCATCTGATGGACTCCAAGAAGTCGCATTGGATGCGATTGTGCCTAATCCGCATCAGCCCCGGATGCCGTTTCGTGACCAGGATATCGTGGAATTGGCCGCCTCAATACAGGAACATGGGATAATCCAACCCCTCGTGGTCACCCGCAACTCGACCGGAAATTACCAGTTAATTGCCGGAGAGCGCCGCTGGCGAGCTTCACGGCTTGCCGGATTGCTCAAGGTGCCCGTCGTTATCAAAGATGTTGCGCCGCAGCAGATGTTAGAGCTGGCCCTTGTCGAAAATATTCAGCGTTCCGACCTCAACCCATTGGAAGAGGCTCTGGCCTACAAACAACTGGTGGATGAGTTCGGGCTATCACAATCGGAGGTGGCCCGGCGTGTAGGCAAAAGTCGCGTCGCCATCACCAATACAATGCGGCTGCTCCAGGCATCCGAAGCGATCCAGTCCGCCTTGATGGAGGCGAAAATTACAGAAGGTCACGCCCGCGCCTTGATTGGATTGACGACGACCGAGGAGCAGGATCAGGCTCTAGAATTTGTGGTTGCCGAGAATTTGAACGTCCGGCAAACCGAAGCGCTGGTGCAACGCCTGCATGCCGGTGAAGCGCTTCCTAAACCACACCCGCCGGTATCACCGGAAGTACGCACTTTAGAAGAACGTTTCCAGGAATCTCTGGGAACTCGTGTGCGGCTGAAGGCGGGACGCAAAGGCGGTCGCGTTATTATCTACTACTATTCTGATGAAGAGTTCCGTGGACTATACCAGCGGCTCACCGGCAATGACCTGTGATGTTTATGGATACCGCCGTTCCCTGCCAACAAAAAGGCCCCGATGAACTCGGGGCCTTTACACCAATCAAAGTTTATGCAGAAGCGCGACGCCATAGGATCTCATAAATGCACAAGGCGCCCTGGTGGGCCATTCCTTGGACTCTCCGAATTTCTCCGCCGGTCAGCAATTGAATGAGACGTTCATCAATTTTGCACGTGAGACCGTGGGCTCTTGCCACATAGTGGTATGGACATCCGCTGATATACACCAGATACTTGCCCTCGTCATTCTTTGCCCAACGTCCCACAAATCCTTGCCGGTTCAGAAAGGCCAGCGCTTTGTCCATTCGCTCATCGTAATTGAGTGGTAAAGGCCCGGCGTCTGCTGCAATGCGTTCAGCCGCTTTGTGGATCACCGCATCGCAGCTTTCGGAGGATGTACACTCTTCCAGTGCGCCTAATAACGCATCGGCAAGACCGCTATAGTTGTTGGGGAACAGATCGGCGGCTGTGGAGGTAAGCTGGTAGACATATCGTGGGCGTCCCGGACGGCTGGAGCGGCGCACTTCTGGCTCGGTGATATAGCCTTCAGAACGCAAGATCTCAAGATGATGTCGTACTGTCACGCTGGTCAGGCCAAGCTCGTGGCTAAGTTCCTGAACCGTGACTTCACCGTAGCGTTTGAGGATTTCCAAAATTTGCTGCCTTGTATCCTGCATTTGAACTTTCTCCGTTACCTCTAATTCAGGCATGTAAGGACAAGCCCAAAATTTAGAAATAGCTAAGGCCTGTGTGAACAATTTGATTTTAGCACCTTAAGGGTGTTTTGTCAAATATAAATTTGTTTTATCCGGCAAATTACTGGCTGACCTCTGACCACATTCTCTTGCAGCTTTGCCGTGATATGTTATAATCGCTGAGATTTGTTATATGGAGGTACACCGGTGTTTGAAGTAAAAAAAGAAGTCCTCGATACGCATGAAGCGTTGTTGACCGTCGAAATTGAAGAACCGGCGGTTCAGGATTCGATGCAGAAAGCCGCCAAGAAGATTGCCCGCGAAGTTCTTATTCCAGGGTTTCGGCAAGGCAAGGCGCCTTATAACAAGGTAGTGCGCTATGTCGGCGAAAATGCCGTTCGTCAGGAAGCTGCGGATCTGCTGATTCAGGATCTGTATACGCAGATTATTGAAAAGGCAGAGGTCGCTCCCTATAGCTCCGGTGAATTGGACAACCTGCAGTTGGAGCCCATGGTCGTCAAGATTCGCATTCCGCTTGAACCAACCGTAGACCTTGGCGACTATCAGAGTTTGCGCCATGAATGGCAGGATGCCGCTGTCAGCGATGAAGAAATGGATGGCATCCTTCAGCAAATCCGCGATGAACACGCCGTCTTGGAAGCCGCCGAGCGTCCTGCACAGTCAGGTGATGAAGTGCATATTGACGTCGTCGGCACGGTTGACGGCGACGAAGTCATTGTCAAAGAGAACGATGTTGCCGTTGTGCTTAATCCTGACGTCCCTTTCCTGGCGCCCGGTTTTGTCGAGTCTTTGGTGGGGATGTCCGTTGATGAAGAGAAATCCTTCAAATTGACGCTTCCTGACACTATTGAGAACGAATCTCTGCGCGGCGTCGAAGTGGATTTTGCAGTCACTGTTGGCGAAGTCTATGCGCGACTGCTCCCGGATCTGGATGACGCTCTGGCCAGCACCGTCGGCCCGTTTGAAACTCTGGATGATCTCAAGGCGGATATTCACAAGAGCTTTATGGCTCACAAGGAACAGACTGCCAAAAGCACATACCAGAACGCCATGCTCGGCAAGTTGGTGCAACAAGCGACCATTCATTATCCTCCCGTGATGTTGAATGAGGCGTTGGATGACATCGTCGCGGAAACCGGTGAGCATCTGGAACACGATCATCAGATGTCGTTGGAAGATGCCTTGCGTCTGGAAGGGCGAACGATGGAGAGCTTCCGCGAGCAGATGCAGTCCCAGGCCGATGAACGGGTGCGCCGCACGTTGGTCATGCGCGAGTTCGCCAATCGGGAAAACATTGCCGTAGACGATGACGAGCTGGTTGAAGGGTACAACCAGCTGTTGGTTTCGTCCGGTGTGGAAAACTCGGAGATGATGGGCAATCTGCAACTGGATTCGGACCTGGGCCATCGTCTGCGCAATTCCTTGACCGTGCAAAAGCTTATGGATCGCCTGGTTCAGATTGGCCGCGGCGAAGCAACCGAAGTCGCCGCCGAATAAAAGAATTAGGGAAGGTGTTTTTGCGCGCGGTACTCCGCGCGCAAAAAATGTCCCCGTTAACCTGGCCGCCAAAAGTGGTAGTTCTGGCCAACAGCTATTTTCCGAGGAGATACTATGGGCATTCCGTATGTGATTGAAAGCACCGGGCGCGGAGAACGCATGTACGACATTTATTCGCTTTTGTTCAAGGAGCGCATTGTCTTCTTGGGCACGCCTATCAATGCCCAGGTCTCTAATCTGATTGTTGCCCAGTTGCTTTATCTGGATCGTGAAGATTCTGAACGGGATATTTCGCTTTACATCAATTCCCCCGGCGGCGAAATTGCGGCGGGGCTGGCCATTTACGACACGATGCAGCTCATTAAGGCCCCCGTTTCAACGATCGCAGTAGGGATGACGGCCAGCATGGCAACCGTTTTGCTGACGGCGGGGAGTAAGGGGCGTCGCTATGCGCTACCCAATGCAACCGTCCATCTTCATCAACCTCTGGGCGGCGTCCAGGGACAGGCGGTGGATATCGAAATTGCCGCCAAAGAAATCCTGCGTATGCGCGATTTGCTGAACGTGATCCTGCGCAAGCATACCGGTATGCAGCAGGATCAAATTGATCGCCTGACCGATCGCGACTACTATATGACAGCTGAGCAGGCTGCTGAATACGGCATTGTGGATAAGGTGTTGGCGCCGGACGAAGCCTGACTCCTGACAAGACTCATTTTGCGAAAAAGCCGCCGCTCCAGGGCGGCTTTTTCTTTTGAAGATCGGGGCTAAAATCGCTATGCTGGCGCCAGGATAGACCTGGGGCCCCCGCAACTTGATGGGGAGGGAAAACGTATGCAAAAGATGGCAAGCCTGGAAACGAATTGGTTGCAGGTCAACTCCCGTATCGCCGAGGCTGCTCTGCGCGTTGGGCGTTCTCCAGAAGACATCTGTCTGGTGGCTGTGTCGAAGACTTTTCCGCCATCTGCCATTTTAGAAGCATACCAGATGGGACAGCGCCACTTCGGCGAGAATCGCGCCGAGGAAGGCGCCGTTAAAATTCCGCAGGTGATGCAGGCGCAACCTCATTCGCTTCCGATCTGGCACATGATTGGGCACATTCAGCGGCGCAAAGCCGCTCTTGTGATTGAGCACTTTAACTATGTGCATTCCCTGGACCGGCTGGAGTTGGGCGAGAAACTCAGCGCTCTCGCGGTTGCCGCGCAGCGGAAGTTACCGGTGCTTCTGGAATGCAACGTGGCCGGCGAGGCCAGCAAATATGGATATGCCCTTCAGGGATGGGAAACTGACCCGGCGATTCGTGAGGCGTTCTGGCGCGAAGTCCGGGCTCTTTTGGTCTTGCCGGGATTGCAGATCACCGGGTTGATGACGATGGCGCCTATCGTCGAAGACCCGGAGAGGGTGCGCCCGGTCTTCGCTTCGTTGCGCGCTTTGCGCGATGCTTTGCGCGAAGCATTCCCATCGGTGGTATGGACGCAGCTCTCAATGGGAATGAGCGACGATTTTGCTGTGGCCGTTGAGGAGGGCGCGACGATGGTGCGCGTTGGTCGCGCCATCTTCGGCCCTTACACACGATGAGAAACTGAAGGCAGGGAAAAGAAAAATCATTCCTCCCCGCACTTCTAAAAAAAGGAGAGATTACAATGAATACAACTTTAGATGTCGTTTTGAAAGTTTTCGATGCTGCGCTGGGTATTATGGGGCTGCTGTTGGTACTCAGAATTCTTCTTCAAATATTCCATGTCAACCTTCCGCCAACCATTATGAAGATACTGACCGCCATCACCGATCCCGTGGTGAATTGGGTTGGGCAGGTATTAGGACTGCGAACCTCGCCCTACGTCGCACGCATCAACATCAGCGTGGACGTCCTGAGTATGCTGGCGACCGTTGTGCTGCTGTGGGTGGCGCACACTCTCATCAGCTGGTTGTTCAGCTTCGTCGCTTTGTTTGTCGCCTTCGTTCTCAATCCACTGGGCAACCTTGGGCAGTTGCTCGTTTTTCTCGCTCGACTCTTGTTCGACTTATACGGCATTGCGCTGTTGCTGCGCGTAATCTTTGAATGGTTGCACATTTCGTACTCCGGTCGCCTGATGCGCTTTCTCTGGAACATCACCGAGCCGGTTCTGGCCCCCATTCGCCGCGTCATCCCGACCATTTCCGGCTGGGATTTCTCGCCTGTCGTGGCGTTCCTGGCGACGAGCCTTTTACAACGGATCGTGTTGGCGATGCTGGCGTGGATTTTCTTCTAACCCGGGCCATGCAAAACCGGTGCAATGCTCCCGAAGGGGACGTTGCACCGGTTTTTGTTGTCACTCGTCAGAGGGTTATTCTACCGTCACGCTCTTCGCCAGGTTGCGGGGCTGATCCACATCCGCGCCGCGTCTTACCGCAATCGCATAAGCCAGCCACTGCAAGGGAATGACATTGAGAACCGGTGCGAGCCATTGGGGCGCGACCGGCACTTCCAGAATGTAATCCGCTTTGCTGCGGGCCAGCGTGTCACCTTCCTGGATCAGTCCGATAACGGTGCCTCCCCGCGCCTTCACCTGTTCCATCTGATTGATCATCTTGTCGTAGACATTGTCACGCGGCGCGAGGGTAACGACCGGCATAACTTCGTCAATCAGAGCAATGGGCCCGTGTTTCATCTCACCGGCCGGGTAGCCTTCAGCGTGAATGTAGGAAATTTCTTTCAGTTTGAGCGCGCCTTCCAGGGCAATCGGGTAATTAATGCCGCGCCCTAAATACAGGAAATGCTCGCGTTTGTGAAAGATTTCTGCCAATTCTTCGTAGTATGGCAATTCCTCAGATACCTTCCCCACCATATCGGGCAGTCGCGCCAGATCATCCACGGCCTGACGCAACGCTGCGGCGTCTAAAGTGCCGCGCAACTCGGCCAGTTTGAGCGCTAACAGATATTGATCCACCAGGCTGCACGTGAACGACTTACTGGCGGCCACGCCGATTTCCGGGCCGGCCTGCATCAGAATGTAGCCCTCGCTGATGCGTTGCGCCTGGCTGCCCATCACATTCACAATGGACCACAAATGCGCGCCCTGGGCGTGGCATTCTTCCATCGCGGCCAATGTATCTACCGTCTCGCCGGATTGGGTCAGAGCCAGAACGGCGGAGTCCTTGGTGATGATGGGGCGGCGGTAGCGGAATTCGGACCCGTAATCCACCTCAACCGGAACCCGCGCCAGGTTTTCGAAGAGAAACTTTCCCACCAACCCGGCGTGATAGGACGTGCCGCACGCCACAATGGTGATTTTCTGAAGCGCCTGCGCCTCGTCCTGCGTCAGCGCCAATGTATCCAGCACCACCTGCCCTTTGTAGAAATCGGCCCGCCCGCGAATGGTGTCGGTAATCGCGCGCGGCTGTTCGGAGATTTCCTTCTGCATGAAGTGCCGGTAGGGGCCTTTTTCGGCGGCTACCGGATCCCACGCAATGCTATGCTGGCGCACCGTCAAGGGCGTTCCGTCCAATTTGGCAACCTCTGCGCCCGATCGGGTAATCTTCGCCATCTGCCGGTTTTCCAAAAAGATCACGTTACGGGTATATTCCAGGATGGCGGGAATATCGGAGGCGATGAACATCTCACCCTCGCCTATGCCGATGACGATGCCGCCGGCGTTCCCCAGGCGCGCCACAATCAGGCTCTCCGGCTCCTGCGGGCTGAGGAAAACGAAAGCGCTGGCTCCCTGAATCTGCGGCAGGGTTTGGTTGACCGCCGACAGCAAATCGGCTCCGTTGGAAAGATACCGGTCCACCATGTTCGCCACCACTTCGGTGTCCGTTTCAGACACAAACCGGACGCCGCCGTCCTGCAATTCGCGGCGCAGATCAGCGTAGTTCTCGATGATGCCATTATGAACCACCGCCACCTGCCGGTTCATGCCCACGTGCGGATGGGCGTTGTATTCGGTCACGCCGCCATGCGTGGCCCAACGGGTATGTCCGATCGCGATCGTCCCCGCCAACGGACGCTCCGCCAGACGATCTTGTAAGTTGTTTAACTTTCCGATGGCGCGCTCGACAACAATGTCGCCATTTTGATGCAGGACGGCGATGCCTGCCGAATCATACCCACGATACTCCAACCGTTTCAATCCGCCCAAAACAATCGGCGCCGCCTGTCGCGGCCCTACGTATCCGACGATGCCACACATTGTGTTTGCCTCCTGATTGAATGTTTGAATGTTAAAAGGGTCATATGCGATTCGTCTATGTCCATGGACGAATCGCAAAAAGCGTGATCAAAGACCATGCGCAGACGCATAGCTTAAGCGACAGAGTTGCTTCTCTGTAGCTAAAAACCATGCCGTTGACACCCGTAAGAGCAGCTACCTTACGTGTTTATCTAGTTTGCTCAGAAATTGAAATAGGGAAATGTTGCCGCCCTGGCGGGCGGCTACCTTGCCGATCCTTTTGTCCCGACAGTTACCTGCCGGTTTTGTGGAGGGACGTTGGACATCCCAATGGCTTTCTCTTTTTTGAGGGGAAGCTGAGAGGGGTTGGTAGACCCCTGGCGGTATCCGCCGAATATCCGTCTAATGCCCGGATGTGTTCGATAACCCGCCTCCTCGTCACCCGGCTTGAGCCGGGGCTGGCGCTTGAGTCCCCGCAGGCATTTTTTTCTTTTTTTCGATAGGCAATGCTCCTAACTGGATTTCAACGACTTTTCTATTATACAAAACTTCCCGCCCCTGGCAACCAGGGGCGGGAAAGTGAAAGATTATTGTATGCCAGCCGTCGCCTATTTAGGCGCGGCGGCATCCAGGTATTCATTGCACGTTTCAACGGTGGTCGCGAGCTCTTCAGCCGCGTCGGCGCCGTCAATGACGTTGGTGAGCATGGAGGAGATGGCGCTGCGGCACTCATCGTAGCCGGCCACCGGGGACTCCACGCCGGATTCCAGCTGCATGAAGCCGAAGGCTTTCTCGTAGGTGGGATTCTCGGCGAAGTAGTCGGCCAGGGCGTCGGCGGCGGACTGGCGGGTGGGGAAGTAGCCGGTGCTGCTGGCCCACAACGCCTGCTGATCGGCCTCGCTGAGCCATTTGATGAACAGCCAGGCGGCCAGTTGTTGTTCGGGCGTGCTGGTGAAAATGGATTGGCTGGCGCCGTAGATGTTCATGCGCGCCTCGGCGGTGCTGTGCGGGGGCGGGTTGACGCTCCAGGCGAACTTCGCGCCCTCGTCCACGGCCTTGCCGTAGTAGGGCAGGCCGGAGATG
>DAOUFX010000484.1:0-5154 GCA_034429675.1 Anaerolineae bacterium | reverse complement strand
CACCCTTATATCCGGCTAACGGCTAAAAGCTGACAGCTAAAAGCTATTTCCCGAGGAGTTCGTATGCAAAAATCCCAACCCATCCGCGTTCTGATCGTGGACGATCATGCCGTGGTCCGCAGCGGGCTAGGCGCGTTTTTGATGGTCTACGAGGATTTGCAGCTGGTCGGCGAGGCCGCCAACGGCCCGGAGGCGCTGCGCATGTGCGAAAAGTATCACCCGGACGTGGTGCTGATGGATCTGGTGATGCCGGGGATGGATGGCGCCGCCACCACCAAAGCGATTCGTGAGCGCTGGGGCGACATCCACGTGATCGCTCTGACCAGCTTTAAGGACGAGGGGTTGGTGCAGAGTGCGCTTCAGGCCGGCGCCATCGGCTATCTGCTCAAAAACGTTTCCGCCGACGAACTGGCCGATGCCATTCGCTCGGCGCGCATCGGGCGACCGACCCTGGCCCCGGAGGCCGCCGAGGCGCTCATCCAGGCGTCGCTCAACCAGCCGGCGCTCGGCCACGATTTGACCGCTCGCGAGAAAGAGATCCTGGCCTTGATGGTGGAAGGATTGAGCAACCCTGATATTGCCGAACGGCTCTACGTCAGCCGCTCCACCGTCAAATTCCACGTCAGCAACATCCTGTCCAAGCTCGGCGCCGAAAGCCGTACCGAAGCCGTTGCTATTACCATTCAAAACAACTTGCTTTGAATCGGGCGCGGGCCCGGACCATACAAATTCGCCAAACGCGGCTCGTCACAATAGACGAGCCGCGTTTTGATGCGATGGAAATTCCTCTCACTGGTCCATTGACCAGGGCAGAACCTGTCCACTTGCCTACAGATATGCCCCCCGGCGGTTGGGTGTGCCCCTTTCTGACTTCATCTATACTAACGGAGACCGGGAATGGATCATAAGGGCGGGTTTTCGCAGGCGGGTACCTCCGCCCGCGAAAGCCCCACTCTTTAGTCCCGCTTCAGCGGGTTTATTTCCAGGGGGTAAAAATGCGTCAGGGAATAGGGGCTGTCAATGCATTGTTGGTCACTGCCGTGATCACGGTCGGGTTGGTGTGGGGAATTACCAGCATGACCAATGGAGACCCGTTGTGGTTCGTTCGCTCGTTCGACGAGAAAGCGGAGTCGCTGACGATTTACTGGGATGGCGAGAGTTATAGCGTGTCTGCCGGAGATCCCGGCTATGACGCGATCATGACCGCATTCGCGGACGGCATCACCCATCCATCCGGCTTCGAATGGGAGGTCGCCTTCTCAGAGGAAAGCATCACGCGCTATCGCGAAGACTTTCGCCTGCTTGAAGTGCGCTTTGCCCGCCCGGTTCAGGTGCACACTCGCCATCCTTTCTCGAAGGCAAAGACGTATATGATCCCGCTCAGTTCTACCCACGGAAACTCGCGGCGCGTCTTTGCGTTCACCGGCATTCTGCCGTATACCTCCGGGCCGCTCAACCTCGACGAGGCGCGCTTCACACAATTGTATGAAGCGGTTGAGGCTGTTGTGACCTCGCAGAACTAAAGAGCCGTTAGCGGTTAGCCAGAGTTCGGCTGGTGGCTAACGGCCAAAAGCTGATCCTCGCGTCAGGCTTTGCGTTGCGAATGGTGACTTGCCTTTCTGCGCGCTGCAGTGCGGCGCCAGCCGTCATCGTTCCATGCTTTGACCGCGCGCCAGCCCTGGTCGGCCAGCATAAGCACAAGCAATGCCATACAAATCGCCGAGGTGAGACACCAGGCGCACGTCGCGCCGATGACGAACGGCTCCAGGAACGTCAGGTAGATGGAGAAGGCCAGACCGAACAGGGCCAGGAAAAACGTGATCGCTGGAACATATTTCGCCCACGCCGCCTTGCTGAGAATTCCCGCCAGATAGCTCGCCAGAATCGCCAGGTAGCCGCCCAGCCCGAAGAGCGCGATGGGCAGAATCCCAAACAGGCGCGCGTACTGGCTTTGCTGGACTGCGTTGCAGTTGCCCACCGGCCCGCACACAGCCTCGGTGTTGGTGAGCTCCACGTAGGTCAGATACCCCGCAGCGATCAACCCTACTGCCATCACCACGTAAAATCCGATGGGCATGGCCCGCTCGGCGAAGCGCTGTTGCCACTTGTGCGGCTGTAGAACGCCGGCGAACGCAGCAATCAGGCCGATCAGAACGACAACCGAGAGGCTGTTGCCGGTCGCATCCCGCATAAAGGTTTCGCCAAGGGAGATTTCCCCACCCGCCGGGCTCAATTTTAGTTGAGCGATGGCATCCTCGAGGTTTGAGATTGCCGGCAGGTTCACGCCGCCGGCGTTGCGATATTGCTCAATGAGCCCGGGCAATTTTTCGGGGATATCGTTGCCGCCAAGCAGATAATTCTCTCCGATGATAAGCGCCGGCACCCCTTCCGATTCAATCGCAAACATAGCTCTGGCCGCGTTGAACAGCGTGCTGCCCGGTTCTTCCGACGCATTGATCTCGTACACCTGCAACTGTTCGCCGTATTTCTCGCGCAACGGCGGCAGAACTTCCGTCATGACCGTGTGGCAGTGCGAACAGGTAGGTGAATAGAAGAGCACGGCCTGCACCACCGGGAGTTCCTGCGCGCGAACGACGCCGGTCAGACCTAACACCACACACAATAAGATTCCGATCTTTATCCAACTCTTTACCATCACAACCTCCACTCTTGACGCGACGATGGCGCCGGGGATGTCGCCCGCACTATATCATAAACTTCCGTCAATTGCAATCTTCCACCAGCTGTCGGTGCATTTTAATTTCGGGGCAGAGAAGAACGTAGAGACGCAAAATATTGCGTCTTCTTCTGCGCGGAGAGAGACGCAAAATATTGCGCCTCTACGAAAATACGGGTTTTGCCCCCCATCTTGAAATGCACCCTCGGGTATGGGTGTGTTTTAATTTATAGGCGTAGGGGCGAGGCATTCCTAAAAGATTCTGTGGATACGCAGGCTTTGTGAGATATACCATGCCGTATGGATAAGGCGCCTACGCGGAATGCCTCGCCCCTACCGTGGTTTGCCCAGAAATTAAAACGCCCCCTCGGGTATCGGATGCCCGTTTGCATTTCGTATGGGTGATCGCAACGCAGACGCCGGGTTAAAACTCTGGCGCTAAACAGACGAAGCCCTTCGGGCTGAAGAAGCTTTGTAAGTACTTCCTGGCCCGAAGGGCCTCGTGTGTTTGGCCCTGTGGCTTCAGCCCTGGGTCTTGTGCCCCCAGCTATCGCTGCATTCTAGCATTGGGATACGGTTTTTTGCGCGGAAGAAGACGCAAAATTTTGCGTCTCTACGGACGTCCGGATTTTGCCCCCATCCTGAAATGCACCTCCCCGGTGTCACTTATTCATTGTCAGGTTATAATCCTGAAGAAAACTCCCATCCCTTCTCAACTTTTGACCTTTGACTTTCAACTTGAAACTATTCTTTGGAGGCGCGTATGTCACTGACAGGATCTTCCGTGGCCCAGGCTGTTGTCGAGCACTACAACCGCTACGACGAATCCGAGCGGCTCAAACATGATATCGGCCCGCTGGAGCTGGTTCGCACCCAGGAGTTGGCTTTGCGTTACCTGCCCGCTGCTCCGGCGGTCGTCGTGGATGTCGGCGGCGCTGCCGGCGTCTATACGTTCTGGCTCGCGTCGCTGGGATACGCGGCGCATCTGGTAGATATCGTCCCGCGCCACATCGAGCAGGCGCGCGAAGCGGCCCAGGCGCCCGGATCGCCGCAACTCGCGGGGATGTGCGTCGGAGATGCGCGCGCCCTGGACTTCGCGGATCATTTCGCCGATGTGGTGTGGCTTCACGGCCCGCTGTATCACCTGACCGACCGCGCCGAACGTCTGGCGGTTCTGTCCGAGGCGCGCCGCATCCTGCGCCCCGGCGGCCTTCTGCTGGCGTTTGCTATCACCCGCTACGCCGGGTTGCTCTACGGTCTGACGAAGGGCCTCGTCTTCGATCCGGCTTACCACACGATGATCGCCAACGAAGTCCGCACCGGACGTCGCGAGAACCCGCCGCCGGGGACCTTCACGTTTCCCAACGCTTTCTTCCATCTTCCTGATGAACTGCGGCTGGAAATTCAAGAGAGCGGTCTGAGTTACGAGACGACGCTGGGCATCCTCGGTCCGGCCTGGCAGGTGCCCGATCTTGACAAGAGCTGGCAAGACCCGGCGGAGCGTGAAGTGATTCTGGACATCGCCCGGCTGACCGAAAACGAGCCGGTGCTTGGCCCACGGCTGATGGCCATCGCGCGTAAGCCCGCGCGTTCGTAGCCTTGACTTATGCCGGGTAGTCGTTACCATGTCGCCCATCTTATCCATTGAACGGGAATTGCGCATGTTACCTCACAACACAAAGACTTCCGGCCCGGTTATCGCGGTGATTGATGGCATGGGCGGCGGCATCGGAATGCAAATTGTGACGCAATTGCGGCAGGAGCTCGCGCTGGACGTCGAGATCATCGCGCTGGGTACCAATGCGATTGTCACCCAGAAGATGATGCAGGCGCGCGCCAGTCGCGGCGCCAGCGGCGAGAACGCCATCCGCGTGTCGGTGGGCGAGGCCGACTTCATCCTGGCGCCCATCGGCGTGGTGATCCCCAATTCGATGATGGGCGAGATTACCCCGGAGATTGCCATCGCGGTCGCCGGGGCGCGTGCGCGCAAACTGCTACTGCCGATCAACCAGCCGCACTTCGAGCTGGTCGGCATCGAGTGGCAGGCGCTTACCAAACAGATCAGCGCCGCCATTGCGCTCATCCGCCAGGCGCTCGCCGGCGAAAGTTGACAAAGATTATGTTAGTGCTATAGTAGCGCCGTTGGCATGAAGCCAGCGTTCAGGTGTAATGAAAACGCCACAGTCCGGTTTGAAAGCCGCATGTGGCGTTTTTTGTTTGAGGGAAAGCGATGTGCGAATCTAAAATCTATTGGATAGACGCGGTCGGCAATCATTTGGTTATGGAGAACGTGACGCAGGTGCAGGATGAAAACGGCGTCTATCTACTGACCAGCCTGTTAGGTGAGCAGAAGTTGGTTCGCGGGCGCATTGTCCGCGTTGATTTTATGAATCACGCCATCTATTTGGAACACGTCTGAAAATAGCGTTTAGCCGTTAGCCGTTAGCCGGAGATAAGGGGGTGTTTTTTCGAGCCGG
>DAOUFX010000483.1:0-6021 GCA_034429675.1 Anaerolineae bacterium | reverse complement strand
TGCCCGCCCCCACGCCCTCACTTCTCCTCTTCTTATTGAGATGATACTTTTGAGGAAATTATAGCGCGTGAGGTGAGAAACTGGAAATATGAATTCAGTGCGCCAGGGGCGATTCCAAAATCAGGTATAATCGGCCTGACGTGGCCGAATACTGGAAGTTGATCAATAGCCTTCAACTTTCAACTTTTCACTATACAGGAGGTTTTTCTATGACAACAACGTTTATGCAGTCACCGCAATATTTCTTCACGTCAGAATCGGTGACCGAGGGCCATCCTGACAAGATGTGCGATCAGATTTCCGACGCGGTGCTGGATGCCATCATCAAGGACGATCCCGACGCGCGTGTAGCGTGTGAGGTGGCGACCACCACCGGCCTGGTCCTGGTGGCCGGCGAAATCACCACCGACACCTACGTGGACATCGCCTCGTTGGCGCGCAGCGTCATCACCGGCATCGGTTACAACCGGGCCAAGTATGGCTTCGATGGCGAGACCTGTGGCGTTATCGTCAGCATCAAGGAGCAGTCGCGCGACATCGCGATGGGTGTGGACAAAGCGCTGGAAGCCAAAACCGGCGAAATGTCGGATGCGGATATCGAGGCCATCGGCGCCGGCGATCAGGGTATGATGATCGGGTTCGCCTGCAACGAAACGCCGGAATTGATGCCGCTGACGATTTCGTTGGCGCACAAGCTGTGCCGGCGATTGGCGCAGGTGCGCAAAGACGGCACTCTGGCCTATTTGCGCCCCGACGGCAAGAGCCAGGTGACGGTGGAGTACGAGTACGGGCGTCCCAAGCGGATTGACGCCATTGTGATCAGCACGCAGCACGCGCCGGAAGCCACCCAGGAGCAGATTCGCGCCGATATCATCACTCACGTGATCAAACCGATTGTTCCGGCAGGGTTGCTGGACGACGCGACCAAAATCTTCGTCAATCCCACCGGACGTTTTGTGGTGGGCGGGCCGGCCGGCGACGCCGGTCTGACCGGGCGCAAGATCATCGTGGACACCTACGGCGGCGTGGCGCGTCACGGCGGCGGCGCCTTCTCCGGCAAAGATCCAACGAAAGTGGATCGTTCGGCGGCGTACATGATGCGCTACATCGCCAAGAATCTGGTGGCGGCAGGCATCGCCGAACGGCTGGAGTTGCAAGTCTCCTACGCCATCGGTGTGGCGCGGCCCATTTCGATGGCTGTGGAAACCTTCGGCACGGGCAAGATTTCTGACGACAAAATCGTAGAACTGATCGAGCAACACTTCGATCTGCGTCCGGCGGCCATCATCCGCGATCTGGACCTGCGCCGTCCGCTCTACCAGGCGACGGCGGCCTACGGGCACTTCGGCCGCGACGACATCGAAGCGCCCTGGGAGAAGACCGACAAAGCGGCGGCGCTGCGCAAAGCGGCTAACCTCTAATTCGCCGTTTCTATTCATAAGGGCCTCAACCGATTTGGGTTGAGGCCCTTTTTGATGAAAAAGATTTTTTGCAGTAAAATGAAGAGTGAAGCTCTGTTGCTATGAATGCGGGCCTTCACCCTCAACCGGACAAAACATCCTCTGGCGATGCCCCTGATGCCTGTTAATATTTTGGGAGGGAACATGAAAACTTCTGGTCGGTCTCATTGGATTGTAACGTTCGCCTGGTTGCTGGCCTTGATCCTGGCCGTGTTGTTGGTTTCTCCGGCAGCGGCAGGGATCATTATCGTGACCAACGGCAACGACAGCGGCGAAGGTAGCCTGCGCCAGGCGATTGAGCGCGCCGCCGACGGTGATACCATCATTTTCAGCGGCGATCTTAGCATTTACCTGGCGACTGAGTTGGGTATCACCAAAACTTTGACGATTGACGGCGGCGCCCACACGGTCAGGATCAGCGGCGACACGGGCAACGATGGCATCCCCAACGTGCGAGTTTTCAATGTTGGCGCGAGTGGCGTCGTCACCTTCAGCCATCTCAGCATTGTCAGCGGCACCGTAAGTGGGACCGTCAACGGCGCCGGTATCTACAACGCCGGCGCACTGACCTTGCAGGACAGTATCGTTGCCGGTCACGTGATTTCGGGAACCGGCGACGGCGTCGCCATTTACAATAGCAACCGGGTGACGATGACGGGCAGCACCCTTTCCGACAATGCCTGTGGCGCCACCAGTTCGGGCGGC
This sequence comes from Anaerolineae bacterium, assembly GCA_034429675.1. Taxonomy (GTDB): domain Bacteria; phylum Chloroflexota; class Anaerolineae; order B4-G1; family SLSP01; genus JAKQHY01. Next base: position 3,856 of record DAOUFX010000483.1, on the reverse strand, counting down.
GGCGGCTTTCTCAACGATGGCGGGATAGCGATCATCCAGGAGAGTGTGATCGCCGACAATACCTCCAATTTTACCGGCGGCGGCTTCTACAATTTCGCCGGTACGTTGGTGCTGCGGGATAGCATCATCTCCGGCAACTCAGGCGTTGAAGGCGGCGGCCTCTTCAATAATTTCAACGGCGTGATGACGGTGACCCATAGTCTCATCACCGGCAATAGCGGCACTGCCGGCGGCGGCGTTATGAATCGCGGTGCTTTGTTGATACAAGACAGCGTCATCTCCGGCAACTCAGCCCGCACCGGCGGCGGTGTTTACAACCGCTACAACACACCCATTGTGCAAAATTGTGTGATCTCCGGCAATTCGGCCATTGATGCCGGCGGCGGCCTCTATGCCAACAGTACCGGCGCGCTCATTGTGCGGAATAGCACCATCTCCGAGAATTCGGCAGGCTCTTATGGCGGCGGCGCTTATATTGACTTCCAGAATCAGGGTGTGTTGTTCCTACAAAACTGCACCCTCTCCGGCAACCGGGCCGCTACGGGCGGCGGCGTTTACAACCGGTACAGATTCCAGTATCAGAATACCATCATTGCCAACAGCGCTCTGGGTGGGGACTGTTTTAGCAGCGGGACGATCGCTACGAACATCCGTAACCTGGTGGAAGACAACTCATGCGCGCCTGCGCTATCCGGCGACCCGGCGCTTGGCGTTCCTACCGGCAACATCGCTTATTATCCGTTGTTGCCCAATTCCCCGGCGATTGATGCCGGCGACGGCGCAACTTGCCTGATTGCCGACCAGCGCGGCGAACCCCGCGACGATCTGCGTTGCGACATCGGCGCGTTCGAGCGCCGGTTTAACGACGGCGATACGGTCATCAAAACTAATTTCAAGCCCGGAACGCCGTACAGTTTTGGCCCTACCTGGATCAGTGTGACGCTTTCGGCGGCGGACACCGGCGCCATTACCGTGACGAAACATCTCATCTATCCCGGCGGAACGCAGGATACGGGTGAGATTCAGGCTACCTGGTGGATCAGCAGCAACCTCACGAGCGGACTTCCGCTCACTTTGAGCTTGTGCTACACCGGCGCAGAGGCCGATGGATTGGATGAGGACAGTCTGGAGATGTTCCGTTGGGATGGCACGACGTGGGTAGATCAGAACGCCGCGCCGGACTCCACTCACCATTGCGTCACGCTTCCCGGCGTTACCGGCTTCAGCGCGTGGACGCTCAAGGATACAAGTGTCGGCGAGGCTATTCCCAATCCGGTTGGACTGCGCCAGGTGGTGGCGCATGGTTACGCCGGGTGGTCGTGGCTGGCTCTCATTGCTTTGGGCGTTGCTGCCCTTATTCGACGACGCGCGGAGCAAAGGCTAAAGGTTTCACCAACGGTTGGCTGAAAATCACGGCCTTGCAGGCTAAGAGATAAAAGGATAGTGTTTTTTCGAGCCGGTACCCCGGCTCGGAAAAACACCCCCTTATCTCCGGCTAACGGCTAAAAGCTAACGGCTAAACGCTATTTTCGAAGGAGGTCTCAAATGTATATCAGAACTTCCGATCAGGCGATGCTGGAATTAGGCTTCGGTGATTATTCTTGCAATTGGGGCGTGCACATTTGCGGGTTGTACGAAAGCGTGGAAGAGCGCGACCGGATTGTCATGGGGTATTTGCATCAGGGCGATGTGGCCGGCGATTTGCAGGTGTATTCCCCCGTAGAGCGCACTGCGGAGGACTTCCGCCACACCTATGCTCACCATTACCCTGAGTGCGCCCACCATACGTCCGACGAAAACTTCTTCCGGTTGCTCTCGGCCAAAGCGCTGTACTACCCCGACGGCGTCTTTTCTCCCTGGGCTATGGATGATGGGTTGGCGGCGTTCTACGAGGAAAGTCAGAAAGACGGCCCGCGCAATGTCCGGGCCACGGCCGAGATGGCCTGGGCGCTGGAGGCCATCCCCGGCGTCGAACATTTAATGGCCTACGAGTCCCGCTTAAACTACTTTATTCCGGGCAAGTCGTGGATCAGTATTTGTCTCTATAACCTCACCCGTTTCTCCGGCTCGACTATTATGAACGTCTTGCGCACTCATCCTTACACCATCAGCGGCGGCGTGATTACCGAGAACCCCTATTATCAGGACCCGGACGTGTGGTTGCGCGCGAATGCGCCGGAGTTTTTGTCGCGTTCATAGCCAGACGTATGGGCGCCGGGAGACAAACCGATGATCGTTGACCATCTGGCTCACGACATTTTCCTGTTGATGCTCAACCTGTCCCAGCTGCATAGTGTAGACCGAATCATGGCCGTTTTCTTGGAGGCGATGAACGCTGTGCAACAGGTTGTGCGACTGCGCCGGGCGCAGGATGGTGACGAGGAGACCGGCGTGGGAGAGCGGGTCGCGATTGCGACGATGCATTATACGTTCGGGTACGTCTGGTTGAACCCGCTGACGTCTATGCCGGAGCCGGAGGTGCTGGGTCTGGTGCGCAATGCGCTGCGAATGTTGGCGTTGGTGCTGGAAAATCGCGCTCAGGCTCAAGCGTTGGCCGATGAGAATGTGCGGTTGGAGGATGCGGTCCAGGCGCGCACCGAGGAGTTGTCGCAGGCGAATATGCAGCTGCGGATCGAGATCGCCGAACGCGAGCACGCCGAAGTTCAATTGCGCTATCTACAGGGTCTCTTGCAGAATACCATTAATTCGCTGTCCACTGCTTTGATCACATTGAATGCGACGGGTCACGTTTTGAATTGGAATCTGGCGGCGGCGCAATTGACCGGACGGTCATTGGAGGGCCGGCAGGGACAGGTGTTGTGGCAGGTGTGCCCGCCATTGGCGCGGTATCGGGACGTATTTGAAGAGGTGATCCGTGAGAAACAGGCGGCATACCGCCATCGTGAGCTCTGGACGAATGAACCCGGGTTGACGTATCACGACGTGGCGGTTTTTCCTCTGACCACCGATGGCTTGAGCGGCGCGGTATTGCGGATCGAGGATGTCACCCAGCGCGTGCGCCTGGAGGAGGCTACTTTCCAGGCCACCAAACTGATCAGCGTGGGCCGTCTGGCCGCCGGGATGGCGCACGAGATTAACAATCCTCTGGCTTCGATGATGCAGGGCACGCAGGTGTTGCAGCGCGCGTTCGATTCGCAGAACCCGCATACATTGGAACATCTTCGCCGCTGTGAGATCAATCCTGAGAGTCTGGCCTGTTATGTGGAGACGCGCGGCCTGAATGACTATTTCGACGGTATTCGCGCGGCGGGTCTGCGGGCGGCGAAGATCATTGCGGATTTGTTGAGGTTTTCGCACGACCAGACGGCAGACTTTTCGCCGTGTGATTTGAATGCGTTGATGGATCAAACGCTCGACCTTGCCAGAGCCGACTATGACTTGAAAACCCGCCACGATTTCCATAACATTGCGTTGGTGTGCGACTTTGCGCCGGACCTGCCGCCGGTCTTGTGTGACGGGCCGCAGATCCAGCAGGTGATTCTGAACCTGGTGCGCAACGCCACGCAGGCGATGGTGGCGAAGTCTCGCGGAGATGGTGTTTATGAACCGCGGTTAACGTTGCAAACGCAGCGGCGTGAAGGGGCGGTCTGCTTGGCGATCGAAGATAACGGGCCGGGTATTTCCGAGTCCATCCGGAATCATCTGTTCGAGCCGTTTTTCACCACAAAGGATGTGGGAGATGGCACCGGGTTGGGGTTGTGGGTTTGCTGGTCCATCGTAGTCGAACGCCACAAGGGGCAGATTCTGGTCGAGAAGGGCGACGAGGGCGGCGCGCGTTTCGTGGTGGTCTTGCCGCTTCAGGCTGCTTGAGGGTTGCGGGTGGGGCAGGCGCGAA
>DAOUFX010000482.1:0-8380 GCA_034429675.1 Anaerolineae bacterium | reverse complement strand
CCCCACCCCCAGATTTCGTCTACCGTCTACTTGGCCGGATGCACCCCGGCCATCAGCAGCCCCAGTTGTTCGCGGGTGGCGGTTGCCGCCGCTACTTCGCCGATGATGGCGCCTTTGTACATCACGACGATCCGGTCGGCGAGGGCCATGATTTCGTCCAATTCGGCAGAGACGAGCAGCACGGCGACCCCCGCGTCGCGTTGTTTGACGATCTGGCTGTGGATGAATTCAATCGAGCCGACGTCCACGCCGCGTGTGGGCTGGGCCGCGACGAGCAAGGCCAGATCGCGTCCCAGTTCGCGGGCCACCACCATCTTCTGCTGGTTGCCGCCCGACAGGCTTCCCCCGCTGGTCGCGACGCTGGGGGTGCGCACGTCGAACATCTCGACCAGGCGTTTGGCCTGTTGGTCAATGGCCGCGTAATCGCGCACCCATCCGTGCGCAAAGGGCTCCTGGTGGTAACGGTTGAGCACCAGGTTCTCACTGATCGGGTACGGATCCACCATCCCAAACCGGTGCCGGTTTTCAGGAATGTGCGCCGAGCCCTTCTCGGTGAAACTGCGCGGCGAAGCGTTCGTCAGCTCCTCTCCGCCCATCACAATGCGCCCCGACTCCACTTTGCGTAGCCCGGTCACCGCCTCAACCAGCTCCGTCTGCCCGTTACCCTGCACTCCGGCCACGCCGAGGATTTCGCCTTTGCGCACCTGGAAGCTGACATTGCTGACGACCTGCGTGTTGCGTTCGTCGCGCACGCACAATCCCTGGATGTCCATCACCGTTTCGCCGGGATTGGCCGGCGACTTCGGCACTTTGAGAATCACCTCGCGTCCCACCATCATCGAGGCCAGCGAGGCCTCGGTTGACGACTCCGGCAACGCATCGCCGACCACCTTCCCGCTGCGCATGACCACGATGCGGTGCGCCACGGCCAGCACCTCTTTGAGCTTGTGCGTGATGAAAATGATCGAGTGCCCCTGTTCCACCAACCGGCGCATGACGCGAAACAGGTCTTCGATCTCCTGCGGGGTGAGCACGGCGGTCGGCTCGTCCAGAATCAGGATTTTGGCCTGCCGGTAAAGCGCCTTGATGATCTCCACCCGCTGCTGGACGCCGACGGGCAGATTTTCGATGATCGCGTCGGGCTCCACCACCAACCCGTACTCCCGCGAGTAGTCGTCTACCTTCAGCCGCGCCTGTTCGAGGTCGAGAAAAACCCGGTCGCGCATGACCTCGGCGCCCAGGATGATGTTTTCGGTGACGGTCATCGGCTCGACGAGCTGAAAGTGCTGGTGCACCATCCCCACACCCCGCTTGATGGCGTCGCGCGGGCTGGTCAGATGCACCGCCTCTGCGCCGATACGGATCTCGCCGGAATCGGGGTGGTACAACCCGTAGATGATGTTCATCAACGTGCTCTTGCCGGCGCCGTTTTCGCCCAGCAACGCCAGGATTTCTCCCCGCCGCAGTTGCATGGAGACATGGTCGTTGGCCAACACGCCGGGGAACTGTTTGGTAATTTCGCGCACTTCCAGGACGATTTCTTGTTCTGCCATGTCACATCTCCGATTCGTACACTTGCCCTTCGGCGGCGGGCGGGCGTGAACGGCCCACGAATCCGGCCACCACCACGATGGTCACGACGTAGGGCAGCATACTGATGAAATGGCGCGGCACCGTCGTAACCCCGGCCATCAAGAGCTCGTTTTGCAGCGCCTGGGTGTAGCCGAAAAGCAGCGCCGCTCCGAAGGCGCCGATGGGTGTCCAGTTGCCGAAAATCATCGCCGCCAGCGAAATGAAGCCGCGCCCGGCAGTCATCCCCTCTTTGAACTGTCCCACCGCTTCCAACACCAGGAATCCGCCGGCCAACCCGGCCAGCATCCCGCCGATGATCGTGTTGATGTAGCGCATCCGGTTGACGTTGATGCCCATCGTGTCGGCGGCGCGCGGATGCTCGCCGATGGCGCGCGTGCGCAACCCCCACCGGCTGCGGAACAACATCACCTGGGTCGCCGCTACCAGGATCAACGCCAGGTAGGTCAGCAGCCCATTGTTGAAGAGCACCGCGCCGAGCACCGGAATCTGTGAGAGCAACGGAATGGCCATCGCGCCGAATTTACCTTCACTGACCCAGTTGGGGTTGAAAAGATACGTGGTCAGCCCGGTCGCCAGGGTGATGATCACCGTGCCGCTGATGATCTGATTGACCTTGAACCGGATGCTCAGGAGCGCGTGAATGTACGCCATCAACCCGCCGATGATCAGCGCCGCCAGCGTGGCCAGGAATAGACTGAGCGGCAGGACGATGGTTTCAGACCAGGGCAATCCGCCCACCAGCACCTTCACGACAAAGGCGCCGAAGGCGCCCGCCAGCATCATCCCCTCAATGCCGATGTTGACGATGCCGGAGCGCTCGCAAAGGATACCGCTGAGCGCGCCCAGGGTCAGAACGATGGCATAGCGCAGGGTGAAGTTCAAAGCGCTGAGACCAAAGAAGATGCGCAGGTTGGTTTTCCCGAGCGGCGTCTGGTCCACCAGAATGGCAATGAGAAACAGGGCCAGGGCCACCCAAACACTCCAGCGCGCGGTGAGCCGGGTGAACCACGAACTCTTGCTTGTGGGTCGAACTTCTGTGCGTTTCATGGCTTACCTCCGTCCACGCGGGGCGAAACGACGATGGACTGTTCTTCTTCTGTCGGCGCCGGCGTTCGCAGGAAGAAAAGGCGACGGACAATTTCCGGCGCAGCCACGAAGGCCAGCACCAACGCCTGCACCACCTGGATCAGCTCGCCCGGCACCCCGGCCTCGAATTGCATCTTGGTCGCGCCGCTGTACAGGCCGCCCATCAAAAATGCGGACAGAACGACGCCGAGGGGATGCGACTGCCCCAGCAACGCGATGGTGATGCCCTCGAATCCGGCGCTGCCGGTGAATTCCGGCGCGAATTTGTAATTGAGCCCCAACGCATCTACCGAACCCGCCATCCCCGCCAGGGCCCCGGCGATCGCCATCGAAAGAATCATCGTGCGACCGACCCCCATCCCGGCGTAGCGCGCCGCGTTCGGATTCTGTCCCACCGTGCGTATCTCGAAGCCCAGGGTGGTCTTCTGCAAAATCCACCAGATTAACACGGCCACCAGTAAGGCAATGATAATGCCCCAATGCACCCGGTCGAAGAGCGCCGGGAAGAATTGTGGGATGCGCGCGCTTGCAAAGACATCGCGCGTTTCGGAAATGGCGCGGGCTGCAGCTTCCGGGTCCGAGAGCGGCCCCGGCCGTTGCCCCTGCGTCCCGCCCGCGTACACCGTCCAACTGACGAACTGGTAGGCGATGTAGTTGAGCATGATGGTGGTAATGACCTCGTGGGCGCCCTTCCACACTTTGAGCGCTCCGGCAAGCGCGCCCCAGAGCGCCCCCCCCAGCGCGCCGGCCAACAGGGCCAGCGGCATGTGGATGATCCACGGCAGCCCGTTGAAATTCACGCCAACGGCCACGGCAAAGATGGTGCCCATCAGGAACTGCCCCGAAGCTCCAATGTTGAACAATCCGGCTTTGAAGGCAAAGGCCACCGAAAGTCCGGTGAGGATGAAGGGAGTGGCCTTGCGGATGGTTCGCGAGATGGCGCCAATGTCGCCGAACGCGCCGCGCAGCAGACCCCAATAGGCCAAGAGGGGATTGTCTCCTGAAATAAGCATCACGATGGCGCCAACCAGCAGCGCCGCCAGAATGGCCAGAGCGGGAATGCGCAGGGGAGTCAGCAGTTTTTTGAGGAGTGAGTCTTTTGTTGTACCCTGAGAGGTTTCCATAGTATGACGACTCCTTGTGAAAATGGTGAGCTGAATCTACATCGCTGCAAATCAACAAAAGGCTGCCCGCATTTTGTTCATTGGCAGAGTTGCCGATTCGTTGAGAGTTTTCGATACCATGGGGGAAGGGCATGCGCCCTTCCCCCAATGGCGCTGCTATTTCTGGACGCCGGTTTTGATGGATCCGTCTTTCAATCCGGCAAAGACCGTGTTGAGTTGATCCTTCACATCTTGCGGGATGACGCTCTCGAAGTCGTGGAAGGGCGCCAACCCCGCGCCGCCGAAGTAGTTGCCGCCGGGGAACTTGTCGTCTTTGGCCATCTTGACCAGTTCCACCACGCCCGGGGTGATGAGTTTCATCGCGCTGGAGATGAGGCAAGAATGCGCGCCGGGCACCGTCTCCCACTGATCGGAGTCCACGCCGATGCAGTAGACGCCTTCGTGCGTCGCGGCCTCTTCCAGACCGCCGTTGCCCGTCATGCCGCCGGCGGCAAAGACCACGTCGGCGCCTTGATCAAGGGCTTGCTTGGTCGTCGCCGCACCCCACTCCGGATCGGTGAACGCCTGGCTGATCTCGCCGGGGTGATAGGTCGAAATGATGTTGATGTCGGGGTTGACCGATTTGGCGCCGTTCTCGAAGCCTTCCTTGAAGTAGACCACCGGCGGAATCTGATCCGTGCCAAAAACACCGGCGATCGTGCCGCTCTGGGTCATGCGCGCTGCCAGTACACCGGCCAGGTAACCGGACTGATCCTCATTGAAGACCAGCCCCACCGAATTGGCGAGCGTCTCACCCTGGAACTGATCTACCCCGATGAATTTAATGTCAGGGTATTCCTTCGCCATCTTGACGGTAGCTTCGCCCAATGCATAGCCCACAGTGACGATGACGGTGTAGCCCTCTTCCGCGAACTGGCGGATGTTATCCTCGTAGTCCTTGGCGTCTTTGGTCTCGATGTATTTGATGTCGGTTTCGGCGTTCAATCCCAGCTCTTGCGCTGCCTGCTGCACGCCTTCCCACGCAGATTGGTTGAAGCTGCGGTCGCTTACCCGACCCACATCGGTGACCAATCCGACCTTGAATTTAGCGCCGGCGCCGCCGCCGCCGCAGGCGGACAGAACCAGGCTCAGCAACAACACGGTTACTATGATAAAGGAAAGTTGTTTACGCATCATACTCCTCCTGAGTTTTTAGGGATTTTAATGGATTTGACAAGGGATCCTGTTTGAATGTGTGTGGGCCGCATGCCTCCTTTCACCACTTGGGGACTCGCTCATAGCCCGAACTACTTCGGTTCTTCTGTCTTTTCCGGCTCGCTTTCGGCGGGCGTCTCTTCGACCGGCTCCTTTTGTACTGCAAAGGTGAGCGCCTCGCCGGCGAGGTCAACCAGAATGCGATTGCCGCTTTCTACTTCCCCACGCAAGATTTGCACGCTCATGGGGCTTTCGAGGTAGCGCTGGATGGCGCGACGCAGCGGGCGCGCGCCAAGTTGCGTGTCGTAACCCTGTTGCGCCAGCCATTCTTTGGCCGCCTGCGTCAGGGTGACGTACAGCTGATAATCGTTCATTCGCTCCTGCACTTCCAGGAGTTGCAGGTCAACGATGCGCACCACATCCGGCAACGTCAGCGTCTTGAAGGTGATGATTTCCTCCACGCGGTTGATGAATTCCGGGCGGAAGGTCTCCTTGAGGGCGTTCAGCGCGCGCCGGCGGTTTTCTTCCTCCTCGGCGTCGTTGTTGCGGACGAATCCCAACGAGCCGCCCTGCCGCATGTACTGCGTGCCGACGTTGGAGGTCATAATGATGACCGTGTTGCGGAAATCCACAATGTGTCCCTGTCCGTCGGTCAATTGCCCCTCGTCGAGAATTTGCAACAACGCATTCCAGACGTCGGGATGCGCCTTCTCGATTTCATCGAAAAGCACCACCTGGTAGGGCCGGCGGCGGACCGCCTCGGTGAGTTGGCCGCCCTGGTCGTAGCCGACGTACCCCGGCGGCGCGCCGAACAGCCGCGAGACGTTGAAGGACTCGCGGTACTCGCTCATATCAATGCGCAACAGCGCTTCTTCGTTATCAAAGAGGAAGATCGCCAGCGCCTTGGCCGTCTCCGTCTTGCCCACCCCCGACGCGCCCAGGAAGAGAAAGCTGCCGATGGGGCGGCGCGGGTCTTTCAGCCCGGCGCGCGCGCGGCGGATGGCGTCGGCGATGGCGTGGATGGCCTCGTCCTGCCCGATGATGTACTTCTGCAAGGCTTCTTCCATGCGCAACAGCTTCTCCGCCTCCGTTTCCATCACCTGCATCACCGGGATGCCGGTCCACGCCGACACGACGGCGGCGATGTCCTCTGTTCCCACCGTCTCATCCAATTGATGGCGATTGAGCCACTCCTCGCGCTTCTTGGTAAAGACCTGATCCAATCTTAGCCGTTGCGTCTTCACCTCGGCGGCGCGTTCGTAGTCGCGCACGTTGCCGGCGGCCTCTTCCTCGGCTCGCAACCGGCCGATCTCGGTCTCCATTCGCTTGAGGTCGGGCGGCAGCGTATAGAGCGCCACGCGCAGCTTGGCCGCGGCCTCGTCCATCAGGTCAATCGCCTTGTCCGGCAGGTGCCGGTCGGTGACGTAGCGGTGCGACAGTTGCGCCGCTGCGACAATCGCGTCGTCGGCGATGCGTACCTTGTGGTGCGCTTCGTAGCGGTCGCGCAGCCCGCGCAGCATCGCGATGGTGTTCTCGACGTTGGGCTCCTCCACGAAAACCGGCGCGAAGCGGCGTTCCAACGCGCCGTCTTTTTCGATGTACTGCCGGTACTCGTCCAACGTCGTCGCGCCGATGCACTGTAGCTCTCCGCGCGCCAGCGCCGGCTTGATCATATTCGAGGCGTCCAGCGATCCGGCGGCATTCCCGGCCCCGACCACCGTGTGCAACTCATCAATGAAGAGAATATTCTCTCCCTGAGATTGCTGCACTTCTTCCATAATCATCTTGAGCCGTTCCTCGAACTCGCCACGGAAGCGCGTCCCGGCGACCAATGCGCCCATGTCCAGCGCCAACAGCCGCTTCCCCTTGAGAATTTCGGGAACATCGTCGTCGGTGAGCTTCTGGGCCAGCCCTTCGACGATGGCCGTCTTGCCGACGCCGGGTTCGCCGATGAGCACCGGATTGTTCTTGGTGCGCCGCACCAGAATTTGAATGACCCGCTGGATTTCGCCGTCGCGTCCGATCACCGGGTCCAGTTTGTGTTCCCGCGCCATCTGGGTTAAATCGCGGCTAAACCGTTTGAGCACCTTGAACTGCCCTTCCGTTTGCGCCGTGGTCACATGTTGCCCGCCGCGCATCTGATGGACGATCTCCAATGTGCGGTCGTGGGTAATGTTGGCTTCCGCCAGCAATTTTGCCACCGGGGTATTGGTTTCTTGCGTGATTGCCAGGAGCAGATGTTCGGTGGAAATGTATTCATCCTTGAGAATCGAAGCCTCTTCCTGGCTGATGTCCAGCACGCGCTTGACGCGCGGCGTGATGAAGACCTGCTGGGTGCCGCTGGCGCCATAGATGCCGGGGCGCGGGTTTTTGCGCAAAACGGCGTCCAGCGCGTCCGACATTGCGTTCGGGTCGCCGCCCATCTCGGTGATCAGCGATGAGACGGTTCCCTGCTGTTGGATCAGAGCCAGCAACAGATGTTCGACATCTACCTGGCTGTGACCGTAGCGCGTCATCAGTTCGACGGCGCGTTGCGCGGCTTCTTGCGCGCGTTCGGTGAAACGGTCAAAACGCATCATTGGGCTTTTGTCCTCCTGCGTTGTTGAATTCGGGCGATTTCTCGCCGGTCATCGTGGACAGAGCCAGTTGCGCTGCGGATTGTTCGGCGGCGCGTTTGCTGGGGCCCTGCCCGACGCCGGCGACATTGGCGCTGAGCAACACCTGAGCCGTAAAAATCTTGGCGTGATCCGGGCCTTCCTCGCTGATGATACGGTAAGCCGGGGTGATTCCCATCTCGGCCTGCGCCCACTCCTGGAAGCGCGATTTGGCATCCACGTAGGCTTCTGCCTGGAGAATGGCCTCGGTTTCCTGCGCGAACCAGGGTTCCAGCCGTTCCCAAAGCACCTCCGCCCCGCCGTCGAGGTACAGCGCGCCGACGGTGGCTTCGAGCGCATCGCACAGGTTCGCCTGGCGTTCGTGGCCGCCGCTTTCCGCTTCGCCGTGGCCCAGGCGCAATCTATCGCCCAATCCTAATTCCTGGGCTAACGCAGCCAGCGTAGTGGTGCGCACCAACGTGGCGCGGAGTCGCGTCAGCGGCCCTTCGGGAAAATCGGGGTACGTGCGATAGAGCCAGGCGGCGACCAGGAAATCCAATACGGCGTCTCCCAGGAATTCCAGGCGTTGGTTGTGGTATTCTTCGCCGCCTTCTTCGGGGTGTTCGTGCGCATAGGATGGATGCGTGAGCGCCAATCTCAGTAACTCAGGCTCCTTGAACTGATAGCGAAGGCGGGTTTGGATGTGCATCAAAAGGTCGTTGTCGTCGCTCATAGGCGCTCCCTAGAAAACAATCTCGTGAGGAATCTTCTCAAAATCTGGGGGTGGGG
>DAOUFX010000481.1:0-5898 GCA_034429675.1 Anaerolineae bacterium | reverse complement strand
GGCGGCTTGCGCCGCCCCCCAGGCCCTCACCCTCCCGGATTTTGAGAAGAGAAGCATTTTCCATGATATAATAGCGGCTTCAGCTTTAGAACGGAGAGGTTCATGGCAGATTTATGTGGAAAAGGCGTGTGGATGGCTTATTCACACGATTTACAACGCGCCGCCGAAATGGCGACAGCCATTGGCGCAAATTATCTACTGGTCAAGGTGGGACATGGTCCCCACTATTTTCCCGAAACCGCGCAAAACCTGGTCAAGCGTGTACGGATTATGGGCTTTCGCCCGTTGGCCTGGGTTCAATTGACCTCGAGAGCTCCGCAAGATGCATTGAAAGCCATCGTCGAATCACAATCGGTGGGGTACGACGCCACCATTCTCGTGTTGGGGGCGGCTATGATTACCGGCGAGCAGCTGCGTCCGCTTGCCGACGCCCTGGACAACGTCGAGATCCCGCGAAGGCGTTTATACCTTTCCACCCCGCCGGTGGCTTATCTTCCCGATCCGCGCGCCATCGAGGTTCTCGCCCCTCTCTGCCAGGGAGGATGGATGCCGCAGAGTTTCGCAGCCTGGGGCAAAGCGCCCGATATTTCGGTGGATCGTGATATCTATCAGACGCTGAGTGAATTAAGTTTGCAGTGGGGCAAGACGCCCGACGTCTATCCGGTTTTGTCGCCTATGCGCGGAATAGGGGATGTCATGTTGCTGCCGGAAGAGTTCATCCCCTGGATTGAAAGCATTGCGCGCCACGGTGTGGATTTTTTCAGCATTTACCACGCCGGGAACACCGAAAAAGTGCTCTGGCCGATGATCGAGGCGGTGAACGTTGCCTGTATGGAAACCGGCGGCCATGCCGCCGTCGTGGAGCCGATTGTTGAAACGGTGGCTCCTGTGGCCCAGCCCGTTTATCTCACTGTAGCTACCAGCGACACCGTGTGGGGCATCATTGCGCGATACGGATTAAGCAAACAGCAGTTCTGGACCTGGAACGCGCACCTGTGGGACAGTCGCGGACTGCCGCGCGACCCTGACTATTTGCAAGAAGGTTGGCGGTTGCGCATCAAGTAGCAAGGTGTTTCATCCCATTGCTATTCTTGAGAAGTATGTTATACTTCCGATTCGCCGCCACGTGTTGGCGGCAAATTTTTGGGGAGATGAGAGAATGAACCTGGTCGAATCATTAGAACGCCAGATGGCAAAACCAAACCCACAAATTGCCGATATGCACCCCGGCGATACCGTTAAAGTGTCCGTGCGCATCGTCGAAGGCGAGCGTGAACGTACTCAGATATTTCAGGGAACGTTACTTCGCATGCGCGGACGCGGCGCAAACTCCAATTTCACCGTGCGGCGCATTGCCTCTCACGGTATTGGCGTCGAACGCACGTTCCTTCTGTATTCGCCGCGCATCGAGAAAGTAGAAATCGTGCGCCGCGCCAAAGTGCGTCGCGCCCAACTCTATTACCTGCGCAATCTCAGTGGCCGGGCCGCGCGTCTGAAGGAAGCCAACCGGAATTAGCAGGATACGTTAGTCAACAACTGGGGGCAAGCGGCTGTTTTTTGTGACGCACCTGCGAGTTGTACTATCTAACGCATTGTGAAGCCATTGATTGGGATCACCGGGCGGAAAGACTTTTCCGCCCGTTTGTTGCATAGTTCACTGCACTCAGTGGGTGAGACTTACACTCGCGCCGTCCATCACATGGGCGGCGCGCCTGTTGTTATCCCTCCCATCACCACCGAGGCAGATTGGCCGGTGTTGGCGGCGCGCCTGGACGGATTGTTGCTTTCCGGCGGCGAGGATATTGCGCCGGAGTTTTATGGTCAGAGCGACGAGCTGCATTTGGGCGGGGTTGACCTGGAACGCGATGCATCCGAATTGGGACTGGTGCGTTTCTGGTTGGAGTCTGGCCGTCCGCTGTTGGCAATTTGCCGCGGCTGCCAGTTGCTCAATGTGAGCCTGGGCGGCGCCCTGTATCAGGATATTGCGACACACATCCCCCACGCCTTGGATCACACTTTTTCTCCCGCGCGCCCCATGGAGCAGGTGGTTCATTCTGTGACATTGGAAGCGGACAGCCGGTTGGCGGCCATCCTTGGGACCACCACTTTAAACGTCAACAGCGCCCATCATCAGGCCGTGAAAGAAGCCGGCAAGGACCTGAGAACGGTAGGGCGCGCCCCGGATGGCGTGATCGAAGCCATCGAGCTGCCGGATCAGCGGTTTGTCGTGGGGGTGCAATGGCATCCAGAAGCGATGGTCAAGGCTTCCGATACAATGTGGCCCTTGTTTGAAGCTTTTGTGCGCGCGGCCGGGGCTTGAACGCGCCAAACACTCATCAAAAAAACAACGGCGGGAATTCCCGCCGTTGTTTTTTTATCTCTCAGGCCTCCGGCTCCACTGTTTGGAGCGTGATCGGGCGTCCTTGCTTGAAGGACTCCAGTTGCGTTTCCAGTTCCACACGCCGCGCTTCCGCTGCGGTTTTTCCCTCTTCCACGAGACGTTGAACCCCATCCTGGATCCGGTGTTGTAACTCCGCGCCAGATTGCGGCGCAAGCAAAATGGCAACCATGCCTCCGGTTAAAACCCCTACCAACAGCCCAGCGAGAAATGCAAAGACTTTGCGCATATTTAACCCCCTTTGTTTACCTCTCTTTGTGATGGATTACGGAGTATTGCCGTCACTGCGCAATACCACCGGCAAGAATATATACCAGGCAAGATTCAATTTTACATCAACTTGCGTATATCCGATATCGTCCGACTGTGTGGGCCCGGTGCCCAAAGTAAAAGCGCCGTAGAACTTGTAGAAGTGCAAGAAGTTAATGATCTCGGTTTCTTCCGGGCGCTCCTCCGGCGTCAGATTCCACTCCACGTCAACGTCAAATTCCTGGCCGATGGGCACAGCCCCCGGCCCATCAATGCTCATGTTGCCGAGGGAGGAATTATTCACGATCGCATACGACACGATAACACGATCCCACAATCCCATGATGGAAGTCGGCTCGCCGACACTGCCCTCAAAGTTCTCTATCACGATGAAATAGGTGCCCGGAGTATGCGGATAGCTGCAATATTCCGCGCTGTCCGGGCCCGTTGATGCGCAAACCGGGTTAGCGCTGCCGCTCCGGTAAATGTACAGGTTTACGTTGGGCGCATGGCTGTACAACACTTCAGCGACGAGGCGTTTGTTGGTATCAGTGATGGTGGTCGTGATGACCATAATGCCCATATCGGGATTATCGGCAATGGTAAACTCGCCCGGTGTCGCGTTCTGGTTCAGGTAGCCATCCACCAGGGTCGCCTGGGTCAAGCCGTAAGTTCTGGTGGACATCCCCATGACAGCCTGAGCCACCTCGAACCCACCCGCGTTTTGCGTCCCTTCTGGATACCAGGTATCTATTTTGATCAGTTCGGGGACGGCGGAGAACTCCGATTTGAGGGCAACGGGGAAGTGCGCCGTGACCGTCCCGGAGGTGGCCGGCGTGAAGCGCACTTCGCCAAACAGCCAGGCGCCTTCGTCGGCGTTCGCCACGTCAGCTGCGATAGTGATCGTTTGAACCGCCCCAGGGCCCAATGCAAAGGTGTTCGGTGTGACGGTCAATTCAGCGTCCGCCGGATTGGTGACGGCAACCGTCCAGGTTTCGGTGTAATCCAACGAGCTCTGCACGACGCGCGTCCAACCGCAGTCGTAGACGCATTGATCCTGGGCCAACGACGCCAGGTTCAAGGTCGCGGGGTTGCCGCCGTCGAACGGGTTAGCCGCCATGAAATTGGCCGCCGATTCGTCCAGCACCAGGCCGGCCTGGGCCGCCGTGGCGGCATAAACGCGACCTGCGCCCACGTCAAAGGGATTGGCAAGATCACCGTCTCCTTTATGGAAGCCCCCGGCATTGATGGCCGTAGTTTCCAAAGCAGATTGTATCTGGGCGGGCGTCCAGGTGGGGCGCAACGCGCTCAACAGCGCGGCGGCGCCGGCCGCCTGGGGACTGGCCATGGACGAGCCGGAGGAAAAACCGTACTCCGCATAAGTGGTCGGGCGAGGATGATAGGTCTGTATAGCGCCCAAGATGTCGGTGCCGGGCGCGGCGACGTTGGGCTTGAGAACGTCCGCCACGATGTTCGGGCCCCGGCTGCTGTCATTGCGCAACGCGTCGCCATAGTCGTCGTTGACGTCAATAACGACGCCGGTGATTGTCGCCGTCTGCACCACCGTGTTGGTCAACCAGGACTTCAGCGCGAGGCCGTCTTCATAGCTGATGTGCACCGCAGGCAAATAATGCGAGTCGTTTTCCAGGATCGCGCCATTGATTTCGTCGTTCAGCAGAACGTAGCCGCCCGCTCCGCCTTCTTGCACGTTGTAGCCTTTGCTCATGCGTGTGTTTTCCCCACGCTCGCAGACTACGATTTCGCCAGCGAATGTGCCTTCCGGGAAAGGCTCCAGGCACATGGTCGCCAGTTCCTCCGGCGTGTAGCCGTTCACCGGCTGAGTGAAGACGTCGGTGTACCAGGCCGCCGAGACGATGGGCGCCGGGCCATATCCAGCGGCGAGACCACGCCCGGCCATGTCATCCGGCGGATTTTCGCCGCCTTCCAGGTCAATCAAGGAATTGGGGATAGCGCGATTGTGCGACGCCCCGGCTACCGACAAAACCCAGGGCGCCGTCGCCGGCGTGCCAATGGACCCGGTGCGCGGCCCTTTGTCGCCAGCAGAGACGGCCACGAAGATGCCGGCGGCACGCACGTTGAGCCATTGCTGAGCATATACCCACGGATCGCGTGTACCAATGCCGCCAAACGAGCAGTTCACCACATCCACGCCGTCTTCAATCAGTTGCTCGGTCGCAGAAATGATCGCGGACCCGCTCGCCTCTCCCGATCCCGCTTCCCCTTCGACGCTGTAGGCAATGATGTTGGCATGAGGCGCGACGCCGGAAATCGTGCGGGTGATGGTCGTCGTGAGAGCGTACAGCGAGGCGCTCGTTACGTTGCCGGCGGCGATGCTGGCCACGTGACTGCCGTGGCCGTGGAAATCTTCCGGCAAATCCGTGTCGGCGCTCCACAGTCCGATGAGTTTGTCGTTGCAGAAGACATCGTCCGTGTAGTGCGGGTTGTCTTCGTCACACCAGCCGTAGTATTTGCCGCGTGGATTGGTGTGGTTGTACCCGTCGTCGCCAACATCGGCAAACGAGGCATGATCCATGTTGATGCCGGTGTCTACAATGCCGATAACCACACCTTCTCCCATCGTTCCTGCGCCGCCGGTCGCTGAACCATCCCAGACGCTCTCGGCGCCGACCCAGCCCGGACCCGCGTCAGATTGCGCGCGTTCCGACCAGTCAGGCGTTACCGCCGCGACTCCGGGCATCCGCGCCACCGCTGACGCCTCGGCGGGCGTCAATTTGACGGCCATCCCGTTGAGGGACAACTGGTAGGTTCCAACCACTTGCACCGGCCGTCCCAGGATCTTCGTCATGGTCTCCGCAAAACGTGACTGCCGGTTCCGCAAATAGGCGCGATAAGCCACGCTTGCCGGGCTGTGAACATCCAGCCTGGCCGCGCCGGTTCGCTGGATGCTGGTCGCCTGTAGCCCGGCGCTGCCGCCGGTATACGCCGGCAACGCCGCCTCCGCAAATACTACGATGTAGACGGTCGCAGTTTCGTTAACGACAGTTGCGGGGGGAGTGGCCGAAACCGCCACTCCGGTGGTAGGAACAAGAAGTGAGATCAAAGCCATGATAAGCAAAACGCGGGGAAATTTACCTCTCATAATTATGCCTCCTCGGAAAATAGTCAAAAGTCGAAAGTCAAGAAGTCAAAAGTCGAAAAACTCCAGGTTTTTCGCGGGCAAGCAGACTCGCCCCGCGAAAAACACATCTTCCCAAAATCTGGGGGTGGGG
>DAOUFX010000480.1:0-4334 GCA_034429675.1 Anaerolineae bacterium | reverse complement strand
AAACCCCCACCCCCAGATTTCGGAGAAGATACGATTACAGATACTTAAGGAATCGGGTATGGAAGTCGGCACACTGCAAAGGATCATCAATTTGTTCAAAACAGCCTTGACCGGGCTGCATGCAGAAATTTCGCTGATGAAACTGGAGAGCCTGGGCATCATGGTCCACAAGGCCATGACCGCTCAAGCGCGTACTTTCCATACCCCGGAACACATCTTTGACCTCATGGATGAAACCATGCCAATTCTGGCTCTGGCCGCTCTGTTTCACGACGTCGTGTATTATCAGGTGGATGATGGTTTCATTCCTGAGATTGGAGTGGTTTTGGCGCCCTACGTTCACGAAGAGGGGGGGCAACTTTCGATTCTGGCAAAGCCGGTGGAGGAAGATTTGATGCTGGCTTTGACGTTGGAAATTTTCGGGTTCGAACCGGGAAAGGCGCTCATCGCGCCTCCCGCCGGACTGAATGAATTCCTCAGCGCGTTGTTGATGAACAAACAACTTGAAGGCGTCGTGAGTCTGCGCGACCTGTTGGAAGTCACGTCGTGTATCGAGGCCACCATCCCCTTCAGAGGCGAAAACGAGCGCGGGCAAACCCCTGCCGACATTCTCTACTGCCGTCTGACCACGATCAACGCCCGCCACGAGTTGGGGATGGCGGCGGCGGAAATTGAACAGACTGTCAAGTGGTCTGTCATGTTTTCCAACAAAGACGTGGAAAATTTCTCGGTGGTTGAAACCGGAGAGTTTTTGGACAACACCTGGAAATTATTGCCTGAGACTAACCCCTCATTGCGCCTGCGCGCCGTTTATTCGATCAAGAGCTATCGCATCGCGCTCCAAAAGATGGAGGGCTTTCTGCGGGTGCTCAACCCTGAAAACATCTTCAATCAGTATCGTGGGGTGCCGCCGGAGGGGGACTACCAGCGAATGTTGGCGTTGGCTTATCGCAACGTCGCCACCGGTCGCGAGTATCTGGGGATCAAGCTGTTGACCGCCGCGATTCTCGAAGCGTTGGCCGATATTACCGGCGGGGATGCACCGGTGGCATTGTTCACGGGCGACGTCGAAGGCGACGAGAACTGTCGCAGCCTGGAAGACTTTCTGCCGCGCACTCCGCTGCCCGCCACGGTCAATACCGAATCCACACTGTTCGGATTGTTGGCATTCGGGCGCGCGAGCACGACCAGTTTTGATATGCAAAATTCGCCGTTGTCGCTGTTTGTCTACAAACAGTTGGATCCTTACGGGGTGCAGGAACTACTGAGCGCGGCGCACGACATGTTCGAGGGGTTGTGCACGCCTGAAGCATTCCTGGAAAAAGTCCCTTCCTTTACCATTGCGGCCATCGCCGAAGCCTGCGCGGTCATGGCCGTGACCCGCAGCGATGCTCTGTGTGATTACGCAGTTTCCCGGAGCAGCCAGTAAACGTATCCTCTCAATAAAAAGGGGAGAAGTGGGGGTTGCCGGTTTCCTATCACTGATCTTGGAGGTAAGTATGAAGCGTATCATTTTGATGATCGTCGGGATTATTCTTCTGGGCGTTTTAGGTGGGTGCAATCTTCTTTTTCCATCCGACACGCCTGGGTCTACCCCCACGCTGCCCGTTGTAGATTACAGTGTGACCAAGACGCCGCCGGGTTCAATGATTCTTGGGCCGCAGATTGTGATATCGCCCACGGCAGAAACCGAAACGCCACGATTTTTGTCATTTGATATGCCGGAGCTGCTCCAAACCGGCGTGGTTGTGGACGTTCCCCTGAGATTGATCAGCGGCGGCGACCTTTCGACGCTTTGGGTGGAAATGTCTTTCCCCGTGGCGTATTTCTTCCTGGAGGACTGCGATCCCAACGCCCCGGGCGTGCAGGTTTTGCCGGGGTCGGCGCCGGCAGTGGTGGAAGTGAATGAGGTCACATCCGACGGGTTGCTGCGCTATCGCGTGTCTGGATTGGGTATCAGCGAAACTCAGGAGTACCACATTCTGACGGTGCGTTTGCGGGCCGTTGCGCCCTCAGAGGCTATTGTGCAGATAGATTTTACCCAGACCAACTTGTCGGAAAAAGATGGAAGCGTGTCGGCAGTTCAAACCTCGCCGGCATTGGTACAAATCGTGCAGGGGACCGCAGTCATCGAGCCGACTCCCGTTATCCCGACGTTGCCTCCTCCCACCGAAACGCCTCTTCCCACGATGGTTGCGGAAGTCGTCCCAACGCCTGAGCCGACGGCCCTGCCGACGCCCATTCCTCCAGCGCCTATTGCCGGTCTGGAAACGGGCATTCCCGCCGGCGTCTACTACCGCATTCAACCCGGCGAGAACCTGTTCCGTCTGTCGTTGCGTTTTGGCAGCACCGCCGACGAGATTGCCCGGGTCAACCAGATCGCCGATGTCCATCTGATCCCGGCGCGCACATTCCTGCGCATTCCGGTCGCTCCGCCGGTCGGACAGGCCGCCTACCTGGTCGCGACGGGTGACACGTTCTACAGCATCTCGCGCCATTTCGGGTTTACCGTCAATCAACTGGCCGCCCAGAACGGGATTGCCAATCCCAGCTACATCCAGATAGGCCAGTGGATCGTTTTACGACCGTAAGCTGCCGCTTTACACAAAAAGCCCCCACGATCAGGTGGGGGCTTTTTTGTGCATCCAATTGAGCTACTAAGAAGCGCTGCACTCTGCGTCTGCCGAACGTTGTTCGATGTGCGCGAGCAGCGCTTCCTCGGCGCATTCCAGTCGCTTGAGCGTGCGCGCGCGGCCGATGGCTTCGATGCAACCGAAAAGCGGCGGCGTCACCTGCTTGCCCGTCACTGCATTGCGCACGATGGTGAAGAGTTGCCCGGCTTTCAACCCCATTGTACGCGCCAGCTCGCGCATGGGTTCTTCCATAGATTCGGCGTTGAAGTGTACCAGGTTTGCCAAAAACGCCTGCGTACGGCGGATAGCCTCCAGGCTTTGCTCGGCCGTCATCTTGTTGCCGATGAGCTCCGTCACCGACGGCGTCTCGATATCCACAAAGACAAAGTCGGTCCACTGGATAACATCGCGCAGCGTTACCAGGCGTTCACGAACCAGCGGGACCAACATCCGCAGCGTCGGCAACAATTCCGTCGGCGCCGGGCTGGGGACCCAGCCGGTATCTTCCCAGAATGGGATCAGGCGTTCGAGCAGTTCATCCTCGCTCATCGCGCGGATGTGCATGCCGTTCATCCAATTGAGTTTTTCGTAGGAAAAGACGGCCGGGGAAAGATTGAGATGGTTGATGTCAAACCGCTCGATCAATTCTTCTCGGGTGAAAATCTCCTGCTCATCGCCTTCGCCGGGCGCCCATCCCAACATTGCCAGATAATTGAAAAGCGCTTCCGGCAAATATCCCTGCCGGGAAAATTCATCCACCGAGACCGCGCCATGACGTTTGGAAAGCTTTTTCCCATCCGCCCCCAACACCAGCGGCACATGAACATAGATGGGCGGTTCCCATCCGAACGCCTGGTACAACAAAATACGCTTGGGCGCGCTGGAAATCCAATCGTCGCCGCGTATAACGTGCGTGACGTTCATCATGTGATCATCCACCACCACCGCCAGATGATAAGTGGGATAGCCATCACTCTTGAGCAAGATCTGGTCATCCAGCAGATTGTTTTCAAATTCGATGTCGCCGCGTAACAGATCGTGGAACTTCGTGACACCCTCGCGCGGCACCTTCAAACGAATCACGTGAGGTTCCAGCGGCGAGACCGCGCCGGGTTGCTTGTCACGGCAACGGCCATCATAACCGGTTGATTCGCCGCCTTTCTGTTGCCCGCGCAATTCTTCCAGACGTTCCTCGGAACAGTTACAGCGGTAAGCAAAGCCCTTTTCGACCAACTCCTCGGCTTTGGCCTGATAAATCTTCAGGCGGTCGGATTGGACGTAAGGTCCGTAGTCGCCGCCGACTTCCCAACCTTCATCCCAATCCATACCCAACCAACGCAACCCATCGGTGATGACCTGAAGGGCATTTTCGACGTAACGGCTGCGGTCGGTGTCTTCGATGCGCAGGATGAAGGTTCCTTTCTGCTGGCGCGCATAGAGCCAGTTAAAAACAACGGTGCGCACATTCCCGATGTGCATGTAGCCGGTGGGACTGGGGGCAAAACGAACACGCACACTCATGGTTCTTCTCCTCCGAAAATAGTTAAAAGTCAAAAAGTCGAAAGTCTGTTACCGTCGCTGACGGTCAGGTTAAAAGGGGGCGGTCTTCTTTGCGCGCGGTGTCCTGTGTACAAAAAAGCCTCCCTTGATTCTTTGTCAAAGAGAACTTAAAAGTATCTTCTCAAAAATCTGGGGGTGGGG
>DAOUFX010000479.1:0-27097 GCA_034429675.1 Anaerolineae bacterium | reverse complement strand
GGTTTCTCAGAAGAAACCGGGATTCTTCCTTAAACTAACCCAGCATCAAATGCGCAAGTTGTTCCTGTTCGTCATCCGCCGTCATACGCGCTTCGACCCACTCAGCATACGCCTGGCGCGAAGGGAACTGCGCTAAAATGACATCCGGATTCGGCAGTGTTCCGTTGCGCAATCCGACATAGTCGCGATAACTCGAATAGGCCCAGTCTGCCGGGTGTTTGACCAATCCGGCGCGGACTGGGTTCAGATGAATGTAGCGGGAGAGATCCAACAAATAGCCCTCCTTGTCCACCAGAACTGCCTGAAAACGTCCTTGAAACAACGGGCCCACGCGATCTTGTTGTTTGTTGATCGCTTTGGTATACGAAACCCCAAAGGGCTGCATCACTTTGGCGCTCAATGACTCCGTTTTCAAATACACCAGCAAATGATAATGATTGGGCATCAGGCAGTAGGCCACAATATCCAGCAGGTCAGAGCGCGCGTAGAGCCGGAGTTGTTTGATGAAGTAAGCCCGGTTATCCTCGTTAAACGAGATAGGCTGGCGATTCACGCCGCGATTATACAGATGATAGTATTGCCCGGCTTGAAAGATGACATTACGTGTCAAGAGCAGCTCCTTTTGGGTGGGAAGAATCCCGGTTTCTCAGAAGAAACCGGGATTCTTCCTTCTTCCTTCTTCCTTCTTCCTTCTCACTTCACCAATCCCAACGAGCAAATGATTTGGGGTTCGGTTTCTTCCTTCTCTTCCTGAACCAGACAGAGCCGTCCTTCCTCGTACAGCGTCACGACCAGTTCGGCCAGGTTCTCGTCGGAGACGTGGCTGCGCAACTGGCGATTGAGACTGTTGGCTGCCGATTCCTGCAAAGGGTGTATGTAGATCTGGTCGATCGCCTTGAGCAAAGGCAGCGCCATATCGGCAAAAAGCGTCCCTTGCAGATACTCGGCGTGAGCCTTGAGTCGGGTGTACGTTTTATAACGCGCGCCGGAAGGCCGGCCCAACTGCCCGCCGATGATCTTGCGCTCGGTAAGGACGTGGGCGACGGCGGCTTCGACGAGTGGGTGGTGGTTCTCCTGGCGCGGCAAGGCAGGCGTATCCAGGGCGCACTCGGCGGCGCGCAACACGGCAAGCTGCGATTCGGTGACGCTGTGGCCGTCCTGATCAATCCAGGCCAGAGCGCTATTGCCGGTGTCGGTGCGCAAGTAGACCAGAACGCCGGGCGGAGCCGGAGCGCCCGCGGACAAGTCGCCGGCGACGCCCGCTCTGTCGGGCAAAGGTTTGGTCGCGTAGATCACGGGCGAGAGCTTGGGGATGATATTCTTGAGCGACGGGTTGGCATCGGTGGCGTTCTTCCAAATCTGGTAGGCATAGGAGACCAGGTCAATCTCGGTGTCCTGCTCATCGTCCAGGCTGCCGGCCTGCTCGTGATAGAGATTGAGCAAAGGCTGCGCATCAGTTTCGCCCTCGAAGAAAGCCTCATCGGTGCCCACCACTTCGGCGTTCTCACGCAAGCGTTGGTTCAGGCGCTCACGCAGCCGGATGAGACGTTCGACGCCCTCTGCCGGCCAGAAGGTATAGCAACGAATCTCGGAGGCGTGCTGACCGATGCGATCCACGCGCCCGGCGCGCTGGATGAGGCGGATGATGGCCCAGGGCAGGTCGTAGTTGACCACGATGGCGGCGTCCTGGAGGTTCTGCCCCTCGCTGAGCACGTCGGTGGCAATGAGAACGCGCAGTTCGTCCGCCGCGTCCACCTGGTCGCGCTGGTGGTTGCTCACCGGGCTGAAGCGCCAGGCCAGGGCGGTGGGGTCGTCGTCGTCGCCGGTGACGCCGGCCAGAGGCGCAATCCCCCGCGCCTGGAGCTGCTGTTCGAGGTAGCGCACCGTATCGGCGAACTGGCTGAAGATCAGCACTTTTTCGCGGGGATGCGCGGTGGCCAACAGGTCGCGGAGCGCGTTGAGCTTGGCATCCCGTGCCACGTCCCAAGCCGCGACCCTGTCCAGGACGCTCAACAGAGCTTTGGCATCGGCCAGAAGGTCTTTGCGCAGAGCTGCGGTAAAGAGATCGGCGCGAATCCAGCGGAAGCGGGTCTTGAAACGGGTCGCGTAGAGATCATAAACACGCGCCGCCTCTTCAGAAAACCTCTTAGAAACCGGGGGTTTTCTGAAACCCCCGGTTTCTTCTTCTGCTTCTTCTGCTTCTCCTTCTCCTTCTCCTTCTGCGTCTTCGGATAAGGCAGAAATCGGGTTTTTCGGAAAAAACCCGATTTCTGCGGCGGTATCGGCGTCTTCATCCACCACATCCACATCCTCGTCCTCAATGCGCGTGTCCAGCATCTCCGCGCCCTGCGTGCCTATGGGCAGCAGCAATCCCTTTTCCAGCGCGTGGATGAAGATGTAGTTGCGCAAAATGTGCCGCTCAAGCGAGAGCAAAAAGGCGTAACCGCTGCTTTCCAGGCGTTTGAAGAGGTTGGTGCGACAGAAACCCATCAGGCGCCGCCCGCCGCGCGAAAGATCGTCCAAGATGATTTTTTCTTGAGGATTGGGCGGCGTCTTGGGGCGGGAGTGGATGTAGTTCCCCAGGCCATAGCGCGGCAGATGCAGCGCGTTGAGCGTCTCCACCACCGGCTCGGCGTACAACCGGGCGTATTGGTCGCGAGGGTCGTTTTCGTCAATGGCAAAACGCAGCGTCCGGGGAACCCGCGCCGGGAAGTAGGCGCGCGAACCATCGGGGAATTCCAAATACTTGCGCCCGGCGTCATCCGCTTTGGCGTAGTTGTCGCGGATGAAACTGCGGGTGCGGCGCACCATAAACAGGCTCATCAGGTCGCGCCAGTCATCGGCATACTCGCTGTGCTCGAAGGCTTGCAGGGAACTCAAGGGGCACTGGTGGCGCCGGATGAACTCCGGGATGCCGATCTCGCGCAGCAGACGTTCGGGACGCACGCCCAAATCGGCGTTCTCCGGCACAAAGAGGCGTAGTTGCGCCGAGAGATCGAGGTAGGTTTTGTTGTAGGGCGTCGCCGAGAGCAGAATGCAGCGGCTCTCGTTCTTCTGGATGTACTCCTGGATGGCGCGGTAACGCTTGCCCTCGCGATTGCGCAGGTTGTGGCTCTCGTCAATCAACACCAGGCGATAGCGGCGCATGGCCGGCAAATCCTGGAGCACGCGCGTGACGGAGAGCACTTTGGCGCGCAGGTGATATTCGTCGCGGTAGAACTCCCACATCTTGACCAGGTTCTTGGGGCAGATGATGAGCGTCTCCAGCAGGTAATCTTCCTCGAAGAGCTTGGCGACCGCCGTCGCCATCAACGTCTTGCCCAACCCCACCACGTCGCCAATCAGGACGCCGCCGCGCTGGTTGAGATGCCGCGCCGCGATCTTGACGGCGGCGCTCTGAAAATCGAACATGGTGTTGTAGAGCTGCGCCGGGATATAGAACTCCGACAGGCCGGCGCGGGCCTCCTGGGAGAGGTGATAGGCCATCTTGAGGTAGATGTGATAGGGCGGGATCAGCTTTTCCCCGGCCCAGCTCTCCTCGATGATAGCGATCAACTCTTGCGAAATGTCCACGCACCAGCGGTCGTCCCAGCGATTCTCGAACCATTTCGCCAGTTTCCTGGCGGCGTCTTGCTCCAACACATCTACGTTAAGCTCGCCCTGCGCCTTCAGGCCGGCAAAGGTGAGGTTGCTGCTGCCCATAAAGCTGATGATAGGCGTGGCGATGTCCTGGCGGTACAACAGGTAGAGCTTGGCATGTAGCGGGTGGCGCAGGAAGAGCCTGACGACGAGTTTGCCATCGCGGAGCTGCTGCGCCAGGCGGCGCAGGCTGACCTCATCGGCATTGGTGGGCGCGCCGAGAATCAGTTGCTCGCGGAACTCCTGCGCCAGGTCTCTCTTGAGTTGCACCACGCGCCGGTTATCCATCTGGTCGTCGTCCTTGCGGAAGCTGAGAGCGGCGCGCAGTTCTTCTTCGGGGCGGCGCTGCATTCCCACCAACAACCGGCAGCGATAATCCGTATCGCCGCCGGTCCACGTCTCGATGCGGCTGTCAATCTCGCGCCAGCCACGCAGGTTGAAGTACCCCACGCAGAAATCGGCGCGGTAGGAAACATCCAGGGTCTCCCGGAGTGCGGGGAGGAGGCTTTGGTCTATGTTATCGAAGATTCGCGGCATGGTTGGTCCTATAAGAGAAGCCACCCCCGGCGAACAACTCGCGGAGGGCGGAATGTGTTATACTATTTCCACCACGGCGCGCTTTCGCCGCCGGTCAAACGTCCCGGATGGACTCAACATCGCGGGGCGTTTTATTTATTTTGCGTACATACCGAGTATAGAACAACTTTCACAAACAGACAAACAAAAAAGCCGCGTTGAGCATCCCCAACGCGGCTTTCTGCGAAATAATCAGGCTGGGACGGAAGGACTCGAACCTTCAACCTCCCGGTTAACAGCCGGGCATTCTACCCATTGAACTACATCCCAGAATTCCGATCCATTATAAGCGAGCGCCGATTTATGTCAAATCCTCGCATTCTCCGGTGTATCGCAAAAAGCGGCCATTCGCACCCACCCCAATCTGCATTATACTGTCAATGGTTTGCGTCTCGTCCACAAATGCCGGCGCTTCGATACCGGGTGCGCTGATCATCAGACACGGTCCGTCACACGGCAAGAAGGCGAAACGCCCTTCAAATTTTATAAAGAGGAGTTTTTCAAGAATGAGCTATAGGAAATTTTCGAATGTAGTGTGGGCTTTTTCGCTTGCGCTGGTTTTGGGTGGGGTGTTATGGGCCTTCAGCGGACCGACGGGCGCTCATGCCGGCGTCGCCGCAGCGGCGCCGCTGGCACCCAACGCCGGGCCGCTGGCAAGTATAGCCATCCTCGGCCCGACATCCGGCCAGACGAGCGTCGTCTACACCTTCACGACACAAATCAGCCCAACCGACGCCACGCGCCCCATTACCTACACCTGGTCGCCCACCCCCCTCACCGGCCAGGGCACGGCCACGGCAACCTATTCCTGGGGATGGACCGGCAGCAAAACGATCAGCGTGACCGCCACTAACCTCTACTACCAGTATGTCAGCGACGTGCACATGATCACCATCGGACAGGCCAACACACCGGTTGAATGGGTGAGCATCAGCGGACCCGAGTCCGGCAGACAACACGTCACCTATCATTTCTCGGCGACGGTCAACCTGACCGCGACGACGCCCATCACCTACGTCTGGTCTCCGATGCCTGAAAGCGGGCAGGGCACAAGATATGCAGCCTATTCCTGGGACGACGCCGGCAACCACACAATCAGCGTTACAGCTTCCAACGCCTATGGGTGGGCCATAGACTATCTCTTCATCACCATCGAGAACACCGATGTGCCGGTGCAATCGGTGAATATCGCCGGCCCGCTGACCGTCACGGTGGGTCATTCCTACAACTTCACGGCGATGACCAGCCCGGTCTCCGCCACCGCGCCCATCACCTACGTCTGGACCCCGGAGCCCAGCAGCGGGCAAGGCACGGCCACGGCGACTTATTCGTGGGACGATCCAGGCGCAAAAATCATTGAGGTCAGGGTCGGCAACGGCATTGGATATGCTTACGATGCGC
Source organism: Anaerolineae bacterium (assembly GCA_034429675.1). GTDB lineage: Bacteria > Chloroflexota > Anaerolineae > B4-G1 > SLSP01 > JAKQHY01. Next base: position 21,481 of record DAOUFX010000479.1, on the reverse strand, counting down.
ACAGCATCTTCGTCGAGGGCATCCCGGTGGACTCGGTGGACATTGACGGCCCTGACGCCGGTTTGGTGGGTACGCAATACAGCTTCTCGACAGAAGTCAACCCGATCACGGCAACAGAGCCGATCAGCTATGTATGGGATCCGGCGCCCTACAGCGGGCAGGGCATGGCCACGGCGATCTACTCGTGGGACGTGGCGGGCGTCAAGCATATCACGGTCACGGCGGAAAATGCCAACGGCCTTGCCATAAGTTCGCACACGATCACCATCGCCAATATCATTATTCCGTTGACCCTGGTGCAAATTTCCGGCCCGGCCATCGGCGCCATCAACACCGTCTACACCTTCACGACGATCATTACCCCGGCCAATGCCACGACACCCATCGCCTACCAGTGGACGCCGGCGCCCATCAACGGGCAGGGCACGGCCACAGCCACCTACTCCTGGGCGAATGTGGGCGAACAATCCATTTTGGTGATAGCCGAAAACGAAGGCGGATACGCCTCCGATAGCCACGTCATCAACATCACGACGGGAGGAATCCCAATAGACTCGGTGAAAATCAGCGGGCCGTCCGCCGGCAAGACCAACGCCACACTCACCTTCACTGCGACGATCAGTCCGGCAGATGCGGAAAAGCCCGTCGTCTACACCTGGTCCCCGGCGCCCAACGCCGGTCAGGGCACAGCGAACGCCTCCTATATCTGGAACGCCGCCGGCTACAAAGTCATCACGGTCAAAGCCAGCAACGGCAGCAGCCACGCTACCGCTACCAAAACGCTTTTCATCGTCGCGTCGAATACAGCCGTGCAATCGGTGGAGATTTCCGGGCCGATCTTTGGCATCATCAATATTCCCTTTAATCTTACCGCGTTGATCACGCCGCCCGACGCCACGACGCCCATCACTTATACCTGGTCCCCTGAACCTTACAGCGGCCAGGGGGCGGCTACGGCCACTTATTCCTGGAGCGTGGCCAGCAAGCAGACCATCACGGTTACGGTCAACAACGGCAGCGGCCCGGTCGGCGACACCCACACCATGCTGATCAAGTCCGATCGCTTCGGCATCCTTTACCTGCCGACGGTCTTGCGAGCATTCACCAGCGTCGCTCCGCCCATTCCCCTACAGCAGGTGAAAATCGCGGGGCCGGTTCTGGGCCGCGCAAACACCGAATACAACTTCACGGCGACCATCAGCCCCACCGACGCCACCGCCCCCATCACCTACACCTGGACCCCGACGCCGACCGCCGGACAGGGCGCGGCGACGGCCACCTACTCGTGGACGGTCACCGGCACGATGGTCATCACCGTCACGGCCTGGAACGAGTTCAGCTCTGCCGAGAACTCCCACGCCATCACCATCGCAGACGGTAAGCTATCGGTGGAAATCGTGGGGCCGCCCCAGGGAAAAGTGAATATCCCCTACAGCTTCATGGCAACGATCAGCCCCACCAACGCTGCGACGCCGATCACCTACATCTGGGAGCCAACTCCCGCCGGCGTGCAGGGGACAGCGACGGCGGCTTACATTTGGGACACGCCGGGCGCCAAGGTGATTTCGGTCACGGCCGATAACGGCATCAGCATCGCCACCGACGTCCACGTCATCACCATCACCAACGCGAGTATCCTGTCCGGACCGGCGGCAACCGCCGGTCCGGACGCCGTCCAGGTACCCCGGGCAAAGATTGAGCCATCCGCGACGGCGCGCCCGGCAGCTACGCCCAGATTCCGGCGCCCGGCGGCAGTCGCGGCGCAATAACCGTCGCCCAAGATTTCACCGTAGAAGGCGCAGAGACCGCAAAGATTTCCCGCCTCTTCTCTGCGCCCTCAGCGTTCTCAGCGGTAAAAAGAGCCTACCTGTGTAGTTCAGGCAAAAACTCATTTCCGAAGGAGACCGAAAAACATGAAATGTAAGAAAATTCTGGATGGTGTGTGTGTGTTTCTGTTAGTTTTGAGCATGTTCCCCTCATTTTCGGGGACGCCGACGGCCGCGCAGGGAGAAGATTTGATCTTCTACGACGACGCCCTGCGCACCGGGTGGGACGCCGCACCGTGGGGTGACATCACCGTGAACCTCGCCAATACCAGCCCGGTGCAACAGGGCGCCCGCTCCATCGCCATTGATTTCAACGGGGGCTGGGCGGGAACGTGGCTGGTCAATTGGAACGAGGGTGTGAATCTGGATGGGCGGGACGCGCTCCGGTTCTGGATCTACGCGACAGAAAACGGCCACCCGATTGTGTTCACGTTCCACTTTACAGACGATTCAACCATCGAACGAACCGTTGTCCCATCTCAAACCGGTCAATGGGTCCAGATAGAAGAATCGCTGGTGGGCTATACCGCGGGGCTTGAATTGTACGGTATCCAAATCTTCAATGACTCCGATTCCGGCCATGGCATCTTCTACCTCGATCAGATCGTTGCGGGGGACAGCATGACGCCCCCCCCATCGCCCATCGTCGGCCCCGCACTGAGCGTGGATGCAGCCGCCGGCCAGCATCTCATCAGTCCCTACATCTACGGGATGAGCTTCACTGAAGAAGGCCTGGCGGACGAAGTGCAGCTGCCCGTGCGGCGCTGGGGCGGCAACTCGACCACGCGCTACAACTGGCAGACCAACGTTCACAACGTCGGTTCGGACTGGTATTTCGAGAATATCCCCAACGACGGATCTGCGGATGAGTTTGTCGAGCAAAATAACCGCACCGGATCCGCGACGTTGATGACGTTGCCGCTGATCGGCTGGACGCCCAAAACCGGCCCAACGGCGCACCCGTTCGATTGCGGGTTCAAAATCAGCAAATATGGCGATCAAGACGACGCCGACTGGAATTGGGACCCGGACTGCGGCAACGGGCGGCAAGGCGGTGTTAATATCACCGGCAACGACCCGCTCGATACCAGCATCGCCATCACGAGTAGCTACGTCACCAACTGGATCAATCACTTAACGACCGAATATGGCACGGCGGCCAACGGTGGCGTGCAATTCTACAGTCTCGACAACGAGCCGATGCTGTGGAGCAGCACGCACCGCGACGTGCATCCCGCCGAGACGACGGCCGCCGAGATGCAGGACAGGACTTACACCTACGCCGCCGCCATCAAAGCCGCCGACCCGACGGCGCAGACCCTCGGCCCGGTGACCTGGGGGTGGTGCGCGTATTTCTGCTCGGACGCCGGCAATTGCTGCTCGCCGGATGCCGGCACGACCGCCGATCAGGGGCGCTTTACCGAATGGTATCTGGAACAGATGCAGGCTTACGAAATTACCCACAGTGTGCGCATCCTGGATTACCTGGATGTGCATTACTACCCCGCCGCCGATGGCGTAGCCCTTTCGGGGCCGGGCGGCGACGAGACGAAGGCGTTGCGCCTGCGTTCGACGCGCTCGCTGTGGGATCCCACCTATCACGACGAAAGCTGGATTGAAGACACCACCGACGAGCCCATCCAGATGATCCGGCGCATGAAGCAGTGGGTGGCCGACAACTATCCCGGCACCAAGACGTCCATCACCGAGTACAACTGGGGCGCGGCGAATCACATCAACGGCGCGCTGGCCGAAGCGGACGTGCTGGGCATCTTTGGCCGCGAAGGACTGGATATGGCGACGCTGTGGGGACCGCCCACCGGCAACCAGCCGCTGGCCTACGCCTTCCGCATGTATCGCAATTACGACGGCAACGGCGCTACCTTCGGCGACATCAGCGTCCAGGCGACCAGCGCCGATCAGGAACAGTTGTCGGTCTACGCCGCCCGGCGCAGCAGCGACGGCGCGCTGACCGTGATGGTCGTCAACAAGGCCATGCGCCCGCTTACCAGCACCCTCTCGTTGGCCAATTACCAGGCCGGCGCACTGGCGCAGGTCTATCGCTATGACCAGGAGAACGTCGCGGCGATCGTGCGACTGGCCGACCAACCGCTCTCCGGCAACGGCTTCACGACGCTCTTCCCGATGAATTCCATCACGCTGATCGTCCTGGCACCCGCAGGCGGAGCGGTGACCGGCGTCACCATTGACGGCCCGACGGAGGGCTGGACCGGAGAAAACCAGGATTTCACGGCTCTGGTCACTCCCGTTGACGCCTCGACGCCCGTCACCTACACCTGGTCGCCCACACCCGACGCCGGTCAGGGAACAGCCACGGCCACCTACAACTGGGACGCCGCCGGCAGCAAGACCATCACGGTCACGGCGCAGAACGCGACCGGCGGCCCGGTCAGCGACAGTCACGTCATTACGATCTCCGTGCCGGTCGTCCCGGTGGATTCGGTGACAATTTCCGGCCCGACTTCCGGCGTAGTGAACACCACCTACACCTTTGCGGCAACGGTCAGCCCGGCCAACGCCTCGACGCCCATCACCTACACCTGGACTCCCGCGCCCCTCAGCGGTCAGGGCATGGCCAACGCCGCCTACTCCTGGGGCGCGGACGGCAGCTACACGATTACGGTCACAGCCGAAAACGGCAGCGGGCAGGCCACGGACACCCACGTCATCGTCATCGGCGCCGCGCCCGTCCCGGTGGATTCGGTGACGATTGCCGGCCCGACCTCCGGCGACGTGGGCGCCAACTACGTCTTCACCGCGACGGTCAGTCCGGCCAACGCCACGGAGCCCATCACCTACACCTGGACCCCGGCGCCCGCCGCCGGTCAGGGCACGGCCAACGCCGCCTACCTCTGGGGCGCGGCCGGCAGCCAAACGATCACGGTCACGGTCGAAAACGGCAGCGGGCAGGCCACGGATAATCACACCATCGTCGTCAGCGCCGTGACCATTCCCCTGGTTTCGGTGACAATCTCCGGCCCGACCTCCGGCGCGGTAGACACCCCCTACTCCTTCAGCGCGGCCATCGCCCCCACCAACGCCACGCCGCCTATCACCTACACCTGGTCGCCGGAACCCGACAGCGGGCAGGGCACGGCCACAGCCACCTACTCCTGGAACGCCGTGGGCAGACAGACGATCACGGTCACGGCCGAAAACGCCAGCAACGCGCTGAGCGATCATCACGCGATCGCCATCGCCGCGGCGCCCATCCCGGTGGATTCGGTGGAAATCACCGGCCCAACCGGCGGCATGGTGAACACCTCTTACGCCTTCGCGGCGGAGATCAGCCCGACCAACGCCACCGCGCCGATCACCTACACCTGGTACCCAACGCCCAACGGCGGGCAGGGCACGGCCACGGCCTCTTATGCCTGGATCACGCCCGGTTCCAAAACAATCATGGTGAACGTACAAAGCGCCGGCAGCGACGTGACCGACAACCACATCATCGTCATCGCCGTGGTGAACACACCGGTGGACGCGGTGGAGATCGCCGGCCCGACTTCCGGCGTGGTGGATACCGGCTACACCTTCACGGCAGCCGTCAGCCCGACCAACGCCACCACCCCCATCACCTACACCTGGTCCCCGGCGCCCGCCAGCGGGCAAGGTACGGCGGCGGCGACCTACTCCTGGGCGGTCACCGGCACCCAGGCGATCTCGGTCACGGCGGACAACGGCAGCGGCGCAGCGGTTGGCGCCCATACCATCGAAATTTTCGCCGCGAGTATCCCGGTACAGTCGGTCGAGATCACCGGCCCGATTTCCGGCGTGGTGAACCTCTCTTACGGCTTCACCGCCGTGCTCAGCCCGACCAACGCCACCGCGCCGCTCACCTACACCTGGTACCCGGCGCCCGTCAGCGGACAGAACACAGCGACGGCGAATTACTCCTGGGCAAACACCGGCGCCCACACCATCACCGTCACCGTTGAAAACGACGGCGGCAGCGCCGGCAACACCCATACCCTTGTGATCGAGGCCGGTTCCGCCGCGCACCGCATCTATTTGCCCGTAGTATTGCGGTAACCGTTCGTTTCGCGGACGAGCCCGGCCCGTCGGCGAATCCCCTGATCCTGCGCACGCCCTGAGATTGGCAGAGGATAAAAGCAGGAACAACACAAAGCCGGCAATGAAACTACGGACCGCAGTTTCATTGCCGGCTTTGACTGATTTGTTGCTTCACCGATAATAGTCATGGTGAGAATGGAGGGCGCATGCAACAAATTAATGGACAGAAACCCCGGATGACGGTCGGCGTCCTGGCAGGGGCGCAGATCTACTACAGGACAATTCTGGGCACGTTTGTTGGGCCGGTGCTTCATGGAATCACGACGGCCGCCCAGGATTACGGTTGTAATTTGCTGCTCTCGTGCGGTATGGAGCACTACCTGGCGAAGGATCGCCCCGGTTGGCCGACGACGGAACCGGACGTTGATTTTCTGCCGGTGGGGCCGTGGAACTGCGACGGGTTAATCTTACTCAACCCGTTGATGTCTGAACCGCGCGCCCGCTACATCCGGGAACTGACGGCGCAAGGCACACCCGTCGTCCACGTCGCCGCCGGTGAGGCGGGGCCGACAATCGCGGTTGACAATGCCAGCGGCATCCGCCAGGCGGTGGAACACCTGGTCGTCCACGGCCATCACGCCATCGCTTACCTCGCCGGCCACCCTCAGGACCGCAAAGGCGACAGCCAGCTCCGGTTGAACGCCTATCTCGATGCCGTTCAGGAATTCAAGCTGGCAAGCCATCCCGATTTGATCGCCTACAGCTACCATTGCATCAGCGGCGGCAAAGCTGCCATGAAGCAGCTCCTGGATTCCGGCATCCCGTTCACGGCGGTCGTCGCCAGCAACGACGCCGCCGCTATCGGCGCAATGTCCACGCTGCGCAAAGCCAATTTGCGCGTGCCGCAGGACATCGCCATCATCGGCTTCGACGACACGCCGGAGGCGCTGACGCAATCGCCCCCCTTGAGCACCCTGCACTACTCACCGTCGGAGCTGGGCTACCGCGCCCTGGAACTGTTGTTGGAATACATTGCCAATCCCCAACAGGCAGCCCAAACCGTCAAGATCCCCGTGCGGTTGATTCCGCGCCACTCGTGCGGGTGTTACTCCGGCGCGCGGTTGCCGATCCACGATAAAGACCTCCCCAAAACCGTCTCGTGCCAGGATCGCCCTACGGCTATGTTGCGCCTGGTTCAAGCGATGACCGAAAGCGCAATGTCGGAAGCGCACCGTATGGGCGTCGAAGAGGTGCACGTCCTCTGTTCGCGCCTGGTGGAAGCGTTTATGGCAAGCGCGAAATCCGGCGAGGCGACGTCGTTCTACCAGACTCTCGACGAAATTCTCAGTAAAACCGAAGCGGTGATGGAAGACCCATACATCTGGCATGTCGCCGCCACAGTTCTCGAAAGTCATCTGGGATTGCTATTGGGAACGGGGCGATTGTCGTTGATGCACGGGCTGGCCGAGACGATGCTGCATCAGCTGCGGAGCATGGTGACCGAGAGTGTGCGGCGGCAGTTCCGGCAGCAGATGGTCCGCAAGCAATGGGTAGGAGATTGCCTCGGCGATCTCAATGTCGGGTTGCTCAACGCCATCAATGACACGCAAATCTACGAGAGCATAGCCAACAGTCTGCCGTGCATGGGCATCGAGCGTGTGGACGTGGCCTTCTTTGAAGCGGAGGGCGACGACCCGGTGGCCTGGAGCCGGGTTCGTTCGATCACGCAACAGGGAGAGTCGCACTACCGCGTGCTCACCCGGCAATTTCCAACCCCCGCTCTGTACCCCGAGCCCTTCCAGTTGGCCTTGCTGCCGCTCAGCCTGGAAGATCGAGCGGGGTTCGTCACGTTCGATGCCGCCAGGTTGGAGGTTTATGGCGGCATCGTCTGGCAACTGCTCACCTTCTTCAGGACGGTGCGCCTGTACCAGGAAGCTACCGAGGGCCGCCGCATCGCCGAGGAGGCCAGCCAGTTCAAAAGCCGCTTTTTCTCGATGGTGAGCCATGAGTTACGCACACCCCTAAGCCTGATTAGTGGCTTGAGCGAAATGATCTTGCGGGATGAGACCGACAACGAAGCGGCGCGCCGGCGCGACCTGGAGACGATTCTGGCCAGCTCCCGCGATCTGGACACCCTGCTACGCGATGTGTTGGCGCTGTCCCGCGCCGACACAAAGCAGTTGCAACTGACCGGCGAGGCGCTCGATCTGGCCGAGGTGTTGCGCTCTGTCGCGGCGATCGGACGACAACTGGCGGGCAGCAAGGGACTGACCTGGCAGGACCGCATCCCCCGTCGCCTGCCGCCGATCTGGGGCGACCGCGCGCGCCTGCATCAGGTTGTCATGAACTTCGTCAACAATGCCGTCAAGTTCACCCGGCAAGGGAGCGTGAGCCTGCGCGCCATCAGTGATGAAGAAACGATCCGTGTGAGCGTGACGGATACCGGGCCGGGGGTGCCGCCGGATGAGTGCGCCGCGATTTTTGAGGACTTTCGCCAGAGTACGCGCACTTCTGGCCGGGGGTATGGCGGACTGGGACTGGGCCTGGCCATCTGCAAATTGTTGGTCGAGATGCACCAGGGCCAGATCGGGGTGAAGTCCTCCGGCATAGAGGGAGCGGGCGCCACCTTCTACTTTTCTATTCCGCGATTTCACGCGGCAAAAGCCGCGCAAGGGAGCGCCGAGACGGCGCTCCCCGCGGCGAAGCCGACAATTGTCCTGGGCGTAAGCCAGGCCGGCGATGAGAAGCCGTTGCAAACGCACCTGACCCGGCAGGGTTTTGATGTGCATTTGCTGGAAATTGACGCGGCCCAAACCTGGGGTCTGCCGCCGCAGCTGGCGGCGCCGCAGGCTATGATGTTGGACGCGCACATTGCCGCCGCCCAGGGATGGGAAGTCTTGACCGCGATGCGGAGCAATGCCGCCACCAGGGACACGCCGGTGATGTTTTACTCCCTGGAGACAGACAAAACGATGGGCTCAGTGTTAGAAGTAGATTATCTCCACAAACCGGTAAGCGTCGCCGACATGACGCTGGCTTTGGAGCGCCAGGGAGTGGATCAAGAAAGCGCCACAGAGAAAACCATTCTCATTGTGGACGACGAGCCGTACATTTTACAGATGCACGCGCGCATGGTCAGGCTATGGTCGCCTGACGTGCAGGTGTTGCAGGCCAACAATGGGCAGGAAGCCCTGGCGTTGATACGTGAAACGACGCCGGACCTGGTACTGCTGGATCTGATGATGCCGGAATTGGATGGATTCGGAGTGTTGGCGGCCATGCGCGAGGCGCCATCTACCCGCGACGTTCCTGTGGTCGTTGTGACGGCGCAGGTGTTGACCCAGGAGGACATGGAGCGCCTGAATCGCGGCGTTGCCAGCGTCTTGCAGAAGGAGCTGTTCAACGTGCCGGAAATATTGTCGCACATCGCGAAGGCGCTGGATCGCCGCCGGACCATGCCCAAACTGGCCCAGGCATTGGCGCGCAAAGCCATGAGCTACATCCACGAGCATTACAATGAAGAATCGCTCTCGCTGGAGGGCGTTGCCGACCGGATCGGCGTGTGCAAGGAATACCTGGCGCGCAGTTTCCGTGAGGAGACGGGCGTGACGCTGGTCACTTACCTCAACCGCTACCGCATCGAGCGCGCCAAGGCGCTGCTGCGCGAAAACCAGATGCGCGTCGTAGACGTGGCGTTGGAAGTCGGCTTTTCGAGCAGCGCCTACTTCAGCCGCGTCTTCAAGCAGGAGGTCGGCCAGTCCCCGCAAGAATACCGGCAGGTTGCCTGATAGCAAACTTTTGACGGTTGCTCTTTGCCCGGACGTCTTATAGTCTTTCGAGGATTTCCAGCGCCAGCCATATCAGCGCAACCATCGTGCTATAACTGGCAACGTTGGCAATCAGCGAAGCGCCCCAAAGACGCCACCACGGGGTTCGCGGAATCCGGAGCTTTGTCGCCTGGCGGCGTTCCATAACCATCAACACACTGCCCTCGATAAAGATGGAGAGCACACACATAACCACGATGCCGAGCGCCAGCCACAAAATCATGGCAGACGCCGGTTCACCGTAGTACAAATCTGCATGGGGATACACTTTCTCAACCCACGTATCAACAAGTTCCAGGTGCGGCGCATTGAGCGCCGTCGCGCTAAAAAAGCCGGCTGCCGTTGAAATCACGTTCATCATGCACGCGTTGCCGAGCGCATGTTCCCTCCTTACTAACCGGCGCAGTGTCAGCGTCTCCACCGCGATGACCGGTATGAGGAGAAAAATCGGCGCATAGACGAACCCAATTGCCAAAACCACTCCTATGCCCAGGTCTGGGAAAACTGACAGTAATACCACGTTTATTCCTCCGATTTGATGATCGTCTTCAAACATAGTTTCAGATTAGCTCCGGAATCCTCCAGAAAAGCGTAGTTCCCGCGCCGAGAATTTGAAGTTCGCCAAGAATGGGGACACATCATGTCAATTTTGTACAAGGATTGGTCAATCCAGTGCAAACTCCGGTCAATATTGTGGGCGACAGCGTCGCCGACCTGGTTTATAGTGGATTGTGGTAGACAGGCACGAGAGGCGGCGTGTTTGGCTTCAGAGGTTTTAACTCAAAACTTAGTTATGAAAGGTGTGAAAGATGAAAACAGTCAAGGAAAGATGGATGCTTTTACCGCGGATAGTGTTGTTGATGTCTATGCTTTTGCCGCTGTTCAGTTTCGCGTCGCCGGTGAGCGCGGACAGCTTAGTGATCAACAGCGGGTTCGAAACCGGCGCGGCTTGGCCTTGGCATACTTCCGAAACCTGGCCGGGGCACGCATATGGCGACATAGTTGTCGGTAAAACCGGCACCAATGAGTATCGCGTCACGGTGACGAACCCCGGCGTCCAAAAGTATGATGTCCAAATGCGGCAACGCCGTTTGTATATTCAGGAAGGGCATACGTACATGGCTCAGTTCACGGCTTATGCAAGCCGCCCAACCAAGATCCAGGCATTGGTGACCCAGGGCCATGCGCCTTTTTGGCCGCCACATTCTGGCACCACTGTGCCGGTGCTTGATCTTACAACGGAACCGCAAACTTTTACAGTTGGGCCTTTCGTTGGGAGCAAGGTAAGAGACAAGATGACCGGTGAAATGTTGGAAGACACCGCTGCCGAATTCGCTTTCCATTTGGGCGGCAGCAATTTCCAGGGTGAGGGTAATCTTGCGATTTACTTCGACAACATTACCCTTGAGGATGCGCAATATGTTGCGCCGGCTATCGAGCCGCCCGCTTTGCTGCGTATTCGTGTCAACCAACATGGGTATTTCGTCTACGGGCCAAAGAAGGCGAGCGTTCTGAGTAGCTCCACCACCCCACTCACCTGGCAGTTAGGGCGCAATGACATACTCCAGGCAACCGGCCAGACTACGGTTTTTGGCTATGACGCCGCTTCCGGCGATTACCTCCACATCATTGATTTCTCTGACTTTCAAGGCAGCGGCGATGGATTCTATCTGGGTGTAATCGGCATGGAAGGTGTCAGTTATTGGTTTAGTATTGTTGACAACTTGTACGGCCAGATGAAGCTCGACGCGCTGTCCTATTTCTACCAAAATCGCGACGCCGAAATTTCCCCATCCTATGTGGGCAACTGGTTCTGGGCGCGCGGAGCGATGCTGGATGAGAACGGCGAACCGTTTGATCTTGGCGCGTCATGTTATTCCGGCCCGGCCAAAGATGGCACCGTCTGGGATAATTGTGTCCAGGCCGGCTTTCCTCAGTTGTTCCCGACTAATTACCAGGCATTCGTGTATGGAGGATGGTATGACGCCGGAGATCATGGAAAGTATGTCGTCAACGCCGGTATCTCGGCCTGGACCTTGATGAACCTATACGAGCGAAATCGCTACTGGGGGAATGCGGCATACGCCTACGACAATGGCTCACTGAACATTCCTGAAGCGCAAGATCCTAACTACCCGGAGTCTGATCTTCTTGATGAAGTGTGGAATGAAGTCTATTTTATGCAGACCATGCAGGTACGTAATGAAGAAGCTAACCCCGGAGTCAAATATATGGTTCACCACATGATCCACGACACGGCGTGGACCGATGTCCCCAACCGCCCCGATGAAGTGGTGTCCACCGTGGACAATTACAAACGCGTAGTCTATCCGCCTTCTACGGCGGCCACCCTGAATTTCGCGGCAGCGGCGGCGCAGTTTAAACGTAACGACGCGCCGGCGCCGGGGCCCGATGTTCTCCTGCCCAACGCCGAGCGCGCCTGGGATGCGGCTGTGGCGAACCCCAATTGGTACGCGGTAGACCGTTTCGACGGCGGCGGGGGATATCCCGACAATGACACAAGAGACGAATTTTACTGGGCTGCGGCCGAGTTGTACATCACCACAGGCAACCAAAAGTATCTGGCCGCACTACAACAATCCCCATATTATCTGCAAGTTCCCACAATGCTCGGCGGCGAGGGCAGCGGCCCGATGTCCTGGGGAAACACGGCAGCGCTGGGGACAATCTCGTTGGCGACTGTACCAAATGGTCTGCCACAAAGTGAGATCAATAAGGCGCGTCTCAACATCATCACGGCGGCCGACACTTTTATCGCCAACGAAGCAACGCAAGGTTATGGCACGCCCTACGTGGCCGGCAGCGACGGTTACGCCTGGGGCTCCAACTCGTTCGTCCTCAACGAGATGATTATTATGGGACTGGCGTACGATTTCACGAACAACATCAAATATCTGGACGGTATGGTCGCCGGGATGGACTATCTATTGGGCCGCAACGCCATGGACAAAAGCTACGTTAGCGGCTACGGCGAGAACCCGCTGCAAAATCCTCACCATCGCCATTGGGCCTATCAGGCCTGGCCGCGCCAGGATTTGCGTTATCCCCTGCCGCCTGCCGGCGCCATTTCCGGCGGCCCCAACTCCACGATTACATTGGAAGACTGCAAGGCCACCCAGGCCATGAGCTTGTACGAGCGCTGCCGCCTGACGCCGCAGAAGTGCTACACGGATGATATTGATGCCTTCTCGGTCAACGAAGTGACCATCAACTGGAATGCACCATTTGCCTGGGTCACATCCTATTTGGATGAAGTCAAGTGGCGCTACGAGTGGGAGGACACCCTGGCGAAAGCAAGCACCTCCTACACCATTCGTACTGATTGGATGAGCGGCGCGACCGTTGATATCGTCATCACCAACAACGGCACGCTGCCCATCAGGAATTGGACTCTGGACTTCACTTTCCCTGGCAATCAAAATATCTATGAGATATGGAACGCCGGCTATTCTCAAACCGGGAAAACGGTGAAAATCTGGAGCGCCGAACCGTGGAGCGACGAGATTCTGCCCGGCGCGACGGTAGCGTTTGGTTTCAATCTCAACTACAGCGGCGTCAACGAAGAGCCGACGCAGTTCACGGTTAATGGAGAAGGCGCCGAAGGCGATCCTGATCCCACTCCCGACCTGACCACGGTCGTGAATATCGTCAACGACTGGGGCGCCGGCTACTGCGCCAATGTGACGGTGACTAACAACAGCGCCGCACCGCTGGATTGGGAAACCACGTTCACCATGCCCAGCGCCGGCTCGATCTACAACTTCTGGAATGTGAACTGGTCCCAGAACGGCAACCAGGTCACGCTCTCAGGGATTGATTGGAACAACATCCTCCAACCCGGCGAGAGCACGCACGACATCGGCTATTGTGTCAACCGGTAGCGCAAAACGGGATCGCACACCGGGTACAACCGGGGGAAGACACGTCTTCCCCCGGTTTTTTTATCCCATCTTGAAAATAGTCGAAAGTCCGTAGCCGTCTTTGACGGCCACTTTAGAAATCTGTTGGTCTGCCGGCGATGCGATTACAGGCGAACCTAATAGAAACAATACGGACAACAACTATGCCGCAGTCTTTCTTCTACTAAAACTTCCGTTGAATGGTCACGATAGGCGCAACATTCGCCACGTGCACCACCAGCGTATCCGCCGCGCTCAATCCGGTGGTGTCCGTCACGGTCAACGTCACGGTAAACACGCCGTTGTCGCCGTAGGCGTGCGCGGGATTGAGAGTCCCGAAAGCGGTCGAACCGCCTGTGGTGAGCAAAGTCGAACCATCGCCGAAATTCCACAGGAGGGTGTGCCCGGTAGGCGTGTCGGTATCCGTGATCACGCCGCTGAAGCTCAGCAGGTCGCCTTCGGCAGCGTTTTGATCCGCGCCGGCGTCTGCCACGGGCGGATGGTCGTCCGACGCGGCTTCATCAACGTGGATGTAGTCGTTGAGCGCCAGGGCGTCGCTGCCCGCCGGGCCGGTCACGCGCAGGCTGACGCTGTGGACAGATTTCATGAAGAACTCCTTGTCGTGAGATTGTTTCGAGTGTGGAAGCGGATACCGGATACCGGATACCGGATACCGGATTACGGATTACGGATTACGGATTCCCGATTTGTTACTGTCATAAAGTATTCGCCATCTTTGAAGTATACGCTTCTCCGCAAAAAAACAGCGCGGGCAGGATTTTCTCCTGCCCGCGCTGTATTGGAATAGGCGGATTGGTGACACTGAGATTCACTGAGGTTTCGCAGAGATACACTGAGATTTTCTTCTCGGTGTATCTCTGTGTCTTCTCAGTGTGTCTCGGTGTAATGCAGTCTCCGAGGACCCAACCATCCCCGCCTGCACGCCGCAGCCCACGGTCACGGTGACCGTCGTCTGCCCCACCCCGCCGTCGTCGTCGCTGACGGTGAGGGTGACGGTGTAGACACCAAACTGCGCGTAGGCGTGCGTCGCCGTCAGTTGCTCGGTCGTGGTTACGCCATCGCCAAAATCCCAAAGGATGCTGTGCGTGTCCAGCCAGCCCGGATCGGTGTAGGTTCCGGTGAAGGTGAGGACTTCGCCCACGGCGATGCAGTCCGGCGAGGGCGGCGGCGCTTCCAGATTGATCGTCGTGTAAGCCTCAACCACCTCGCCGGCGGCATCGCTGCCGCGCACGCGGATGAAGTAGGTGCCGGTGAACCCCGTCGCGTTCCAGACGACCGGGAACGTGCTCGCGCCGGACGCCGCCAACGTGACCGTCTGTACGTCGCGGGAGGCTTCCAGCCAGCCCACGTACTCGAAGGTGGTGGTGACCAGCAGCGTTTCCGCCGCGCCCGCCATCAGATTGGTCGCCGTCACCGTCGCCGTCACCGGTTGGCCCAGGGTGTGGGTGAACTGCGCCGTCGCGATGGCCAGCGCAAAGCGCGGCAGGCTGACTGCGGCGGAAGCGGTGTTGTTGTCTTCGACGTATTCCACTACCTGCTCGCCGGGATCTACGACGACGTGGAGGGTGTGCGCGCCGCCCTGTCCGGCGATGGGCCAGGCGGCGGTGACGTGGGTCATCGCGCCCGCCGCCAGCAAGGGCAGCGGCTCTTCGCCCAGCAGGACTCCTACGCCCGGAGCGCCATCCCAGAAGGCTACTGTGGTGGTGGGCGCGGGGTACCCGCCGCGATTGTAGACCAGCGCCGACACGGTGCGCGTGAGGGTGCCGTCCTCCGCCGACAACCTCGGCGCGGCTACGGTGAGGTCGGGGGCGTCTACGCCGTAACAGAAGCCGGCCTGCGCCGTCGCTGCGAGACCATCCACGATCAGTTGCGCCTCCAGGATATGTTCACCCAGGGCGATGGAAGATGGCCAGGTGAAGGAGAAGGGCTGTGTGCCGGTGACCAGCGCCAGCGGGGTGATCTGCGGGTTGAGGCCGTCCAGGGTGAGCGTGAGCGTCGCCGTGGCGGCCCGATCGGCGGCGATGACGGCGACCGCGGTTACCGGCGCAAAGGGCGAGCCGTAGACGGTTTGGTCGGTGTAGAAGTCCACCAGCGCCGCCGCGCCTACCACGAAGCTCTCCGTCCCGGAGGCAAACACCACGTCCGCGTTATCCGGGTCGCTTAGCCGGTAGACCAGTTGGTGCGCGCCGGCCTGCGTTGTGCTCAGGGTGTGGCTGACGCTCAAGCGGTTGTTGAGCGCCGCCCCGAGCGGGACGATCGTGACGGTTTCGGCGGTTTGCGTCCCGTCGGGGTAGCGCAACCGGGTGCGCGCCGCCACGGTGAGCGCGGCGGTGGAGGCGATCTTCAGTTCGGCCCGGAGGGTGTCGCCGGCGGCGTAGCGCGGCGCGTTCAGGCGCACGGCGGTCACCCGCACCCACGGCGCGGCTACGTCGAAGGGGACGCTACGGGTGACGCCGCCAACCACGGCGTACTCGATCAGATACGTGCCGCGCGTCAGGTTCGACGGCAGGGTGAACTCGACTTCGGCGACGGGCAGCGCCAGCGTGGCGCTGATGCCGGGCGCGACGATGGTCAATGTCCCGGTGGTCGCCGAAGTGACTACGCTGGCGCGTACCGTCGCGCCGGGTTGGTAGACGGAGCGCTCCGGGATAACCGTAACGTCGGGCTGCAAGACGCGCAGGTAGGTGGTATTCAGGTGCACGCCGCGTTGCTCGCCGGTGGTGTAGATGCCGTAGAAGACCAGCGGGTTGGCGGATGCGTCTGCCAACAGCGCCGCATCCCAGGTGTGCGCGGCTTCACCTGCCAGGCTGAAGCTGTGGGTGACTTCCTGCCCGGCGTACACCACGTGCAGCTCCAGCGGCGGCGTGGCCGTTGCCGTGCGATTGGTGATGGTGAAATGCAAGGTCGCGGTCGTTCCCGGCGTGTAGGCGAGTTGGCTCCAGGCGCTCTGCACGTCCAGACTCACGCCTGCGACCGGCAGCAGCAGGTCGTAGCGCCGCCCCGCCAGCCAGACTTCACCCGCCAGCGGCGCGCCGTCGAGTCCCGCCGGCGCCTGGAAGCCGAAGGCCAGTTCGGTCTCTGTCCCGCCTTTGAGCCAGCGTGTCTGCTCGGCGTCCAGCAGATTGCCCAGGCTCACGCTCAAGACTGCCGTCGCCGGGGCCGCGCCGCGATTGGCGACGCCGAAGGGCAGCGTCACCCATTGCCCGGCGACGACCGTGACGGACGGCAGCGACGTGAGCGCCAGCTCCGCGCCGGGCACGGTAATGCTCAAGTGCGCGGTCGCCAGGGGCAGGCCGTTGCCGGCTTGCAGCGTGAGCGTGACGGGCTGCATGCCCGCCGGCGCGGTGTCCAGCGCCAGGACCAGCGGCGCGCTCAACGTCGCGCCCGCCTCTACCGAGACCGGCGTGAAGGTTTCGGCGAAGGGCGCGCGGACGGCCAACGTGCCGCTGAAGGGATTCAGACCGGTGTGGGTCAGGATTGCAGTCAGGGTCACGGACGAACCGGCCACGGGGCCGGACGTCGCGGTCATGGTCGCCGACTCGCCGGCGCGCACCGCAAACGCGACCGCGCCGCTTTGCCAGGGCGTGGCGTAGCTCAGGGTGTAGTCGCCCGCAAGCAGCTCCCAGGCGCGTGAGCCGCTCAGGCTCGCGCCGCCGAGGACGGTGCGGGTGAAAACGTCGTGGGCCGCGACATGCCCCGGCGCGCGGGTGACGGTGACGGCAGCCGCGAAGGTTACGTCCAGTTGCCCGGTGTTGCTGAAGACGTAGGGGACGCGCACCACGCCGGCCGGGTAGAGCGTATCCGGCGACCAGACGGCGTCCAACGCTTCGCCGAAAGCCACGGTGCGGGTGAGCGCGCGCGTCACGGCGCCGCCGATGGCGATGTCGAGTGTGGTGTCGGTGAGGATTTGTTGCTGCGCCAGATGCGTCCACTGCGTCCCGCCGGGCAACGTCACCGGCTGCGGGGCCGCCGCGATGCCGGTCACGACCAGGCTCAAGTCAAGTTCGCCGGGATTGTCCAGCGTCAGCGCGACGCTGAAGGGCGCGCGCCCGGCGATTTCCGGCACGGAAAGGTCGGCGGCGAGGGTGGGCGTGACCACGCGCAGTTGCTCCACGACCTGCGCCGCGCTGTACTCCGCGGCGATATCGGCTGTGACGCGGTAGCGCCCGGCAACCTCCGGCGCGGTGAAGGTGTGGGTGAAGGGAACCCACGCGCCGCTGTCGGGCAGCAGCATGGCGGGCGAGATTTCCACGGTGGCGCCGGCGACGGTGAGGGAGAGCGCGACCTGTTCGGCGATCCCGTACAACGTCCGCGCGGCGCCGGTGACTGTGACCGGCGCGCCCGGCGCGACCACGATGGGCGTGACGTCGAGCGCCAGCGCGATATAGCCGTCGCGCAGGACGTAGAACGGCTGTTGGCGGCGCGCCAGGGTTTGTCCCAGGGCGTTGCGCAGTTCGCCGCGCAGATAGTACTTGCCGGACTGCGACAGGGCAGGGGACGGCGTGGGAACGTGGGAGTAACTCTGCACGGCGGCGAGGTTCAGCGCGACTTTCTTTTGCCAGAGCACGGTCACGGGGGCGTCCGGGGCGTAGCGCCGGATGCCATTTCCGGTTCCGGCCCAGGCGGCGAGCGCTTCCGGGCCGTTCCCCGGCGCGAGGGCCAGGGCGTTCGCGGTAGCCGGCGCGATGGTCCGGGTGACGGCGGCCTGCCAGACGTCCGCGTCCGGAGCGAAGGCGTCCACCAGCCCGTTGCTGTGCCCGATCCAGAGCACATTCGCGTCGTCTACGACCAATTCGATGGGAGCGGCGTCGCTCAGGCCGGAATTGGCGGTCGTGTAGGTGATCCAGGTCTGGTCCGCGCGCAAGCGGCTCAGGCCGTTTGCTTCGGGATACCACGGGTCGCCGCTGGCGAGCCAGACGTTGCCATTGTCTATGACGATACTTTGGATGTCGTTGCTGAGCATGCCGGACGTCGCGACGGTGTAGGTCACCCACGTGGACTCACCGGCGGGCAGATAACTCAGCCCGGCGCCGGCCACCCAGACGCCGCCGGCGGCGTCTACCGCGATGGCAGTGGGTTCATCGCTCAACAGCCCCGAGTCCAGGGTGTAGGTGAGCCAGGTCTGATCGGCGCGCAGCACGCTCACGCCGCCGGGATTTTCGCCGTCGGGCGCGTTGGCGAACCAGACGTTGCCAGCCGCGTCGAAGGCGATGGCGGTCACATGGTCGCTCAGCAGGCCGGAGTTGCGCGTGCTGTACGCGATCTGCGTCGCGCCGCCCACCTGCATCACCGCGCCCACCGGCTCGTCGCCGGCGCCGGCGAAGGCGGTCCACACGTTGCCGGCGGGGTCAACCGCGAGCGCGTTGATAGCCTGGTAGCTCGCGTCGCCATAGTCGTACGTTTGCCAGACATCGGCGGGATTCAGGCGGCACAACTGCGCCGACCATTGCCCCTCGACGTTTTGTTCGGCGCCGAACCAACGGTTGCCGTTGGCATCCAGCGCAACGGCGGCGATGGCGAGGTATTCACATTCACCGGAATCGGGCGTGACGCTCTCCCAGTGCGCCGGCGCGGGAACCGGCTGCACGATTTCCAGGCGCAGCCCGGCGCCCTGGAGTGGGCGCGGGCCGTTGGCGCCCGTCGCGGCGAGGTCAATGGCGACGTCGTCGTCGCCCTCGCTGGAATAGGTGTACCACTCCGCGCCGGTGGCGGCGTTCAAGCTGGCGCTGACGCCTGCTACCGTGATGAGGCGTGCGGCAGGAACCGCCGTTCCCGACACCGGCATCGCGGTCGCCAGCAGGGTATAGACGCCGCTCTGCGCCTGCGCCGGCACGGTGAGGGTAAACGGTTGTTCCGCTCCGGCCGGCAGCGTGGCCGCGCTGTTGCGCCGGGCGACGACCACGCCACGGTTGTCGAGCAGGCGGATGTCCACGCTGCCCCCGCCGTCCGCCCCGCCGGTGTTGTGCAGGGTCAGGGTGGCTGTCTGGCCGGCGGCCAACGTCGCGGGGACGGCGCGCAACTGCCATTCCAAGTGCGCCGGAGATACCACCAGCGCCCCCGGCTGCCAGTTTTGCGTCTCGCCGGAGGGCGGCGTCGCCGCGACCCACAGCGGATACGTCCCGGCGGGCGTGTTGGCGGGCAGCGGCAGCGTGAAGATTGCCGTCGCGCCCGGCAACGCGCGCGTGGCGCTGAAGGCCAGCGCCGGCGCGCTCAAGGTGATGCTCAGGGGCGCGACGAACGGGCCGGAACCGGCGAAGGCCACCGTCGCCGTGGCCGTCGCGCCGGTACGGTAGGCGGAGCGGTCCAGTTCCAGGCCGACGCCCGGCTGCGTGGACCAGAAGCGTTGTTGCAAGCGCGCGCCGTACTCGTCGCGCAGATTGAGATTGAGGGCGTAGCGCCCCCACTCGGCCAGCGGCAGGGTTAGCGACGCGGTCAGGGTGCGCGTCGCCCCGGCCGCCAGGGTGAAGGGCACGGTGGTGGTAGCGGCGACGGATGCCGAGGGCGCCTTCAGGGTCAGGTCCAGCACACCCAGCGCCACCGCTTGCGTGTTGCTGGTATTGGTGATCGCCAGCGTGAAGGTCGCCGGGTTGCCGGCAACGATGGGCGGCGTGGGCAGCAGCGCGAAGACCAGCGGAGATGGCGGCGTGTAGAGCGAAGCGATTCCGCCGCCGATGACGGTTCCACTCTCATCGCGTACCTCGACCCAGACCTGACCGCTGCCGCCCGTGATCGAGAGCGGCGCGCTGAAGGTATGGGTGAGCAGGGACTCCGGCGCCAGCAAGGTTCCCGGCGACCCGGCGGCCAGCGCCGTGGTCAGTGTGGCGGTGTGGTAGACCTGGCGCGCCCCGTCCAGCGCGCTGAGATGTAGCGTCGTGGTCAGCGGGGCGGCGCTGCGGTTGTCCAGGCTCAGGGTCAACGTCACCGGCGCGCCGCGCGTTACGCTCCCCGGTTGCACGATGAGACTCACCCGCACGTCCGGTTCGTCGCGCCAGACGCCGAACGAGCCCTGCGCCTGCCACTCGCCGGCCGCGGCGCGCCCGCGCAGCCGGAAGCTGTTCTCGACTGCCACGGTTTGGGTAAGCGTGACGCTGCCGGGGACGGCGCCCTGGGCGGCGGGCACGAGCACGTTCTCGGCCAGCAGGGTGTATTCGGAGAGGTAGGCGTGGTTGAAGCCGTAGCGCACCGTGGCGGTCAACGGCGCGCTGCCGCGATTGTAGAGGTGGAAGGCGAAGGGCAGCACGCTGCCGTAGACGGCGTGGGTGCGCGGCGCGGTGATACTGAGGTAGAGCGGCGACGCCGGGTCGGTGATGGCCGGCGGGCGGGCTACCGCGAAGCGCGTGGTCTGCTCGAATCCGCCGAGGGGGTAGTCGTTGAGGGTCAGCAGTTGCGCGTCCACGCGCCAGAGGCCGTAAGGCGTGGCGGTGGTGAGCGTGAAAGGCAGGTTGGCGGCGCTGCCGGACGCGAGGGAAAGCGGCAGCGTAGCCGTGAGCGCGACCTGGCGCGCCGGATCCACCAGGCGCAGCGCCACGCCGCTGACGGTCACGGGCGTGGTGTTACTGATGGGCAGGCTAAGCACGATCTGCGTGTTGGGTGGGTATTGCCCCCCCTCAATCCCCCCCGGCGGGGGGGAAGCGATGGCCCAGGTGAGCAGGTCGCGCAGCAGCGTTTGTGCGTCGCGCGACGACTGGCCGAGGCTCGCACCCCAGTCGTCGTAGAGGGTTGTGGCGATGACGCGCCCCCCTCCGGCTCCCCCCGTACCGGAGGGAGGGTAGGAATAGGAGAGGACGCCGGGCTGGCCGTTGGCGGTGCGCGAGAGAAGGATTTGCGCATTTTCCGGCCAGCGCGTGAAGTA
>DAOUFX010000478.1:0-6051 GCA_034429675.1 Anaerolineae bacterium | reverse complement strand
CCCCAATCCTCCACTTCTCCCCCCTTTCTATTGAGATGATACATTTTCACAGTGGAGACTTTGCCGTCTTATGCTAAATCAAGGAGAAAGAAAATGTTACAGGAAAAGCAACTCGATACCAGAATGATCGTCATGCCCAAAGCGGCGGCAATTTCGGGATTGAAATTCCGCCATTTTCAGGGAGAGCGCGATTTCCCGGCGATGCTGGCCGTGATCCATGGGAGCAAGGAGGTGGATCGGGACGAACCTACCAGCACTCTCGAAGACATCACGCGCGATTATGCGCACCTCGTCAATTGCGACCCCTATCAGGATATGGTGATGGCCGAAGTGGATGGAGAGCTGGTTGGCTATGGGCGCGTTTTCTGGTCTGAATTGGAGGATGGCGTTCGTACTTACTCACACTTCGCCTACTTGCTGCCGGCGTGGCGCAAGTATGGCATCCGGCAGACGTTGCTGCGGCGCAACGAGCAGCGTTTGCGCGAGATCGAAGCAGAGCATCCGGCGGACGGGCCGCACTGGTTTGAAGCGTGGGCCAGCAATACCGAAGATGACTGGCGGAAGCTGCTATTGGCTGCCGGCTACCAGCCGGTGCGCTACGGCTACCAGATGGTGCGCCCTGATCTCGACAACATCCCCGACCTGCCGCTTCCGCAAGGGTTAGAAATGCGCCCGGTTACGCCCGACCAACACTTGCAAATCTGGTATGCTGCCAAAGAGGCCTTCCGCGATCACTGGGGCTTTTCGGAGGATGAGTGGGCCGAGACCAACCTGGAAGGTTGGAAAGAATCGCCCATCTTTACCCCCGCTTTGTGGCAGGTGGCATGGGCCGACGACGAGGTCGCCGGAATGGTGCTGAATTTCATCTCCGAAACCGAAAACCAGCTCTATCACCGCCGGCGTGGGTACACCGAAACCATCTGCGTGCGCCGTCCCTGGCGGCGGATGGGTCTGGCGCGCGCGTTGATCGCCCGGAGCCTGCAAGTGCTCAAAGATCAGGCTATGACCGAGGCTTGTCTTGGCGTGGACGCGCAAAACCCCAACGGCGCCCGCCATCTCTACGAGAGCATGGGATATTGCATGACCAAGGAATATGTCACCTATCGTAAGCTGTTGGAAAGGCTATAGAAGATGCAGCCAGTTACCATCAAAACGATAAAAAAACATCGGGCGGAGTCATTCCGCCCGATGTTTTGTTTCCCGTTTTCTCGTGTAGAATAGTAGAGACTATTCTTTTTTATAAGGAGGCCCTCTATGCGCTCTGTCATCATCGGCGGCGGTGTGGCCGGTATCACGGCAGCCCTCGACCTTTCCCGACGCAACGTTGGTGAAGTTGACGTCTATTCCGATGAAGAATATCCCTACTATTATCGCCCTCAATTGACCGAATTC
Source organism: Anaerolineae bacterium (assembly GCA_034429675.1). Lineage (GTDB taxonomy): Bacteria > Chloroflexota > Anaerolineae > B4-G1 > SLSP01 > JAKQHY01. The sequence goes on along the minus strand of DAOUFX010000478.1, from coordinate 4,659 downwards.
CTTGCCGGAGAGATTACGCTGGATAAGCTCTTTCGCCGTAAGCTGGACTGGTACGAAGAGCGCCACATCCATATTCATCTGAACAGCCCGGTGACAGCCCTGGATTCGCAAAACAAGACGGTCACAGTCAGGGGCGAGACTGCGGTTTCTTACGACAAACTATTGCTGGCGATGGGGAGCCGCCCCTCTCTTCCGCCTATTGCCGGTTGTGACAGGCCGGGTGTCTTTACCTGGCGCACGTTGAGCGATTCTCTGGAAATTGAAAAATCTGCCGTCGCGTGTAGCGAAACGATTGTGATCGGCGGCGGGCTATTGGGGCTGGAATCGGCGCGTGGGCTGTTAGGGTTTTGTCCGCACGTCACCATCCTGGAATTCTTCCCGCGTTTGCTGCCGCGCCAGTTGGATGTGGAGGGCGCCACGTTGTTGCAACACTTTGTCGAGTCTTTGGGCATTCGCGTTATCGTAGACGTCAAGACGGAGGCATTTGTGGGCGACGATCACGTGACCGGGGTGAGACTCAAGGATGGCCGTGAGCTCCCTGCGCGAACGGTGCTGGTTGCGGCGGGGGTGCGTCCTGAGTCGCAACTGGCGCAGGCGGCCGGCATCCAGGTGGATCGCGGCGTTGTTGTGGATGAGCACATGGCGACGAACGTCCCCGATGTCTTCGCCGCCGGCGACGTTGCCGTCTATAAGGGCTATTCGTGGGCCATCGCTCCGATTGCGCAAGCGCAGGGGCGCATCGCATCGGCCAATATGGCCGGGGAAACCACTCCTTATGATGTGGTCGTTCCGTCTACAACGCTTAAGGTTGTCGGTATTGATGTCAGTTCGATCGGCCTTGTCAATCCAGAAGACGGCGTCTGTCAGGAGATTCGTAAGCTGGACCGGGATGGCGGCACGTACAAGAAAATCGTATTGCGTGACGGTATCATTGTGGGGTGCATCGTCATCAATGATAAGGCTCTGGCCAAAGAGCTGGAAAAACGCATTGCAGCGCGCGCCGCTATGGACGCTGCCGAAGCTCAATCTCTTTTGGGTTAGCCATAAGTATGCGTTGATTTCCATATTAAGCTGTGTTACACTCGATGGTATCGGAAAAGTTATTTGAAATCCCCTTGTTTCTGTGGCGGGGAAATGCGAGGGTCTGATGCAATGAAGGACACTCCCGGTCCTATCAAACCAGAACATATCCAGGCCGACACGCAACAGGCATTGCTGTCCATCGCTAATTATACCGTTGAAAATGCACGCCTGTTTGCCTCCTTGAGCGAAGAGAAAGCGTTGCTGGAGAAACTTTATCAGTTCAGCCAGACTACGATCAAAAGCTTCAACGTGCGTGAAACGGCTCAACGCGCCCTCAACGAAATCTGCCAGCTTCTGGGTGCTTTCAAGGGAATGATTCTGATGCAAAGCGGCCCGGCCACTGAAACACTGCGTTGCATTGCCGCCGTGGGGCTGGATACCAATGCGGAAGGAATCTCCGGCCCCTCTTTTCTTGTGGAAGATGTGCTCCGGAAAGATTGGCCGACGGCGTATTTTGAGGATGCTCAGGACTCCCTCAGCGTCAATCTGCACATCAGCGACCAATGGGCAGGCGTTCTTACTCTTTTCAGCGCTGAGACTGGACACTTCGGCGAAGATCGCCTGCGTTTCCTTGAACTGGCAGCTACGACGATTACCGGTGCGTTGCGCAACGCTTTGTATTTCGAGGAACAGCGCACTCAGCGTGAACTTGCCGAAGCGCTTGCGGAAGCGGCAACCGTCCTGGGCGGCACTTTGGACCTGGAGCAGGTGCTCGACCGTATTCTCGAACAAGCTGCGCGTGTGGTCAACGGCGAAATTTTCAACATTATGCTGATTTCCGGCCAGGAAGGTCGTTTTGTGCGTTGGCGCGGCTACGATCGTTTTGGTATCTCGTCGGAGGATATTGCGAAGTCTGTGACGCCGGTCTTCAAATTTCCCCGGTTGGTCCAGATGATTGAAACCAAAGAACCGGTTCTGGTGCGCAATATTGCCGAAGATTCGGGATGGGTGCGCACCGGTCTGTACCAAAACCTTCAATCCTATGTTGCGGCTCCGATTATTGTGGCCGACAAGGTCGAAGGGTTCCTCAACGTCAACGGTCAATATCCCAATCAGTTTTCCGAAGAAGATGCGCGACGCTTGAAGGCTTTCGCCGGCCATGCCGCCGTAGCCATTCACAATGCCCGGCTTTACCAGCAGCAGTTGCAGTACGCCGGACGTTTGGAACAGGAGGTTCGCAACCGCACGGCGCAGCTTGAGGCGCAGAACGCCTGGCTTCAAGCTATCCTCAGCAGTACGGCGGATGGCATCATCGTCACCGATGGCGCCGGTACGATCGTCCAGCAAAACCGCGTGGTGGACAACTGGCTCAAGGAGACGCTTTCTTCAGAGGATGCCAAGCGTTTCTTCGATATGGTGTATGAGGCCGCTCGCCGCGCTAGAGAGCATCCAGAAATCGTGCTTGAGTTGAGCGGGATGGACTTGCAACTGAATGCAGCGCCCATCTCGGCCCTGGGCGCCGAAGGCGCGGCCATTGTGATTGCGGTCCATGACGTCAGCTACTTGAAGGCTTTGGATCGCATGAAATCACGTTTCGTTTCCAATGTATCTCACGAGCTGCGCACACCGCTCACCTCCATTCGACTTTATACTGCGCTCATTCGCACGTCGCCGCCGGAACGCCGGGAGCAGTATTTGAATTCGCTAGAAAACGAGTCCAACCGGTTGTCGAGCCTGGTTGCGGATGTCTTGCAGATTTCACACATCGAATCGGGAGGGTTTGTCCCCAATCTTCAGATCTTCGATCTCAATGTGTTAACCGAAAGCGTCGTCGCCAACCACATGGTGTTGGCCGAATCTCATGGGCTCAACTTGAGCTATCATGCTGACGTTCACGAGACTCCGGTCCGGATAGACCAGGATAAATTCACTCAGGTCCTCAACAATTTGATTGAAAATGCCATCCACTACACGCCTGGCGGGGGACACATCCTTGTCTCTACGGGCCAGGCCTATCAGGATGAACAGATGTGGGGACTTGTTACAGTGCAAGATACCGGCATCGGTATCCCTGAAGAGGAGCAACCCCATGTCTTTGAGCGATTTTTCCGCGGCGACGGCCCGCGTACGATGCAGATTCCGGGCAGTGGCCTGGGATTGGCTATCGTTAAAGAGATTTTGACGTTGCTCGGCGGCGATATTTCTGTGGAAAGCCGTCTTGACCATGGATCAAAGTTTGTCGTGCGAGTGCCCTTAGCGTCGGCGATTGATTAAATATAGTTTTGCGACTATCATAGACATAGTCGTCACCAGCAAACTGGAGTGGCGCAGGGCGCATTACCTTAGGGAAAGGGGCCATTATGGAGACCAAAAAACGCATTCTGGTTGTCGAAGACCACGATCTGCTACTACTTGCTATTCGTGATATTTTAGAGGTAGAAGGGTATGAGGTTGTTACTGCAACCGATGGACTGGATGCTCTGGAAGTGATGAAGAACTTCGAGCCTGAGCTCATTGTCGCCGATATTTCGATGCCACGCATGGATGGCTATCAGTTCTTCGACGCGGTGCGGGCCAATCCGCAATGGGTGCCGATTCCTTTCATCTTTCTGACTGCGCGGGCTGAACGCGAAGATCGGTTGAGGGGTAAGGCGATGGGCGCGGAGGATTATATCACCAAGCCTTTCGATCCCCAGGAACTGGTCGTAGTGATCAGTTCTCGCATTGGCCGCGCCAAAGCCATCCGCCAGGCAACCGAGACCGAGTTCGAGGATCTGAAACAACAGATCATCACGTTGCTGAGCCATGAACTGCGCACGCCGCTCACGAGCGTCTATGGGTACACGGAATTAGCGTTGGAGGAAGCCACCAGTTTGCCGCCCGGTGATTTCCAGCAATTCCTGATGGGCATCAAGAAGGGCGCCGATCGTCTGACCAATCTGGTGGAAGACTTGTTGATGGTGGTGCGCACCGATACCGGCCAGTTGGAGCGGGAATTTCGCCTGCTAGGATCTGTGACCCACGACATCGGTGACATTGTGCGCCAGGCCGTCCGGTTGTATGAGGCCGAGGCGCGCGGGCATGGGATTGAGATCGAAGTGACGTCGGCGCCCGATTTGCCGCCGGTGAAGATTTATCAGCAATTTCTGGTTGACGCCATCAGCCGGTTGATGGATAACGCGGTCAAATTCTCACGCAAACATGGGAAACACATCTATGTGAGAACCGAAGCCGACAATGGCATGGTCAATATTTCCATCGAGGATGAGGGCGTGGGTATTCCGGAGGGTGAATTGAACAAACTCTTCGAGCGTTTCCGGCAAATCAACCGGGCCAAGATGGAGCAGCAGGGCACAGGACTGGGGTTGGTGATTGCACGCTCGCTCATCAATTGTATGCAGGGCGATATCACCGCCAAGAGCGTTCATGGCAAGGGCAGCACCTTCTCTATCCATCTGCCCATTGCTACCGAAAATTGACGCTTGCGTTACCCAAAAGAAAGACAGCGCGAACCGCATAAAGATGGGTTCGCGCTGTCTTTTACGTTAGAGACATAAAAACGGTTGGATGAAAATCGCAGTTCGACGGAAGCGGCAAAAAAGGCCGTGTTTTTTCGCGCGAGTACCCTCGCGCGAA
>DAOUFX010000477.1:0-17702 GCA_034429675.1 Anaerolineae bacterium | reverse complement strand
CCGATCTCCGATGCCCACCCTGGCCGCAGTATCCCTGGAAACGGTCGCCGAAAATCTCGGCGTGGACATGGGCAGTCCCAACGATCGCGGGCGGGATTTCGTAAACCTGGCCCTGACGCTGCGCCGCTGGGAAACCATCGCGGCGGACGGCTGCGCCGAAGGCGACGACGCCTGCCGTTACGCGCCGCTGGACGACTGCGGCTGGCCCACGACCGACGCGCGCACGGTTTTCTTCGATCAACGCCCCTATGGCGCATGGTGGGGCGCGGATCAGACGCAATGCCCGCAATGCCAGGACGGCGACTATATGCCGGACATGAGCGGCGACTACACCCTGATCTTCTCCGGCCAGGCCGATCTGCAAGCAGTGGGGAGCGCCCTGGACGCACGCAACCAGCGCTATTACCGGCTCAGCAATGTCAGCGCTGTGGACATCTCTGTCCCGCCGGAACAAGGATTGCTCTTCATCCAGTTCGTCAACACGCGCCGCACGCCGCAAAGCGCCCGGAACACCGGCATTACTGACGTGCGCCTGCTCCGTCCCGGCTACGGCAACGACACGACTGACACGTTCACACCCGAAATTCTGGAGGCGGTCAAGCCCTTCAGCACCCTGCGCTTTATGAACTGGGTCGGCGGCAACAACATCAACTCGCCTTTTACGGATCCCAACAACACCCTGGAATGGTCCGAACGCACCCTGCCCGGAATGCCGCAAAATCTGGGGGAAGGCGTTGCCTGGGAGTACGTGATCGAACTCGCCAATCTGGCCGGCAAGAATATCTGGATCAACATCCCGATCCACGCCGGCGATGACTACATCGCCGGGCTGGCGAATCTACTTAAAGATAGCCTGCACCCCGACGCCCGCGTCTACATCGAGTACAGCAACGAAGTCTGGAACGCGGGGTTCAGCCAAAACGCCTACAACCAGGCCGCCGCCGAGGCTGAAGTAGCCGCGGGGAATTCGACGCTGAACAACGACAAAACGACGACGGGCGAGGTGTGGGGCCAGCGCCGCTACATCCGGCGGCTGATGGAGATCAGCAACATCTTTCGCGACGTTTTCGGCGCCGCCGCGATCAACGACCGCATCCGCGTCATCCATTCGTGGCGCAGCGGCGAAGCGATCGCCTACCGCGCCCAGCTACAATGGCTCGACGACGTTTACGGCCCGCCCAACCGCTATCTCTACGCCGTGGCCGGAACGGGATACTACAACATCACCGGGGCGCAGAACAGCGATTCGGCGGACACGTTGCTGGCGTATTTACAGCGCAGCAGCCAATCCCACGTCCAGGAGCGCCTTGACTTGCAACAGGTCGCCGACGAGTTCGGTCTAAAAATCGCCCTGTACGAAGCCGGGCCGGACACCGCCGAACCGCTGCAATGGGACCGCGACCCGCAACTGTTGCAGACCCTCATCGCCGTACATCGCGACCCGCGCATCAAGGACGTGGTGATGTACGATCTCTGGAACAACTGGTTCGCCCACCCCGCGCTCAAACCCGATATGTACATCTACTTCACGCTGCAAAGCCCCTACTCCCGCTGGGGGATGTGGGGACTGACCGAGGATGTCGCGAATCTGCGCACGCCCAAATTTGCCGCAATCTACGAACTGGTCGGGGGCGCCGCAGCGCCGCCCCCGGCGCCGGCAATGGTCACAGCCAGCACGCGCGAAGGCAGCGTCACCCTCACCTGGGCCCCGGCATTCCACGCCGAAAGCTACACCGTCAAACGCAGCGTCGGCAGCGACAATGCCTTCATCCCGCTGGCCGACAAGCTCACCGAGACGGCCTTCACCGACACATCCGTCAAAGCCGGCAGCAGCTACACCTACGTCATCGCCGCCGTCAACGAACAGGGCGAAGGGCAGGCGTCGCTCAGCGTCACCGTTGCGCCCTGAGAGCAGGTAACGAAAAGGGCAGGTTTAGCGCGTTTGCGCCAAACCTGCCCTTTTTCATGTCACCCCGACCGACAACGCGGCGGCACGCCGCTAACGCCGGTCACTGGCCGGTCCCAACTAGCGCTTTCGCCGCGCCCCAAACCAGGCAGTCACTCCCGCAAGCAACGCGCCGGCGGACGCAAGCAACGCGCCGGGAAGCTGCGCCGCAAAGCGCAACGCCGACACGCTAGTCGGCGCCGCAACGCCGCTGCGCAGAACGAAAGGCGAGAAGTTGCCGACGCCGGAGACAGTGAGCGAGTAGGGCTCGGCGGCGCATTGGCGGCTGTCCGGCGTGATGCCGGCATCCCACCCTGCGCCGTTCCAGTGGTAGACGTTCAACGTCTCGCAACTCTGGCCGGCGGGAATCTCGCCGGCGCTGAAGAAGAAGGTAATCTCAGCATTAGCGCCTGAGGTCACGGCAGGCGTGATGTGGTAACGATGCGCCACCGCCTCACCCTCCACCGCCGTCGCCTGGGCGTTGGCTTCGATGGCAACCTCCGTAGCGCCCAGATCCACGCCGTTGGCATTGAGAATCACACGGTTCGCGCCCGCGCCAAAACTGACGTCCTCTGAACCGTTCACGGCGTGTGTCTCGCGGTGAATGCCATAATTTTGGTAGAAGTAGATATCGCCGTAAAGTTCCCCAACAAAGACGTCAGAATCACCATCGGCGTCAATGTCAACGAAATTCGGCGTAGCATACCTGAAAAGATCCACACCGGCGAAGGGATTGTCCACGCCGGTCGCCACGACAAAGAGCGGTGCGCTTGCCGTCCCATCGTTGCGGTAATAGTTGAGAAGACCATCGTAGTTCCCGATCAAAGCATCGAAATCGCCGTCGCCATCTATATCAGCAAAAGCCGGCGCGCTATCGCTTTCGCCATTCGCGACAGCGAGCGGATTGGCGCTGCCACTCACATTGACAAAGACGGGGGCGCTTGCCGTCCCGTCGTTGCGGTAATAGAAGACGCCGTTAGATGCCCCAACAAAAACATCAAAGTCGCCGTCGTCATCTATATCCACAAAAGCCGGCGCACTGTTCATCGAAACTCGCACAAGATCGAGAGGATTGGCATCGCCGGTCAATGTGGTAAAGCTGGGGCTATTCACCGTCCCATCATTGCGGTAGTAAGAAAAAATGGTCCCGGCTTCTGACCCCGAAAAGGCGTCAAGATCACCATCTCCATCCATGTCCACGAAAGCCGGCATAGGCTTCGTGGAGCGTCCAAAGGGATTGGCGCTGCCGGTCGCTAAAACAAAATCGGGGACGTTCATCGTCCCATCATTGCGGTAATAGAGAACGCTTCCGTCCATCCGGTAATTTTGGGCAATGTAGGCATCCGGGTCGCCGTCTCCGTCTATATCGGCAAAAGCCGGCGCGGAATGGCCCCTCACCTCCACAGCATTGAGAGAATTGGCGCTGCCGGTCACTGCCGTAAAATCAGGATCGCTCGCCGTTCCATCGTTCCTGAAATAGAGAATATCGCCCAATTCGTTCCCCATAAACATATCCAGATCGCCATCGCCATCTATATCTACCAGGGCCGGCGCATTTTCCCGCTTCACATTGACGCCATCAAGGGGGTTGCTTGCGCCGCTGCGTCTAACAAAATAAGGATCAATGGGCTTGCCCTCGTTGCGATAATAATAAGCAGTGTCCGACAGCCCGGCGAAGGCATCGAAGTCGCCATCCCCATCCATATCCGCAAAAGTCGGCTTGAGATCATAGTCCCAAGATGGTGCAGAAGGAAACAACAAATAATCATGATCAGGATCGAGGTCGAAAACGGGAGCCTGCGGCGTCCCTACATTGCGATAACATGCTTCGTTAACAGAATTATTCCCAATGAGGGCATCAAAATCGCCATCGGCGTCCCAATCAACGAAAGCAATCGCGCTGCCGAGCTCTACATCTACACCGGCGAAGGGATTGGCGCTGCCGGTCACCGGAATAAAAGCGGGTTCCGCCGCCGTCCCATCGTTGCGATAATAGTTGATGACGCCGTCATATTCTCCAATGAAAGCGTCGAAATCGCCGTCGTCATCCACGTCTACGAAAGTTGGGGTACTTTTCCTTCCCACGTCAACGCCGTCAAGGGGATTGTCGGCGCCGGTCATCGGAGTAAAAACAGCTTCGGCTGCATTTCCCGTGTTTTCGTAGTAATTGATGACGCCATCATATTCCCCGATAAAGACATCAAAATCATTGTCGTTATCTATATCCACAAAAGCCGGCGCGCTGTCCTCTCCCACATCTACACCGTTGAGAGGATACTCAAGGAATACATCGGGATCCTCAAAAATAGGCGCATCGGCCAGCGCCGGCGACAGGGACTGCCACGCCAACCCACCGGCCAGCAACAACGCCGCCGCCCAGCGCGCCAACGATTGCAACGTCTTACGCCGTCGCTGACCGCGCAAACGCGCGTTGGCGTCACGCCAACGCCGGAGAACGTCCTGCATTTGTTCCTGCACCCAAAACAGTGGCGCGCGTCGTCGCATAACCGTCGTGTCAGTAACTATCCTATCAAGCATAGAATACCTCCTTAAAACAGACCTAGTATTGGCTACACATACAACTCATCTCCAAGCAACAATTATAATCGCCTGGCCAATAATTACAAATCTTGTTGCCTACACCCCAAAAAAACCTCTTCACTCAGACAGTGGCGCCACCGTCGCCGCAGCCGCTGTTAAGTGTCACCATCATGTCCTGAAACCGGCCAACAAAAAAGGCAGGTTTAGCGCATTTGCGCCAAACCTGCCTTTTTTCATGTCACTCCGACCGACAACGCAGCGGCACGCCGCTAACGCCGGTCACTGAATGGTACCAACTAGCGCTTTCGCCGCGCTCCGAACCAGGCAATCACTCCCGCAAGCAACGCGCCGGCGGCGGTAAGCAGCGCGCCGGGAATCTGCGCCGCAAAGCGCATGGACGACACGTTAGTCGGCGCCGCGCCGCCGCTGCGCAGAACGAAAGGCGAGAATTCGCTGACGCCGGAGACGGTGAGCGAGTAGGGCTCGGCGGCGCATTGGCGGCTGTCCGGCGTGATGCCGGCATCCCACCCTGTGTCGTTCCAGCGGTAGACGTTCAACGTCTCGCAACTCTGGCCGGCGGGAATCTCGTCGGCGCTGAAGAAAAAGGTAATGCCGGCATTAGCGCCCGATGTCACGGTAGGCGTGATGTAATAACGGTGCGCCACAGACTCGCCCTCCACCGACGTCGCCTGCGCGTTGGCTTCGATGTAAACTTCTGTGTCTCCCAAATCAACGCCATTGGCATTGAGAAGGACCCGATTCTCCTTCGCGCCAAAAGTGACATCCACCGAGCCGCTTACGTTGAGCGTTTCGTGGTGGATACCATAGTTGCGATAAAAATAAATTCTACCGTCGGACCGCCCCGAAAAGATATCATCGTCAAAATCACCATCTATATCCACAAAGATCAATCTACCGTAACTGGTTACTCCATCGAAAGGATTATTGACGGTCACTTCGGTAAATACAGGCGCGCTTACCGTTCCATCATTGCGATAGTAACCCAAAACATAAGGGGTGAAAAAACCATCACCATGTTTAACCATGGCATCCCAATCCCCATCACTATCCAAATCGGCAAAAGCCGGCGAGATGAAGTCCTCCATAGTAAAACCGTAAAATGGATCAGCGCTGCCGGTCACGGTGATGAAAGCAGGTGCCGTCGCCGTTCCATCGTTTCGATAATAAAGGAGGGGGCTATCTTCTCGACCGACAAAGGCGTCAAAGTCGGCGTCGGCATCCAGGTCCACAAAGACCGGATCGCTGAATCGACCCACATTGATGCCTTTGAAAGGATTGGTGGTTTCTACCCACGTAAAATCAGGCGCAGCCGCCGTTCCATCGTTGCGATAGTATCGAATATAACCACTAAATGCGCCCACGAAGGCATCCAGGTCATCATCCGCGTCTATGTCCACAAAAGCCATAGCGCCGGATGCCCAGCTAGAAAAACCATTGAGAGGATTATCACTTCCGGTTACTTCAAGGAAATGGGGGATATTTATCGTCCCATCGTTCCGATAATAATTAAAGATTAGATCGTCGTTCGCAATAAATGCGTCAAAGTCGCCATCATCGTCTATATCCACCAGGGTCGGCTCGCTGTCAAAACCCACGTCCACATTGTCGAAAGGATTAGCGCTGCCAGACACCTCAACAAAGCTCGGCGCATTCGACGTCCCGTCGTTACGGAAATAACAAAAAGCACCTTGAGAATCACCAACAAAAGCATCGGAGTCGCCATCGCCGTCTACGTCTATAAAAGCAGGCGAACCGGATCCATACACATTCAACCCGTTAAAGGGATTGTTTGCACCACTCTGCAAAACAAACAAAGGAATGCTTGCCGAGCCATCATTGCGGAGATAATGCAAATCGCCACCTTGATCGCCAACGAGAGCATCAACATCACCATCACTATCTAAATCCACAAAAGCTATCTCACGATCCAAAACTTCAGAAGCAGCAAAGTAAAGAGGATTGTTGGCAGTACTTTGTAGAACAAAATCAGGAGAAGATGACGTTCCTTCGTTACGATAGTAACGAATGGCGTTATCTTTTCCGACAAAAACGTCAAAATCGCCATCACTGTCTATATCTACAAACGCCGGCGCACTCTTGTACATTAACGACTCTCCGTCAAAAGGATTATCGTCGCCGGTCACCAAAACAAAAACAGGGGCAGACGCCGTCCCCTCATTGCGATAGTAGTTGAGAATACCATCATATTCGCCGATAAAGGCATCCCAATCGCCATCGGCATCTATGTCCACAAACGCTGGTCGGCTGTTTGAGCCTACGTCTACCACAGCAAAGGGATTGTCGGTGCCGGTTGTGGGGACAAAATTGGGCGCGGCGGTTGTTCCATCGTTACGATAGTAGAAGATATTGCCATCCCACGCCCCACTGAAAACATCCAGATCACCATCTGCGTCTATGTCTACAAATTCTGGCCCGCTTAAACTATCTACCTGCACATGGCTAAGAGGATGTTCAATGAACAGATTGGGATCTTCAAAAATGGGTGCGTTGGCTGTCGCCGGAGCAATGGCGACCCATGCCAGGCCACCGGCCAGCAACAGCGCCGATATCCAACGAGTCGCCGCACGCAACGTCTTTCGCTGTGGCATTATTAACAGATCAACGATCAATAGATAGTGCATCCTGATACCTCCTTAGCTAAGCAGAACAGAATTATCTACAAACAAAGTATAAAAAGCTGAAACGGCCGCCCCTAAAAACCCGGACAACCAAAGAGCAATTATAGTTCCCGCCACATAGATAACAAATTATATTTGCGACTATCCGAGCCAAGGCGCAATGCACTTGGACGCCAAACAAACGACAATATCTGCGCTACCCCCTGTCCCGCAAAGCAAACTCTTGATCCATACAGCGCGGAATTCTCTTCCTACTTGGTTGGATTATGGTATAATTCCACACATTACCAGCCAAGGAGTTGAAGTATGTGGATTCAAAGAGTGCTCTATACTGTTGCGCGTTATTTTACGCTTCTGTACACACGCCTGTTATTGGAAGGCAGCATCCAGTGGAACGCCCCGCTGCCGGAAGGTCCCAAACTCCTCGTCGCCAACCATCCCAGCTTTTCCGACCCACTTTTTTTCACATTGCTATCCAAACAACCGATGAGCGTCCTGATCACCGCCACCGCCTTCCTGATTCCGTTATTGGGCCTCTATTTGCGCAAGTCACGTCACATTCCAGTCGAAGAAGGGCATGGACGCCCGGCCTACGACGAAGCGCTGACCCGGCTGAAAGAGGGCAAAACCGTAGCGCTTTTCCTTGAGGGGACATACAGCCCGCCCACCGGCGGATATTGGCCCCCCCGCACCGGCGCTGTGCGCATGGCGCTCGAAGCCGGCGTCCCCATCATCCCCGTCGGCATCCACCTGGTGCGCGAACGGCTGCACCTGATCCACGGCAAGATCAAAGGCAAGACCTACCCGCAATACTGGTACCTGCGCGGCCCATTCCATATCACCGTCGGCGAGCCCATTACCGTCGCGGGCGACGTCGAAGACCGCCCCCACGTCGTCGCCGAATCGAACCGGCTCATGCAACACGTCATCGCACTGGCGGAAGAAAGCAAACGCCGCCTGCAAGAGCGCCTTTGCCAAAAAGCCGCAGTCAGTCCATAATAAAGACCGGTAGACGGCAGACGGGAAGGAAACGCGAAGCGTGAAATCCGTAATTCGCTGACTCGCTCACCCGCTGACTCGCTGCTCCGCCGACTACCCAACTTTGGACTTTTGACTTTCGACCCTTCTTGGTGGAGGTTGACGATGAACGCACTCAATCATTTGTATCTGGGCCGTCTGATTGACGAACAGGATCAAACGAGCGGGCAGGATGTGCGCTACCCGTTGGAACACCTCACCACCCACGGCCTGATTTTAGGCGCGACGGGAAGCGGCAAAACCGGCCTCGGCGTGGTGCTGGTCGAGGAAGTCTTGCGCCAGGGGGTGCCGGTGCTGCTCCTGGACGTCAAAGGCGACCTCGCCAACCTCCTGCTCACTTTCCCCGATCTGGCGCCGGCGGATTTCGCCCCGTGGTGTGACACGGACACGGCGCAACGCGCGGGTCAGTCGCCGGACGAAGCGGCGGAAGCCGTCGCGCAACGCTGGCGCAACGGCCTCGCCGAATGGGGCCTCGGCCCCGACCAGCTCGCCGAGCTGCGCCGCCGCGTCGAGTTTGTGCTCTACACCCCCGGGTCGCGCGCCGGACGCCCCGTGGACGTGCTCGCCCGCTTCGGCGCGCCGCCCGCCAACGATCCTGACGAGATGGCCCTGCGCGCACAAGGATTGGCCTCGGCGCTGCTCGGTCTGGCCGGCGTGGAAGCCGACCCGCTGCGCAGCCGCGAACACATTCTGCTCACCACCCTCGTCCGCCACGTCTGGGAAACCGGCGGAACGCTGGACGTGCCCACGCTCATCCAGCAGGTCCAGCAGCCGCCCATCGAACGGATCGGCGTTTTCGATATGGAGAGCTTCTTCCCGGCCAAAGACCGATTCACGCTGGCGCTCACGCTCAACAACCTCGTGGCGGCGCCGGGATTCGCGCTCTGGCGCGAGGGCGAACCGCTCAATATCGAACGGTTCCTCTACGCCGAGGACGGTCGCCCGCGCGCGACGGTTTTCTATCTGGCGCACCTGCCCGAGGAACAACGCCATTTCTTCGTCACCCTGTTTCTTGAGGAGCTGCGCTCCTGGGTGCGCGGGCAAGCCGGGACGCGCACGTTGCGCGCTCTGCTCTACTTCGACGAAATCTTCGGCTACATGCCGCCCCATCCCCAGAACCCGCCGCCCAAAGCCCCGCTGCTGGCCCTGCTCAAACAGGGCCGCGCCGCCGGGATGGGCGTCGTGCTTTCGACGCAGAACCCCGGCGATCTGGACTACAAAGCGCTGAGCAACATCGGCACGTGGGCCGTGGGCGCGCTGCGCACCGACCGCGACAAGCGCCGGGTGATGGAGGGCATGGAAGGCGCCATCGCCGAAGCCGGATTGCGCGTGCCCGACATCGAGGCCGCGATCAGCCGCCTCAAGCCGCGCCTCTTTCTGTTGCACGACGCGCGCAGCGACGACCCCGGCAACGCCCTGTGCTTCTTCCAGAGCCGCTGGGCCATGTCCTACCTGCGCGGCCCACTCACCATCGCCGAGGTCCAACGGCTGGTTGCGCCTACCCCTGCCGCGCCGGCCTCCACCCCGGCTGTCTCCTTCTCTCCCACGCCCGCCACATCCGTTCCCGTTATCACACCTGCACCCATCCCCACCGTCACACCTGCGCCTGCTGCGCCCGGTGCACCTGCCACTGCCACCCGCCTCGCCAATCCGCCGGCCACCGACCCCGACATTCCGCAGGCCTTCCTCCCCGCGACCCTCACGGCGGCATGGGTGGCGCAACGCCAGGAACCGCCGCTTAACAGCGAGTCGGCGCAGCTGGTCTACCGCCCGCACATGCTCGGATTGGGCATCATCCACATCCACGACGAGAAGAGCGGGCTCAACCTCAGCGATGACCAGGCGTGGCGCATCGCCCCCGCCCAACAAAGCTGGAATATGCACTGGGAATTGGGCCAGATGATTGACGTCAGGGTGGAAGACCTGGTCGCGTCCCCGCCCACGAGCGGCGTTTTCGAGTCGCTGCCGGCGGGCATCGGCAGCAAGAACGCCCACAGCAAACACGAGACGGCGTTCAAAACTCACCTCTACAACAACAGCGGGATCACGCTCCTGAGCTGCCCCCTGCTCAAGCTATACGGCAACCCCGGCGAGACCAAAGCCGCGTTCCTGGAGCGCTGCCGTGTGGAAATCGAAAAGCGCAAAGAGGCCGAGCTGGCGCTGGAACGGCGCAAGTTCGAGCAGAAAATGGCGCCACTCCAGACCAAACTGCGCAAAGAGGAACTGGAACTACAGCAAGACCAACAAGATCTGTCGGAACGCAAGCGCGAGGAATTGTTGAGCGGCGCCGAGTCGGTATTGGGCATATTTTCGCGGCGCGGCCCCAAACGCGCCCTTTCCCAGGCGTCGCGCCAACACCGCTACGTCCAGCAGGCTCAGGCCGAAGTCGAAGAATCCGAAGAAATGATCAAGCGCTACACCGAAGAAATGCAGCAACTCGAAGCCGCCTGGCAAACCACCGCCCAGAGCATTGCGGCGAAGTGGGAGGCAGGCCTGACCGGCATCGGCGAAATCCAGGTGCGGGCCAAGCGCAACGACATCGAAGTGCGCTTCTGCGGCCTGGTGTGGTTCCCCTTCTGGGAATTCGCGACCGACGCCGGGCCGGTGCTCTTGCCGGCTTACGCGCCGCAATAAGAATTTCACCACGGAGACACGCAGGCCACGGAGAATCTTTGGTGGCGTTTTTTAAAAAAATCAGGCCGGCAATCTTGCCGGCCTGACGCATGCAACTGAGGATCACTTTAGCGGGTTGGCGAGAGTTTGACCGCGTCGCGCGCTAACTGCGCGAATTCCTGCACCTCCGCGTCCTGCGGCAGGTATTCGGCCACCCGCTGCGCATCGCGGGACACGTCCTCCAGCGTGGTTCCGGCATCCTTCGCCCAGTAGCTTTCCCGCAGCACTTCGGCGTACTGCGCGACCACTGCCGTCAACTGGAAGCGCGGATCGCTGGCCGCGAAGTCGGCGCTCAAATCCGCTTTGGCAATCTCGCGGCTCATCTCCGTCACTTCGCCGGTGTCGGGGTCTTCCCAGCGCATGAAAACCGTGATGGCCGATTCCGCCGGGTCCGCGTCAGGCTCGAACTTCACTTCGTACAGAGCTGTGACGCTGTGGCCGGGCCCCAGTTCGCCGGCGTCCACCTCGTCGTTGCGGAAATCTTCGTCGGCCACGGCGCGGTTCTCGTAGCCGATAAGCCGGTAACGGCTGATCACGGCGGGGTTGAATTCCACCTGCACTTTGGCGTCGCGGGCGATGACCTGCAAAGACGACGCGAGATCGTTGACGAAGACGCGCTCCGCTTCCTTGATGTCGTCCACGTAGGCGTAGAACCCGTCGCCGTCGTTGGCCAGTTGCTCCATCAGCACGTCGTTGTAGTTGCCCATCCCCACGCCGATCGTGGTCAGGTAGATGTTTTTGCCGGCGTATTCCCGAATCTGCTTCAGAATCGAGTCCGGCCCGGTGTTGCCGACGTTGGCCACGCCGTCGGAGCAGAGGATGACGCGGTTGATTGCGTCGGAATCGTAGGCCTCGCGCGCCAGACGATACCCTTCGCGCAACCCTTCCTCGGCATTCGTGGAGCCTTCCGGCTGCAAGCGGCGGATGGCCTTGAGAATAGCGTCGCCGTCTTCGACGGCGGTGTGTTCCAACAACACGTGGGCGCGGCTGCCGTAAACCACCAGGGCGATGCGGTCGTTCGGGCGCAGCTGATTGACCAGCAACTCCAGCGATTGCTTCACCAGGCCCAGGCGATTTTCCATATCCATCGAACCGGAGACGTCCACCACGAACGTGAGCACCGCGCGGGGACGCTCCGCTTCGGGGACCACGTAGCCTTGCAGGCCAACGCGCACCAGGTGATAGTTTTGCGCGTAGGGCGAGGGGGCGCCGTCAATGTGGATCGCGAAAGCGCTCTCGCCGGGCGGCGTGTAGCCCTGATCGAAGAAATTGATGTACTCCTCGACGCGCACCGAATCTTTGTCGGGCAGATACCCGTCGCCGATCATCCGGCGCATCACGGTGTACGCGGCGGTGTCCACGTCTACGGCAAAGGTGGAGAACTTGTCGTCGGCGGTGTCAATGCGGGGGTTGACGCCGTAGTTGTCGTAGAAAACGTCGCCGTAGGGCTGATCGTTGGGCTCGGCGTCGCCGCCGGTGGAGGGCGCCATCGGCTCCTCGGTAGCGGCGGGGGCTTCGTAGCGTTGTCTGCCGTCCGCTGCCACGACCATGTGGACCTCTTTCACACTCTCCACCTCCACGGTTTCTCTTACGACGACCGTTTGCACAACGGGGGTGGGTTTGGCGCCACAGGCCGACGCCAACACACTGACCAACACCAAAGCTGCTAACACCAAACGTATCTGAGTCTTCATGATTTTCCTCCTGAGCGAATGAAATTTAGGACCGTGTTTTTTGTCCCACACCCCTTTCATGCAAATCGGAAGAAAAAGTTCACGAAACCGGATCAGAAAGTTACAACTCGGTCACAGATGCGTTCCAAAAGCGGCGCCTCGTGGCTGATAGCCAGCACGCCGATAGCGCGCTCGCGGACGTGATCGAGAACGACGCGCCAGATCTGCGCCTGGGTGTTGGCGTCAAGCATCGTCGTCATCTCGTCGGCGATCAGGTAGCGCGTGGCCGGCCCCAGCGCGCGGGCCACGGCGAAGCGTTGCAGTTCCCCGCCGCTCAGCTCGTGCGGCCAACGATCCATCCAGCCGGGTTCGATGCCGAGCGCCGCCAGCAGTTCCGCCGGAGGCGCGTAGCCCTCGCGCAACACCTGCGCCATGCGCCAACGCGGGTTGATCGCCAGTTCGGGGTGCTGGAAGACAAGTTGCACCGGGCAGTAACCGCGCCGGGGCAAGGGTTGCTCGTCGAGCAGCGCCCGGCCCGTTTCCGGCGACAGGTATCCGGCCAGAATCTTCGCCAGCGTCGTCTTGCCCTGGCCGCTCGGCCCGCTCAGGCCGACGACCTCGCCGGGCGCGAGCGCAAGCGTCACGTCGCGCAACACCCACGGCAGACGCTTGCCGTAGCGGAACCCGATGCGTTCAGCTTTCAGCATGGAAACACCTGACCCAGCCGCCGCGCAGCGCGCGCAAGGCCGGGCGCGACTCCAGGCATTCCGGCGTCATCTGCGCGCAGCGGGCAGCGAAAAGACAGCCGTCCGGCAACGCATCGGCGGGCGGCTGCGCGCCGGGGAGCGGCAAGAATTCGTTTTGCGGCAGGGCGCGCCACAATGCGCGGCTGTAAGGGTGACGCAACGCCCGGCCATCGCCGGAAAAATCGGCGGCGGCGGCCATCTCCAACGTGCTGCCGGCGTAGAACACGGCCACCCGGTCGGCCACCGTGAGCGCCGCGCCGATGTCGTGCGTGATGAGCAGCACGGCGCGCCCTTCGGCGGCCAGCTCGCGCAGATGCCCCAGCGTTTCGGCGACCACGGCCGGATGCAAACCGGGCGTCGGCTCGTCGGCGATGATCAGCTCGGCGCCGCCGGCGGTGGCCGCCGCCGTCAACACCCGCCGCGCCATCCCGCCCGAAATCTGGAAGGGATAGCGCTCGGAGTCTGCCGGCGACAGGCGGTAACGCCGGAAAACATCCCGCTGCGCTGCCGTCGCGCTGCCGTTCTGCCCACCCACATGCGCAGCGCGGCGCACTTGCGGCCCGACCGCCATCAACGGGTCGAGGAAGGCCACCGACTGCGGGATCAGCGCGATGGATTTTCCCCGGAGCGTTGCCTGTCGCGCGGAGGTCAACGGCTCGCCCTTGAAGTGCATCTCGCCGGCGGCGCGGGCGTTGGCGGGCAAAATCCCCAGGACGGCGTGGGCCAGCAGGCTCTTGCCCGACCCGCTGGAACCGACGATGGCGACCAGTTCCCCGGCATTCACGTCGAGGTCGAGCCCTGCGACGGGCGTGAATTCGCGCCGGCGCAGCCCGGCGGCGTACATCGTAAAGGTGATAGACAGATCGTGTACCGATAACATCCTCACTCCTGAGCGGTTTTGGGGTCAACCAGGGCGCGCACGCTCTCGCCCAACACGTCAAACGCCTTGACCATCACCAGCAGCGCCAGACCGGGCAAGACGGCCAGCCACCAACGCCCGGTCGAAAGATGGCGCATAGATTCGGAAAGGATCACCCCCACGGCCGGCTGGTGGGGCGACAGGCCGATTCCCACAAAGGTGATGCCCGCCTCGTGCAAGATGGCGTGGGGGAACAGCAGAATCAGGCCGACGAGAAACTGCGGCAGCAGGTGCGGCAAAATATGATGGCGCGCCACCCACAAGCGCGAGCGCCCCAGACGCGCGGACAACTGGATGTACTCGGCGCTGCGCAATTGCAGCGCCTCGGCGCGGATGATGCGCGCCAGCCCGGTCCAGTGCGTTGCCGTCACCGAGACGACCACACCGGGCAACCCGCCCCCCAGCGAAAACGAGATCAGGATCAGCGCCACCAGATGCGGCAGGCTCATAAACAGATCAATCAACCAGGTGATCAGCGCATCCACCTTGCCGCCGAACGTCGCCGAGGCCAGGCCCAGAATCAACCCCAATCCGGCGCTGAGCGCGCTGGCGCTCAGCCCGACGAGCAGGCTCACCGTCAGCCCCCGCAGCGTGCGGGTGAGCATATCCCGCCCCATCCAATCGGTGCCGAAAGGATGGGCGAACCCCGGCGGCTGGTTGCGCAGATCGAGATGCGTCGCCAGCCCATCGGCGCTGCGCAACTGCCCGGACGCCAACACCAGAACCAGCAGCGCGAGGCTCAGCCCCGCCGCCCACAACGTCCGCCGCCGGCGATTCCCGCCGAATTCGCGCGCGCCCGTCACAACGACGCCTCCAGGCGAATGCGCGGATCGAGCACGCGATAGGCCAGGTCGGCCAGCATGTTGCCGGTGAAGACAAACACTGCGCTGAAAAGCACAATGCCCAACAACAGCGGCACGTCGCCGCGCAGTCCGGCCTGGACGGTCGCCTGGCCCAGGCCGGGATAGGCGAACACCTGTTCGGCCAGCACCGAGCCGCCGAACAACTCGCTGAGCGAGCCGAACTGCAGCGTGATAGCCGGCAGCGCGATGTTGCGCAGCCCGTGCACCCAGACCACGCCGCGCTGCGTCTCGCCTTGCGCGCGCGCGAAGAGCGCATAGTCGCTGTTCAGCGCGCCGATCAGCTTTTGGCGGGTGTGCAGGGTCACGTTGGCGATGCCCAGAATACTCAACGTGGCGGCAGGCAGGAGCAGATGATGCAAGCGCTGCGCCAGGGTCACATCCTGCGGCGCGAGCCCCGGCGGCGCCGCGCAACAGATGGGCGTCCACCGCAGCGACACCGAGAAGACGATCAGCAGCAACAACGCCAGCCAGAACGTCGGCGTGGAGGCGAGGATGTAGGCGAACCAGCGCACCGCCCGGTCGAACAACGAACCGGCGCGCGCGCCGGCCAGCGTCCCCAGCGCAAATCCGATCACGCCGGAAAGCGCCCACGCTGCGCCCATCAGCCCCAGCGAGGCCAGAAAACGCTGCCCGACCACCTCCACCACCGGGCGGCGGTAGATGGCCGACACGCCCATGTCGCCCTGGACAACGCGCCCCAACCAGCGCAGATAACGCTGCGCCGGCGGGGCGTTCAGCCCCCAGCGCTCGGCGATGAGCGCGCGCTGCTCCGGGCTGACCAGCAGCATGTCGGCGCCGACGTAAGCGTTCACCGGATCGAACGGCGACAGGCTGACCAACGCGAAAGAGACGGCAGAAAGCGCCAACAGCAGCGCAAACAAGCGCGCCAACTTGCGGGCAAGAAACAGCAGTAACGGTTTCATCTCACGTCTGGCCTTCGCGCTAAGGACAGGTCCAGGTCCACTCGACGATATTAGCCGTGATCGGCCAGCCGTGCCCGTGAGGTTGCACCCGTTGTTGCCCCACGTTCAGGCAATCGCTCACAAAATAGACGTGGTTGAGATTGACCAGCCAGGCCCAGGCGGCGTCGCCCTGCGCCGCGAAGCCGGTCGCGCCGTCCCACTGCGCCTTTTTCCAATAAGGAATAGCGTCCGCTTCCGAGACGGCGCCAAGCGCTGCGTCGAGATAGCCGTCCACCGTGGCGTTGCTGTAGAAGCCGGTGTTATACCAGCCCTGCCCCGCCATCGTGCTGTGATAAAGATTGTACATCTCGGTCTGGTCGTGGCTGCCCCACCCAAAGAGAATGGCCTCGCTATACATCAACGTCTGAATCTCATCCCAGCTTTTGCCCTCCGGCTGGATAAGAATCCCCAACGGTTTGACCATATCCACCACAGCCAACGCCAGCGCCTGGCGCGTGCTGTCGCCGGCGGGATAGACCAGGGTGAATTCGGCGCGCAGCCCGTCTTTGTCCAGCACACCGTCGGAATCGGCGTCGGCCCAGCCGCCGTCCGCCAGGATTTGCCGGGCTTTGGCGGGATCGTTGTCGGCCAGAACCGTGGTCGGCTCCCACCAGGGCAGACCGTCCACCGGGCCGTAAGCCGGCGCGCCGAAGCCTTCCAACACGCCAGCCACCAACGCCTGGCGGTCTACGGCGTAGTTGATCGCCTGCCGGATGGCACGGTCGGCGGTAACGGCGTTGCCGATGGCGTACCCGTCGGCGGACTTATCGCCGTTGTCCGGCAGCATCGGGAACATGATGCCCCGGTTGTCCACAGTGGAAACGGGCAAAAGGCGCATACCCGCCACCGTTTGATGCCCTAATGCCGGCGGCACCGCTACCACCTGAACCTCCCCGGCCTGGGCGGCGGCAAAAGCGGCGTCTTCGGCAAGGAACAAGAAGGTCAACTTCTGAAAATACGGTTGGACGCCGTAGTAATAAGGGTTGGCCTCGACGATCAACTGTTGCCCCTCGTCCCACTGCACCAGCTTGTAAGGGCCGGAGCCGATGGGATGGCGGGCGTAATCGGCGCCATAAGCGTGCTGCGGGACGATACCAAGCGTGATCAGGCGATTGATAAACGTACTTTGCGGCTGCTTGAGGCGCAGCTCCACCGTCAGATCATCGAGCGCCGTCGCCGATTCGAGCTGCGTCAAATCCACCACACTGCCGCTGCCGGCGGCGGTGTTGAACGTGTAGGCCACATCTTCAGCCGTGAGCGGCTGCCCATCGGAGAATTTGACGCCGGGGCGAATTTTCACCGTCCACACCAGACCGTCCGCGCTGACCTGATAACTTTCGGCCAGATCGAGCGCGATGTTGAGATCGTTGTCGCGCGCCAGCAACGTGCTCTGAAACAGCGGTGAACCGTAGCGCCCCCAACCGGCGGTGGGATCGTAGCCCTCGGCGCTTTCCCCGCCGATCGCCAAAACCAATTCGGTGCGCGCCGGTGGCGTCTGAGTGGCCGGCGCCGGGGTGGCGGGCGACGTCGCGGGCCGGCCACACGCTGCAAGCAGACCGGCAAATAAACCAATGGAGATGAGAGAGCAGAACTTTGTTTTCATTGAATCCCTTTCCTGTTGAATGAATTTCCGTTTGAAGTATCTTCTCAAAATCTGGGGGTGTGGGTGGAGCCCGCCCCCA
>DAOUFX010000476.1:0-5468 GCA_034429675.1 Anaerolineae bacterium | reverse complement strand
ATCGCGCGCATTCCCCCCCGTTGGGGGGGACTAAGGGGGGGACGTCTTGGCATCAGGCGCGGCGAATACTTTAAGACACTAATCAATTTGTAATTCGCTCACCCGCTGACCCGCTCACCCGCTTCACCACGCTTTCCGCCGGTACTGCCAGCAGAAGGTTGCCGCCGGGCAGTAGTCGGGGCAGCCGCCGTCGGGCGGATCGGGGACGAAATGCCCTTGACGCGCGCCGCGCACGGCTTCCCAGGCGTGGGCGACGGCGCTGCGCATGGCGCCGGTTGGGCCGGACAGGTCCGCGTCGGGATCGGCGAACTTTGCCAGGGTGAAGCTGCTGGCTTCGGCGGCGCGGATGTGCCAGTAGAAACCGTCGGTCACTTGCCCCAAATTTAGCGCCTCTTGCGCGGCCAGGGCGTAGAGCGGCAATTGGAGCTTTTTGCCTTTTTTGACGTTGGGCAGCGTGAAGTCGCCCCGCCCGCCGGTCTTGTAGTCCACGATGCGCACGCGGCCGTCCGGCGCGCCGTCCACGCGATCAATCAGCCCGCGCAGGCGGAAGCTGTCGGCGCCGTCTCGCACGACCAGGGGCGGGCGTCCGGCCAGCCCGAATGGCGCCTCGTGCTCACGCGGGACGAAGTCCTCCCGCAGGCCGTTCAGTGCAATCAGCGAGCGGCGCACGTTCTCGGCGATTTCGGCGCGGGTCTGCACCCACCAAGCCGTCGGGCGGAACTGCTGTTGGCGCGGGGCTGCGTCCAGCAGCGGCGCGATGACGCCGGGCAACGCCGCCAGCAATTGCGCCAGATCGGCAGGATCGTCTGCCGCCCGGTAGACGCGCTCGAAAATTGCGTGGTAGAGCGTGCCCAACTGCGCCGCATCCAACCCGGCGACCGGCCGGACGCGCGGCGCCAGCCGCAGCACACTGCCGATGAAAAACTGAAAGGGGCAGTTCCGGTAGCTTTCCAGACGGCTGGCGCTCCAGGTGTGCGCCGGACCAAACCGCGCTGCGAACGTTGATCCGGCAAGAGTCAGGTCGCCGTCGTGAGCGCCGGGTTCGGCGCTCCGCACCCGCTGCTCCAGCACCGCTGTGGCCCGCGTCAGGATGGCGTGCGCCGCCGGATGGCGCTGCGCCAACGCCGACCGGTCGGCGGCAGATTGGGCGCCCATCCCCAGGATCAATTCTTCCCACGAGGCGGCTTCATCCGGCGCGGGGTAGCTGTGACTGGTCAAGCGCGCCGGCGTCACGGCGACGCGGCGGCGCACCTCGTCCCAGTAGGGCGACGCCTGCCACGGCGCGCCGTTGTCGGCAATGCGCGGGCGGGTGAGCAGCAGCGCGGCGCGCGGGCGGGTGACGGCTTCGTAGAAGTATTCGGCTTCGGAGCTGTCCGGCGAGGGCGACAGAGCCAATCCGAACTCCTCCCGCAGCCGCTTCCGGTCGGCGTCGCGCAGGAAGGGGTCTTCGGCCAGGGCCGCCGGGAACTCGCCTTCGGCCAGTCCCAGCACGGCGACCGTGTGGAAGGGGACGCCGCGCGCCTGCGTCACGTCGGCTACCAGCAGCGCGGCGTGACCGGCGGGCAGGGGCAGACGATACGCCGCCGCGTCCACCGCGCCGGTCAGGTCGGTCAGGAACGTAGGAAACGGGACGGGCGCGCCGCCCACGGCGGCTTCGGCCCACACCAACCCGCGCAGGATGTCTTTGAGCGCGTTGAGGGCGGCCCGGTCGCGCTCGACCAACTCCGGCGGGCCGGCGTCCACGCAACGCACCACACCCAGGTCGTTGGAATCTTCCGGCGGCGTTTCGTCGCCGTTGCGGTCATCGCCGATGAGAGCCTCCAGCCAGGCGACGAACTCGCGGTAGGGTCGCGCCCCCTCCGGCGGGGTGACGCGCGCCACAAAGCGGCGGAAGGTCGCGTGCAGCGTCGCCGCGTCCGCGCCGGTGGGGACGCCGGCGGGAATGGTATCTTCGCCGTCCGGCGCTTCCTGCGGCGCGGCGGCCTCGACCAGGGCGAAGGCCTCTTCCCATTGCGCCAACCCGGCCACCACGCGCCCCCAGCGCGCCAGTTGCTCCAGGCTCTCGGCGGCTTCCGGGACTATGCCCCACGGCGTCCAGTCGCAGTACGGCGACCGCCACGCGGCCAGGGTCAGCCGCCAGGGGAAGGCGCTGTCCGCTGCGCCGGGCAGGTTCAAGCGCAGCAGATCGAGCAGCGCCGCGATGGCCGGATTTTCGCGCAGCGGTTGGCCATCCAGGATGTGCACGGGGATACCAAACTCGTCCGCAATCTGGCGGATGAAGGGGCGGTACGGTTCGATGTTGCGGGCCAGCAGCGCCGCGTCGTCCAGGCGCAGGCGCTGGTGGACGATGCGCGTCTTGAGCCAGCGCAGCGCAGCGCGCACCTCGGCTTCGCGGTCGGGCGCGGCGATGAGGGTGACGGCGTCACCGGCGGGAAGCTGTCCGGCGGCGCCCGTGAAGAGCGTGGCTTCCAGGTGCGCCAGGGCAGCGGCGCGCTGCGCCGGGGCGACGGCGGGGAGCGGGAGCGCCGTGATCTTCAATGCCGCTTCCAGACTTTTGCGTGTGCGATTGAAGCGCGATTGCGCCAGCCGCCGCTCTACGCCTTCGGGATTGCCGGTGAGCGTGATGACCAGCTCGCCCACGCGCCCGGAGAGATGGCGGAGCGCCGCTACCTGCACCGAGGTCAGGTCATCGAAGCCGTCCACGAACAGGTGCGACCAATCGCGGCCCACGTCGGGGTGGCGGGTCAACGCTCCTACTGCCAGCCAGCCCAACCCGGCGAAGTCGGCCCAACCCGCTGGTTGCAGCCGTTCCTGGTAGGCCGTGTAGAGATCGGCCAATTCGAGCAGACGGGGTTCGCCGCCCATTGCCCGGATGGCGTGCGTGAAAGCGTCGGGGTGGACGCCGCCGGCCTTGAGTTCGCGCACGAGGCCCCGGACGACCTGCGCGAAGCCGGGCCGCGCGCGGAGCGGGGCGTAGCAGGCAAGGGGGGCGGTTTCGATGAGCGCGCGCAGCAGGCGGTACTGGATCGGCTCGGTGAGCAGGACGTAGACTTCGCCGGCGGCGCGCAGGATGTCGCGGTAGAGCACATCGAACGTGCCCACGCGCACGCCGAGCGCGCCGCCGCTCTCGGCCAGGCGGCGTTGCCAGGCGCGCGCCTGCAATTGCGTCGGGACGACCACGCGCGGCGTCGCGGCCAGGTTCGCGCTCAGGGCGCGGGCCTGCGCCACGAGATAGGTGGTTTTCCCGCCGGCGGCGGGGGCGAGGTAGAGGTGGGTGGGCATTTCATTGTTGTCCATGGCTTGATCTCCATACCATCAGCCCAATGTGTGAAACCTCACACCAACCCATCCAATTTTCTCAGGGGCGAGCGGTATCCCGCAGCGATCATATCGGCCAACAGCGCATTGGCTTGGGTCAGGGTCAACAGCTCGCGGCGCACGGCCAGGGCGAGAATGCCTAACGTCCCCGAAACCGGAATCCCCAACCGTCGCGCCGCGTTTCGAGTGTCGGCGTCATCGCTGGCTAACAAACCCTCTCGCGAGTGCGCCGCAGCCAGGCAACTACGCTCGCCGCGCCCCAAACGAGAAGAGAATGTCGCGGTGACGTCGGTTTCTTGTGGCGTCAACTCGACTACGGTTAAGTCACTCCAGGCATGAGGAGGCAACCATCCAGCTTGCGCCGCGACTTCATATTCGCGCAACACAGCCGGCGTCGTACATGCTTGTTCTGGCCACAAGTGGAAGACCAGGTCCATCTGCCCTACCAGGGCTAAATTGGAAAGCACCGTATTATCTAAGAGGATGGGTTTGACCATACGCCGCTTTCACCACGTTGCAATGGCGGCAACATCGTCGGAAGCCCCGGCGGCAGCCTCAGGCGAGGTGCGTAGTGGCACATCAAGCCGTAGACAGCGCGTGCGCAACTCCAACCAGGGCATGGCCAACAGTTCCGCTGCTCGCGCCAGGCTGATACTCCCGGCAAGGTAATGCGCAAAGATCAGGGTGTAACGCACATCGGGATCGCTCAGCGTCTGCACCGCCGCCTCCGATAACCCGGCCTCCGGGTCAATGTCCGGCAATTCGGCATAATATCGCATCACCGCTCGGAGAATGCGGTAATCCACAATATCCAGTAACGCCGCTTCCGGTTCTCCATGGCTTTCGATCAATGCCGTCCGTCCGCGTTGCACATCGCTGAGCACCCGCCGCGTGTTGCGGGCCAGGTCCGTTCGACTGACTCTTTGTACGATCGTCATAGGATTCTCCTTATTGCAAAATATGTATTTTACATATTTTACAACAATTCCCTGGAATTCTCAAGAGCAATTGCTGGTGGTACGCATCCGATGCGCCAATTTGATCGCTTAGGGTTTGTAAAACTACAACTTTCAACGTACACCTTCCCGGAAGCTGGTTCCGTAAGGCGTCATGACTGGCTATAGTCAGCTTCCGGGAAGGTCGGTCTGGCGGATGAAGGGGCGATACGGTTCGATGTTGCGGGCCAGCAGCGCCGTGATCTTCAATGCCGCTTCCAGACTTTTGCGCGCGCGATTGAAGCGCGACTGCGCCAGCCGCCGCTCTGTGCCTTCGGGATTGCCGGTGAGCGTGATGACCAGCTCGCCCACGCGCCCGGAGAGATGGCGGAGCACCGCTACCTGCACCGAGGTCAGGTCATCGAAGCCGTCCACGATCAGGTGCGACCAATCGCGACCCACGTCGAGATGGCGGGCCAACGCTCCTACTGCCAGCCAGCCCAACCCGGCGAAGTCGGCCCAGCCCGCTGGTTGCAGCTGCTCCTGGTAAGCCGTGTAGAGATCGGCCAATTCGAGCAGACGGGGTTCGCCGCCCATTGCCCGGATCGCCCGGCTGAAAGCGTCGGGGTGGACGCCGCCGGCCTTGAGTTCGCGCACGAGGCCCTGGACGACCTGCGCGAAGCCGGGCCGCGCGCGGAGCGGGGCGTAGCAGGCAAGGGGGGGCGGTTTCGATGAGCGCGCGCAGCAGGCGGTACTGGATCGGCTCGGTGAGCAGGACGTAGACTTCGCCGGCGGCGCGCAGGACGTCGCGGTAGAGCGCGTCGAAGGTGCCGGCGCGCACGCCGAGCGCGCCGCCGCTCTCGGCCAGGCGGCGTTGCCAGGCGCGGGCCTGCAATTGTGTGGGCACGACGACGCGCGGGGTGGCAGCGAGGCCCGCGCTCAGGGCGCGGGCCTGCGCCACGAGATAGGTGGTTTTCCCGCCGGCGGCGGGGGCGAGGTAGAGATGGGTGGGCATTGAGTTCTCCGGCCAGTTTTGCGTGAAGCATTTTCATTCTTCCGTCAATTGTATAACTCAAGTTGCCACCTGTTGCCGGGTTAAGAACTTCGGACACGGATGAACACAGAAAACACGGCCCTTTTTCTTTTTCCCATCCGTGGAGTCCGTGTCGTCCGTGTCCGAAAATGCCCTCCGCAGTTGGGTAGCAACTTGGGTTG
>DAOUFX010000475.1:0-16769 GCA_034429675.1 Anaerolineae bacterium | reverse complement strand
ACTCCCGCACGAAAAAACACCTTTTTTACCAGACGATCGGCGTGCCGCCGTTTGCCGCCAGATAGGCGTTGGCTTTGGAGAAATGTTTGCAGCCGAAAAAACCCTGGTTGGCCGACAGCGGCGAGGGGTGGGCGGCTTCCAGGATGAGGTGGCGCTTGGGATTGATGCGATCGCGCTTGGCCTGCGCGTGGCGTCCCCAGAGGATGAAGACGAGGTGCTCGCGTCCCAGGTTGAGCCGCTCGATGATCTGGTCGGTCAGTTTTTGCCAGCCCAGGTCTTTGTGCGAGGCGGGCTTTTGCGCTTCTACGGTGAGCGAAGCGTTGAGCAACAGCACACCCTGCTGCGCCCAGCGGGTCAGGTCGTTGGAAAATTTCTGAGGTTTGCCAGGATACACGTCGTCCTGGATTTCTTTGAAAATATTGCGCAGTGAAGGCGGCGCGGCGACGCCCGCCGGCACCGAGAACGCCAGCCCGTTGGCCTGCCCCGGTCCGTGATAGGGGTCTTGCCCCACGAGAACTACCTGCACTTTGTCGAAGGGTGTGATTTCAAGCGCGTAGAAGACCCGATCGTCCGAGGGGTAGATGGTCGCCCCGGCGCGCATGGCCGTCACTTTGTCCATAAGCTCCTGGTGGTACCCTCGTTGCATCAAGGGCACTTGCTGAATCCACGTCTGCATGGTTTTCCTCCAAAGATGGTTTGCACAACGACTCCGGCAGTTTAGCAGGAGAATCCCGTTTGGGCAAGTAGCTATTCTTGTGGAAGGTGGGTATAATGGCGTAAAGCCATTTGCCGAGGAGGTCCCATGGTTTCCAATCCGACGATGCGTTGGTCCCTGCTTTTTATAGCCGTTTTTGCCATCATCTTGATCCCCTTTATGCTCTTTGGGGACCAGATCGAGGTGTGGACGGAACATTTCGTCGCGACGATGGCGGTGCACAAGGGGATGGTGGCTCTGGTTCTGGGCGGCTTGCTGGCGAGCGACATCTTTGTGCCGGTGCCCTCCAGTCTGGTCAGTACTGCCGCCGGTGGCCTTCTGGGCCTCCTGCCGGGGATGTTGACCTCCTGGCTGGGGATGACCATCAGTTGCGTGATCGGTTTTTGGGTGGGCGCGAAATTTGGCCGCCCGGCGGCGGAGCGTTTCGTCGGCGTGAACGAGCTGGACCGGCTGGAGAAGCTGAGCCGGCGGTACGGAGACTGGGCCGTTCTGGTCTCCCGCCCGGTGCCGATGTTGGCCGAGGCGTCGGTGCTGTTCGCGGGGATCAGTCATATGCCGTGGTGGCGTTTCATTTTGCTCGTGACGCTGTCCAACCTGGGGATTTCCGCCGTCTACGCCGTAGTCGGCGCCCTCTCCGCCAACGTCAACTCCTTTCTGCTGGCCTTCTTCGGCGCGATCCTGATCCCGGCCCTGGCGATGTGGGTGATGAACCGGCAAACGCTGGATCGAGTGAAGTCGTGAAACGTGAAATCCGTAATTTGTAATTTGTAATTTGTAATTTGTAATTCGCTGACTCGCTCTTTGCAGGAGGTTCGATGGATTTTGAAGAACGGCTTGACGTTTATTTGCGCGCGCGGTTCACTCTGATTGTGTTGGTGACGTTGGAGGAGGAGCGCGCTTTGCAGTTGATCCAGGGTATCTGCGAGCGCAGTGCGCGACCTTGTCTGGCCTGGGATGTGGGGGATGGGTTCACTGCTCCGGCAGCCAAATCGGGCGGCCCTGCCGCTGCCCGCGACCCGTTGACAGCCCTCGAACAGGTACTTCAGGACAAAAACGAAAACGCGGTCTTTGTCCTCAAGGATTTCCACGAGTTCTGGCGCGACCCTCGCGTCAAACGTAAACTGCGCAACGTCGCCCACCAGCTCAAGACGACGCGCCGTTCGATCATTGTGACCACGCCTACGGCCAAGCTCCCTGATGAACTGCGTGACGAAAGCGTGGTGATTGATTTTGCGCTGCCGGACGCTGCTGATTTGTCGGGGGTGCTGAACCAGTTGACGGCGATGCCGGGCGTGAAGGTGCGCCTGACTTCCCTGGGCCGCGAGAAACTGGTGCAGGCGGCGTTGGGGTTGACCGTAGCCCAGGCGCAGCGGGTGTTCGCCAAGGCCGTCGTCCGCGATGGCGTGTTGGACGACCGGGATATTGATCTCGTCACCGAGGAAAAGAAACAGATCATTCGTGAGAGTGAGGCGCTGGAATTCTTTGCCATCACCGAGACCTCCGATGACGTCGGCGGGCTGGGGGCGCTCAAGGCGTGGTTGCGGCTGCGGGAGCGCGCGTTCACCCAGGAGGCCCGCGATTACGGGCTACCGGCGCCGAAGGGCATCGCGCTGCTGGGAATTCCCGGCACCGGCAAGAGTCTCACGGCGAAGATGATCGGCGGGTTGTGGCGCCTGCCGTTGCTGCGGATGGACGTCGGCGCGCTGTTCGGCGGGCTGGTCGGCGAGTCGGAGGAGCGGACGCGGCGCGCCTTGCACGTCGCCGAGACGGTCGCGCCCTGTGTGGTCTGGATTGACGAAATGGAGAAGGCGCTGGCGCACGGCGTGAGCGACAGCGGCGCGAGCACGCGCGTTTTCGGCACCATTCTGACGTGGATGCAGGAAAAGCAGGCCCCGTGCTTTGTGGTCGCCACGGCCAACGACATTTCCAGCATGCCGCCGGAGTTGCTGCGCAAGGGCCGCTTCGACGAGGTCTTTTTTCTCGACTTGCCTAATTTGCAGGAGCGCGAGGAAATCCTCACCGTTCACATTCGTAAACGCAACCGCCTTCCTCAAGATTATGACGTTCCGCGCCTGGCGAAGACCGCTGATGGCTATGTCGGCGCCGAGATCGAGCAGGCGATCATTGACGCGATGTACTTTGGCTTCAACGAAAACCGTGAATTCACGACGGATGACATCTTGAAAGCCATGCAGCAGTTGGTGCCGCTCTCCGTTTCGCAGCGCGAGTCGGTGGCGGCGTTGCGGCAGTGGGTGAGCGAGGGGCGGGCGCAGCTGGCTTCGTTCCCGGAAAGTTATCAGCAGTGGGAGTGGCTTTTTCAGAAAGGATAGGCAGATGTCGCATTATACGGTGATGAAGACGCAATTTGTGGCTGTTGTCGCCCTGGTCAAGGCGTTGGCGGACGTCGGGTTTACGGCGGTGGAAGTGCACGCGCAACCTCAACCTTTGCTGGATTGGCATGGGAAACCGCGTCCCCAGACGGCGGAGGTTATCATCCGGCGCCAATACATCGGAAAAGCCAGCAACGACATCGGCTTTTGCCGGCAGCCGGATGAGACGTTTCAGGCCATCATCTCGGAGTTTGACCGCAGGCGTTATTCCGAGAGCTGGCTGGCGTCGCTGGCGCGTCGTTACGCTTACCACGCCACCCTGGCGACGCTGGTGGAGCAGGGGTTTGATCTGGTCGGTGCGACCGAGGATCAGGAACAGATTCATTTGACGCTGCGGCGGGTCGCGTAGCCTTCGGGTCGGGCTGATGAATCTCGACAAGCTGCGCCGCCAATTGCGCTCTCCCTGGCCCTGGTCGGGGCCACGCCAGCGGCGTAAGGCAGTCCTGGCGCTGCTCAGGGACAATTCGCTGCCGGCCATTGGGCTGTTGGTCCAAGAGGCATCCGGGGCGGGACGGGTGTCCGGTGAGATTTTCTCGTTATTGCGCGCGTTGGCGCGCCTTTCCCTTGCTGCTCGCGAGGCGCTCTGCCAGCTGGTAATCCAGTACGATCACCCGGCGGCGCTCCGTTTCATACTGTCTGCCGGTTATTTCCCCCAGGATCCGCAACTCCGCGCGTTGTTCTATTTCCTCACCGAACAGTGGGAAGCCTACGAAACGCTGGATTTCGATGGCCGCCTGCTGCGCGCCGCCTACGATTCGCTCGCGCCGTCGGTTCGCGAGCGGGTCGCGGCTCTGGCGCGGCGCGTGGGGCGCGTCGGTTGGGTCGAGGCGGCGTCCGGCGGGCAGCAGGGACGACGTCTCGCCGAGATGAGCGACGTGGAATGGAAGTCCGCGCTGCTGTTGCTCTTTCAATCGCGCCGCTACGACGAACTGTGGCAACTGGCGCAGACGGCGCCGTTGTTGTGGAGCGTTCGCAGCATGGAGCTGTTGCGGCGAGCCAAGTGGCCCCCCTCCGATTCTCCGAATCGCGACGTTTTGGTCGAGATCGCCAACCTGGCCGCCCGCTGTGAGGGTGAGCCGCCTTCCTGGGGCGACGCCGTGAAAGCGCAGAAGTCTATCGTCGCCCATTCGGGCCGGGCTTTGACGTTGGCCCTCAGTCCGGACGCCCGGACCCTGTTCAGCGGCGGCTCGGATGGGATGGTGCGGTTGTGGGAACTGCCGTCGGGGCGCGATCTGGGGGCGCTCAACGGCAGCGGCGACCCGGTGACGACGTTGGCGTTGACTTCCGACGGGCAATTTCTGCTGACCGGCGATCTGTCCGGACGGCTCAGTTTGTGGGATGTGGCCGATCAGCGGCAGGTATCCGACGTTGACGCGCATCAGGGCGCGGTCACTGCTTTGCGCGTGACGCCCTCCCGGCGTTTTGCAGTGAGCGGCGGGTACGACGGGATGGTGTTCACCTGGTCCTTGCCCGATCTCGCCGTCGTCGCCACGCACAAGACGGGCGACCCCTCGCCGGTGGCGAAGCTTGCGCTGAGCCGGGATAGCGAGTGGCTGGCTTGTAGCATGTCGCGCGTCCCTTTTGCGTGGGTGGGGCGCCTTCTCACGGACGAGGGTTCGCGCTTCATGCCCGGATCCAACGACGCCGGTATCGCTTTCTCACACGACGGGCGCATGTTGGCCGTCGGCAATTCACAGGTCATCACGGACAATCGAACCGACGGGGCGACGCTGACGACCGCGGGCGACATTGACCTCTGGCGCGTCGGCTCCTGGTCGCGTGCGGCCACCTTGCCCCGCCATGGCGAAGCGGTGCTCAGTTTACTCTGGACGCCTGACGACCGGACTTTGATCAGCGGCGGACGCGATAACTACGTTCATCTGTGGGACATGCCCGCCGGGCGGCATCGCAAGGAGCTGTTCCGGCACTCGAACGATGTGGGGCGTATGGTTTTGGACGCTTCGGGACGGTTCTTGCTCACGGGGGGAATGTACCAGTCGGCCCGCCTGTGGGATCTCGCGCGTTGCGAATTGCTTACGCCCATTCAAGGGTATTCCAACGTTATCAGCGATTTTTTGTTGGCGCCCGAAACACTCACCCTCGCGACCTCCGATTGGGACGGCAAGGTCGTCCTGTGGCAATTGGGCCCGGCGCTGTTGCGCGCGTTGCCGTTGAACCGGATCGCGTTGCACGACATCGAATGGATTGAAGCCATGCTCCATGACGAGGCGCTGACCCGCGCCGGCGAGGCGTGGCTGCGTTATACGTTGGCGCTGTTGCACTGGCGCCATCGCTTCGACATTGAGGTTGATGATGCCCCGCGTCGCATTGAGGCAGGTGAATTTGACATCGAAATCGAAGGCTGAAGAGATCGCCAAACTGGAGCGCCGTCTGGAGAGCCGCCTGCCGCTGGTGGGCGGCCTCATCCGCCGGAACGCTGCGGCTGCGCTGATCGCGGACGGCTCGCCGGAGGCCGTCGCTGCGCTGGCGCGGGCCGGCGCCCAGAGCCCCGACGCGAAGCTGCGCGAGATGGCGCGCGCTTTTGTGTCGCAGGTGGACACGCTTGAGGCCGTGGACGCCGTCTGCCGGGTCTGGTACGAGCTGCGTCATCCCGCGTTGGACGCCTTGTTGGTGCAAAAGCAGTGGATTGCCGGCGGTCCCCCGGAAGTGCGCGCGTTGAGCATTCTGAAGGTGGGACTGTTGGACCCGCTGAAGTTTGCCAACGCCGCGATGATCGGCCCGCTGTTGCTGGCCTGCGACGATTTCGACCCCGATATTCGCCTCAATCTCCAGGAAGTCCTGCGCAATTTGCAGAATGCGGAGGCCCGCGATGCCCTCTGCCGCCTCCTGATCGAGAAGGATTTCCCGGTAGCGCGCGCCATCGCCATCGAGAAGGGCATGGCCCCCGAAGACCCCGCCATGCGTGCATTGTTCTTCTTTGTGACCGATCAGTGGGATCGTTACGACGCGCTGGACTTCGATCAGCGCTTGCTGCGCGCCGCCTACGAGAGCGCGGACGCGACGGTGCGCCAGCGCGTCCGCGAGAAACTGCGCCTCACCGGTCGCGCCGAATTCCTCACGGTGGTCGTCGGGCAGGATGCGGTCAGCCGTGTCGCCGCTATGACGCCCGATGAGCTTGAGTTCGTGGTCGGGATGTTGCGCTCGTATCAGAACTGGGAGCGCTTGTGGCGCATGGCCTTCGAGACGTCCTTGCTGTGGAGCGTGCGCATTCTTGAAATCCTGATGGGCGCAGGGTGGCAGCCGGCGGAAGGGGAGCGAGAATTGCTCGCCGGGCTGTGGGCGTTGCGCGAAGCCGGACTGTTGATGACCCAAGAAGCGTTGTCCAACGGCTTCCCCTTCGCGATCTTGCAGGCGCATCTGACGGCGCCGGGCCGCATCAACGACGTGGCTTTCGCGCCGCAGCGCCCGCTGTTGGCCGTCGGTACGGGCGCGCGCAAAGTGGCGCTGTGGAATTACCAGACGGCGCAGCGCGAGCGGGTGCTACGCGGCTTCGAGCATTCCGTCGGGCACGTCACTTTCACCCAAGACGGCAATCTCGTCTGCTCCGAGCGCTCCAACCAGCGGGCGGCGCTCACCGGCATCTACGGGTGGAACGGCGATGCTCTGCGCAAACTGGGGTTGCATCAGGGACAGGTGACGGCGCTGGAGCCTGTGTCGGGATCCGTCGCGCTCTCTGCCGGGCGCGACCGCGACATCGCGCTGTGGGATGTGGCGTCGGGGCAGCCGTTGTCGCGTCACACCCTGCCGGATTGGCCGCGGGTGGCGCGGGCCGATCCGCGCGCCAACGCCGCCCTGGTGTTGATGCAACGGGTGGCGCTGTGGCTGAACCTCGCCGATATGTCCGTCATTGCGCAGGGTATGCTCAAATCGTCGCCGGTTTGCGCCGCCCTTCTTTCCGAGCAAGAGGTGATCGTCGGGCAGTACAGCGGGCGTCTGTCGGTTTTCAGCCGGCAGGGGGCGAACTGGATGCGGGAGAGCGCGGTTTTGGTGAATGCAGGGCCGCGCGTTCTGTGCCTTGAGGTGTTGCCGCAGCGCGGGTATTTCCTGGTCGCCGCCCAGGACGGCATCGTGCGCTTCCGCGATCTGACCAGCCGCGTGGAGGTGGCCGAGGCGCCGGCGCCGTTGGGGAGCATCACCAGTCTGCACGTCTCGCCGGATGAATCGTTTATGGCCATCGGCAACGGTTTCGCTTCGTTCTCGCTGTGGGATTTGCGCGGGCCGTCGGTGGCGGCCCTCTTGAACGCGCCGCTGGCTTCTCTTTCCCTGGCCTCGCTGGGATTGCTCGACGCCTTTGCCGGTAACTCCAAACTGGAGGAGCCGTCGCGCCGCACTGTGACGTACGCGGCCAACGTCGTGCGCCATCGCGGGCGCTTTGACATCGAGCTCGACGTCGAAACTCCTTCCATTATGGCCGGAGAGTTTGACATTGAAATCGCCTGACCTGTCGAAAGTCGCTTTTTGGGCGCGCCTTCTGGATAACCGTCTGCCGTGGGTCGGCGAGGAGATCCGGCGAGAAGCGTTGGTGCGGTTGATCCAGGATGGCTCCCCGGCGGCGCTGGCGGCGCTGTTGCAGGTCAACGATCCGGCCATGTACCATGTGATTATCAAGGCGTATGAGGCCGGCCATCCGGAGGACGTGAAGCGGTACACGATAGCCGGACGTGTGAACGCGCACCAGGTGGTGACCATGAAGACCGAGCACGGCCTCCGCAACCGCGACGTGCCCGCCCCCACGCGCTCTGAAATCCTGGCCGAACTGGACGCGTACGGGCGGCGTGGCTGGCAAACCCTGACCAATTCGCTCGACCTGGTCCGCGATGCGTTGAAATCCGGCAATCTGAGCTATTTCGACCCCGCCAACCCCCACTGGCTCTGGTCGCTGTTGGAGGTCAGCAACGAGCCCGACCGCAAGGTCAGGGCCAACGCCGGGAAGGTTCTCGATCGCCTGGAGGGGGCAGCCCTTTGCGAGGGGCTGTGCCGCAAGCTGGTCGAGAAGGATTATCCCCTGGCGCGCGACGTTGTCGTGAAGCGGGCCATTTTCCCCAGCGACCCTGCGGCGCGCGCGTTGTTCTTCTTCATGACCGACCAGTGGGAGCGTTACGAAGCTCTGGATCTGGATCAACGCCTGTTGAGCGCCGCTTACCTGGCCGAGAAGGCCGACGTGCAGCGGCGCATCCGCGAGAAATTGCGCGCGACCGGGCGCGCCGAGTTGATCCCGGTGGTAATCGGGCGGGAGTCCGCCAGCCGCGTGGCCGACATGACGGACGATGAGTATGAGTTTGCGGTCGGCATGCTGCAATCGCATCGGGAGTGGGGACGTTTGTGGCAGTTGGCCGTCGAAACAACGGTGGTGCGCAGTGCGCACCTTCTCAAAATTCTGCAGAGTGTAGGATGGGAGCCGCCGGAGCACGAGCGCGCGCTGTATGCGGAATTGCAGGCGTTGCTGGGCGCCGGTTTGTTGTTGGACTCCGCCGCGTTTCCCCAGGAGTTCCCACGGGCTCTTTTGCGGGGACGGTTGCGCGTGCGGGGGCGCGCCGGCGCGCTCGCCTTCGCGCCGGATCGCCCGTGGCTGGCTATTGCCACAGGAAAGGGCAAGGTGATTCTGTGGAATTATCAGACGATGCAGCGCGAGCGCGAGCTGGCGGGATTCGCGAGTCCTGTCGGACGACTTGCCTTCGCCCGCGATGGCAATCTTGTGTGCGCCGAGCGCGCCGTCAGCCTGCGGGCGGCTTCCGGCGTCTACGCCTGGGATGGGGAGGAGCTGCGCCGGATGGGACAGCATCAGGGGCCGGTGACGGCTTTGGCGGCCGTTGCCGGGTCTACGGCGCTTTCTGCCGGGCGCGACGGCGACATCGCGCTGTGGGATGCGGCTGCCGGGCAGCAGACCATGCGTTACCCTTTGGGCGACTGGCCGCGGGGGGCGCGGGTGGCGCCGGATGGCAAGCTGGTGATGCTGCTGTTTGCTCGTGAAATGCAATGTCTCGATCTGGCCGACATGCGCATGGTATCGCGCGCCGCCCAGCCGGCGCCGCCCACCTGTGGGGCCTTTGCGACGGAGGGGAACACTTTTCTGATCGTGGGGCGCCGCGATGGGTCGGTGACGTTCTATCGCCGGGGGACGCCCTGGCCGCACAAGGAGCGCGATCTGTGCACGCATCAGCTGTCCGCGCAGGGCATCGAAACGCTGCCGAAGCGCGGCTACATCCTGACCGCCGGGCGCGAAGGCGACGCGCGTTTTTTCGACCTCGTCAAGCGCGATCAGATAGATGCCGTGTCGTTGTTGGAAAACGACCTGATTTCGTTGAGCGTTTCGCCGGACGAAGACTTTCTGGCGGTTGGAGGCGCCGCCGGCGAGTTCACGCTCTGGGATTTGCGCGGGCCGGATCTTGCAGCGATCCTCCGCTCGCCGTTGATCTCCCTCTCCCCGTTTTCGTTGGGGACGCTGGATACCTTCTCCCGGCGCTCTGACCTGGAGGCGTCGCTGCGCCATACCCTGGCGTACATCGCTCTGCTGCTGCGCCACCGCATCCGGTTTGACATTGAGGTTGACACGGCTCCTTTCATCATCGGGGAGTTCGATATTGAGCTTTAAGCGCCGGGTCATTGCCGTTTTGGAGCGGCTTCTCCATAATCGCTGGCCGTGGATCGGCGGGGCCGTCCGTCTGGAGGCCGTGGCGGCGTTGATCGAGGACGGTTCGCCTGAAGCGGTGCAAGCGCTGATGCGCGCGCTGGCCGGCGCTGCCGACCCGTCCGTGCGCGATATGATCTGGGCCAACATGGAGCGGCTGATTCATCACGCCGGGGAGGAGGGAATTCCCGGCCTGCGACGCTTCGACGCGCTTACCGATTGGGTTTTGTCGCCGCAACAGCCGGACTGGGTGCGTCTTCCCAACATGGAGAATCAGGCGCGCTCCGCCCTGATGGTGGGTGACTTGCCCGCTCTGAAAGCCTACGGCCCGGAGTGGATCGCGCCGCTGCTGGCGTCCTGCGACGATCCCGACCGCAGAGTCAGGAGCGCCCTTGAGAAAACCCTGCGCGCGCTCGAAAAACCGGAGTCCCGCGAAGCGTTGTGTCGCGCATTGATCGAAAAAGATTACCCCCTGGCGCGCGCCGCCGTCGTCGAGCAGTCCATCGCGCCCGAAGACCTCACGGCGCGCGCGTTGTTCTTCTTCCTCACCGGGCAGTGGGAGCGCTACGAGACGCTGGATTTCGACCACCGCCTGCTGCGCGCCGCCTACCTGGTCGAAAACGCCGGGGTGCGCCGGCGCATCCTGGACCGGCTGCGCCTCACCGGCCACGCCGACCTTCTCTCTGGCGTCATCGGGCAGGATTCCGCCGGCATCGCCGGGATGGCGGCGGACGAATTTGAGCTTGTGGTCGGGATGCTGCGCTCGCATCGGGACTGGGATCGTTTGTGGCCGCTGGTTTTCGAGACGACGTTGCCGTGGAGCACGCGCATTCTTGCCATGCTGGCGGGCGCTGCTTCGTGGGCGCCGCCGGAAGCGGAGCGCGCTCTGTTTGCCGAATTGCGCGCCTTGTGGGAGGCCGGAATGCTGCTGGATGCGGAAGCGCTTTCCCAGGAGCTTCCGCGCCTTCTGCTGCAGGCGCATCTGCGCGCGCCGGGACGCATCAACGACGTGATCTTCGCGCCGCAGCGCCCGTGGTTGGGCGTGGCCACGGGGGCGCGCAAGGTGGCGCTGTGGAATTACCAGACCGCGCAGTGCGAGCGGGTGCTGGAGGGGTTTGCGCACTCCGTCGGACGACTCGCCTTCACCCGCGACGGCGACCTCGTCTGCGCCGAGCGCCCCTATCAAGCGGACGCGCCTGCGGGGATTTATGCCTGGAATGAAAGCGGGTTGCGCCAGATGGGGCAGCATCAGGGACAGGTGACGGCTTTGGAAGCCGTCACGGGCTCCACATTTCTTTCCGCCGGGCGCGACCGCGACCTGGCGCTGTGGGATGCGGCGTCCGGGCAGCAGGTGGCGCGGCAAACTTTGCGCGACTGGCCGCGGGCGGTGCGGGTTGCGCCGGATGGCGACATGGCGATGGTGTTGCTGCACCGTGAGATACACGGCTACGATCTGCCCGGCATGCGCTCGGTGACGCGCGCCGCGCATCCCACTGCGCCCACGTGCGCCGCATTTGGGCCGGCGGGAAGCAACCGGTTGTTCGTTGGATTTCGCGACGGCTCGGTGGCCCTTTACCGGCGCTACTCGTCCCGGCTGACGAAAGAGCGCGATCTGTGCACCCACGCCCTCGCCGTGCAGGGCATCGAGGTGCTGCCGCAGCGCGGCTATGCTCTGACCGCCGGGCGTGAAGGCGAAGTGCGCTTCTTGAGCCTCCCCAAGTACGATCAGATAGACTGGGCGCCGCTGTCGGGAAAGGGCCTGACTTCCTTGCATGTCTCGCCGGACGAAGCTTTTCTGGCGATCGGCCACGCGGACGCTTCATGTTCGCTGTGGGATTTGCGCGGGCCGGAGGCGGTGTCGCTCTTGGGGATGCCGTTGGCGTCGCTCCCGCCGCTTGCGCTGGGGGTGCTGGAAGCCTTCGCCGTCAATTCAAAGCTGAAGGAGCCGGTGCGGCGCACAGCGGCTTATGCTGCTGCGATTCTGCGCCACCGGATGCGTTTCGACATCGAGCTTGAGACCGAGGAAGTGCTTTCGATCAGGACGGGGGAGTTTGACATTGAGCTCGGCTAAAAAAGTCGAAGCGGACCGCTTTCCTGGAACATCTCCGCGACAACCGTCTGCCGTTGATCGGGGGGATTCTTCGGGCATGGGCTGCGAACCGGTTGCCTGAAGAGAGGAAGCAGGAGGTCGCCCCGGTGTTGATCGTGGCCTCGCCGCCGCCGGATGTTCCGCCGCGCCACCTGTCCCGGGAGGAAGACCTCTTGCTCCTGGCCTTGAAGACAGGGGTGCTGGACGGTCTCGATTTTTTACC
Source organism: Anaerolineae bacterium (assembly GCA_034429675.1). Taxonomy (GTDB): domain Bacteria; phylum Chloroflexota; class Anaerolineae; order B4-G1; family SLSP01; genus JAKQHY01. The sequence goes on along the minus strand of DAOUFX010000475.1, from coordinate 4,703 downwards.
CTATCAATGGACCTCGCTGTTGTTGATGGTGTGCAACACTCCCGAGTTTATCTCCGACCCGGTGATCAGGGCGAATCTGGGAAGGATTTTGTGCGATCCGGAGAAATCCGTGGCCCGCGAGGCTTTGTTCCGCGCGTTGATTGCGAATGACTCTCCTCCGCTGCGTGACCTGGCCGTTGAGATAGCGGTGGCGCCCGAAAATCTCAGGTCTCGCGCGTTGTTCTTTTTCCTGACCGGGCAATGGGAACGCTACGAAGCGCTGGACTTCAGCCGGCGTATGTTGCGCGCTGCCTACACTACCGAAAAGGCCCCGGTTCGGCGCCGCATCCTGGACAAACTGCGCGCTGCGGGACATTCCGAATTCCTGACTGCCGTGATCGGGCAGGACTTCTCGCGCAGCGTCGCGACGATGCCGTCCGAGGAATTGGAGCTTGTGATTGCGATGTTGCGCTCCGCTCGGGATTGGAACCGTCTGTGGGAACTGTTTTTCAAGACGGCGCTGTCGTGGAGCGGGCGTATCCTCGCCATATTGGTGGACGCCGGCTGGCAGCCGCCGGAACCGGAACGCGCGCTGTTTGCCGAACTGCAAACGTTGTTTGGCGAAGGCCTGCCGTTGGGCCCGGCGGCGCTGTCTGCGGCCATTCCGCGCGCCTTGCTGCAAGTGCGGCTGCGCTCGCCGGGTCGCATCAACGATGTGGCCTTTGCGCCCAGCATCCGTGGCTGGCCGTGGCTACGGGGGCGCGCAAGGTGATCCTGTGGAATTACCAGACGGCGAAACCCGATCACGTATTGAGCGATTTCGAGCGCTCCGTAGGGCAAGTCGTCTTTGCCGGGAATGGGACGCTTGTGTGCGCCGAGCGTTCCCAGCGCATTGAAGCGCCTTCGGGTATTTACAGTTGGGATGGGCAAACCCTGCGCCGGTTTGGGCAACATTTGGGCCAGGTCACGGCTCTGAGCGCCGTTTCCGGCTCTACCATTCTTTCTGCCGGACGCGATGGCGACATCGCGCAGTGGGATGTGGCGTCTGGGCGGCAGTTCGCGCGCCATACTTTGCCGGACTGGCCGCGGGCCGCCCGCGCCGTGCCGGCCATTCACCAGGCTTTGGTGCTGGATCCGCATTGGGTGCGCCTGTTCAGCCTTAGCCTCATGCATTGTAAATGGGCCAGGCAGACTTCCGCGGCGCCGACGTGTGCGGCCTGGTTGCCGCCGGTGCGCGGCGGTCTGGTGTTTGCCGGATTGCGCAATGGCGAGGTGGTGTATTGGAATCAGGACTCTCTTGCGCGCTCGACATTGGCAACTCGTCTTTGCGTCCATGCGCGCGCCGTGCTGGGCATCGAAATTTTGTATGGGCATGGTTGTGTTTTGACGGCCGGGCAGGAAGGCGACGTGCGGTTTTTCGATCTTGCCAGGCGCCAATTGCTGGAGAGCGTGTCGGTGTCGGAGGAGGAAGTGACCGCCGTGCGCGTTTCGCCGGACGAAGCCTTCATGGCGATCGGCCATGCGGACGGGGCGTTTTCGCTGTGGGATTTGCGCGGCCCGGATGTGGCATCGCTCTTGCGTACCCCGCTGGTGTCGGTCGCACCGCATTCGTTGCGCTTACTTGACGCTTTCGCCAATAACCTTAAACTGGAAGAGTCGGTGCGCCGTGCGATTGCCTGCATGGCTCTGCTCATTCGCCATCGCATCCGCTTCGACATCGAGCTTGAGGCCGAACCGCCTTCAATGGTGGCAGGGGAGTTTGATATTGAGATAGAATCATGAATCATGAATCATGAATCATGAAGCGGACTTTGAAACGTGAAGCGTGAAGCGTGATTTGCGATAAAATTCACCTTTCAACTTTTAACTTGTAACTTGCAACTTTCAACTATTTCCGAAGGAGCCCTGTGTTCAATAAATTTCTGCAATGGATGGGAAAATCGCCCGCTCCGGCATCGGAGTTGGAGGCGCAGCGCGAGATACAGTCTTTGCGTTTGGAGCTGGCCGAGCGCGAGAAGGAGATTGCGCGGCTCACGTCTGAGGTGCAGCGGCAGCGGCAGGGCGCCAACGCGCTGCTGGAAGAGACGGTCCAGACGCGCACCGAGCAGTGGTTGGCGACGGTGGCAGCGCCGGTGGCCCAGATTCTCACGCAGGGGTATTTGTTGGAGACCGAGGGCAAGCCGGTTCAGGCGCGTGACGTGTGGACGGTGGCGCGGCGCATCGTCCGCGCGTTGGAGGAGTACGGTTTGACGATCGAGGACACCCCCGGCGAAAGCGTCCCCTTCGATCCCAACTGTCATCAAATCCTGGGTTCGGGCGCCGCGCCTGAGCCGGGGCAGAGTGTGACGGTGCGACTTGCGGGGATCTCTTATCGTGGGAAAATTCTACAGAAGGCCGGCGTGGATCAGGGATGAGATGAGACGCTACTGTTTTTTCGACAATAGCTTTTAGCCATTGGCTGTTAGCCGTTAGCCGGAATCGCCGACGCGGTAACGGTAAAAATGGGCATAGTTTTTTATCGATACAGGTCAAGGTGCGACGCACTTGGGCAGCAGATGAATGACGACTTCTGCGTTATGACCGGCATCTTTGCAAGCGTAAGAAGTGCGTTGCACCTGTACAGTTACATAGTTTTTATGGTGTGGAGTGGGTATGGCCGGACGTTTAGCTGTTGATTTTGGAACTTCCAATACTGTGGTGGCTGTGTGGGACGAGACCCGTGGAGATGGAACGCCGTTGCATATCCCCGATTACGGCGTGCTTCTCAACGGAGAAGGCGAGCAAATTTCGGTGGTGCCCTCGCTCATTCACTACATGCCCGACCGCCGGCGTTGGATCGGAGCGCAGGTCTTGCAGCAGAACCTCTACCACGCGCCGCACACCTTTCGCTGGATGAAGCGTTACATCGCCAACCGCAGCCCGATCAAGCTGCGCCTGGACGGCCGGCAGATTTCGCCGTTTGACGCAGGCCGGGATTTTCTCACCGGGGTGTTGCTGTTTGCGCGCGAGGAGTTGGACATTGCCGACGAGGAGATCGCGCTGACGGTCCCCGTCGAATCGTTCGAGCACTACGAAGACTGGCTGTCCGAAGTGGCCGAAACCGCCGGCATGCCGCGTTTCCGTCTGATTGACGAGCCGTCGGCGGCGGCGCTGGGATACGGCGCGCACATCCAGCCGGGCGACGTGTATTTGATTTTCGACTTCGGCGGCGGCACCCTGGACATCTCGGTGGTGCTGATCGAAGAGGACACCGGCCAGACGTCTGGCGGCGCCGGGCGACGCTGCCGCGTGCTGGGCAAGGCCGGCGTCGAATTGGGCGGGATGACGCTCGATCAGTGGCTTTTCCAGGAAGTGCTGCGTCGCTGCGGGCGAACCGATCTGGACGAGGACGTGCGGCAGGTCAGCAATGCGCTGTTGGTGGAGTGCGAGCGCGCCAAAGAGCGGCTCTCGTTCCAAGAGCGCGCCGACGTCAGCGTGGTGAATCCGTACACCGGCGCGGTGCTGAGCGCAGAATTTACCCGCGCTCAGTTCGAGGCGTTGCTTGACGCTCACGATGCTTTTGCCACGCTCGACCGCACGCTGCGCCGGGCGTTGAACGGCGCCCGCGAGCGCGGCTATCGTGAGGAAGACATCAAAGCTGTTTTGATGGTGGGGGGAAGCAGCCAGATTCCGGCGGTGCGCAATACGCTGAACCGCATTTTTGGAAAGGACCGGGTGTTGCTCAACCGCCCGCTGGATGCGGTGGCGCGCGGCGCGGCGGCTTTTGTGGCCGGCGTGGACTTCTACGATCACATTCAGCACGACTACGCCATCCGTTTCCTGAACCGCCAGAAGGGCGATTACGACTATCGGGTGATCGTCAACCGGGGCACACCCTATCCTACCGACGAGCCGCTGGCGCGCTTGCAGGTCAAGACTTCGCACGAGGGGCAGACGCAACTCGGCATCGCCATTTTCGAGATCAGCGAGCGTCACAGCCGGCGCAGCGACGAACGCCCGATGGAGCTGGTCTTCGACCCGTCGGGGGCCGCGCGCGTCGTGGATGTCGCCCCCGATGACGAGGAACGTCGCAGTTATTTTTGGATGAACGAGGGGAGCCCGATGTTTCTTTCGGCCAATCCCCCCGGCAAACAGGGCGAGGCGCGCTTTGCGGTCGAGTTTTCGATTGATGGCAACAAACGTTTGTTGCTCACGGCGAGGGACCTGAAAACAGGTTCTCTCACTCACCGGGACTACCCGGTGGTCAAGTTGACCTAGTGGAGGTGGGACATGTCGCATTTTACGCGGATCAAGACCCAGATGGCCGTCTTGGAGTATCTGAAGCAAGCGCTGGACGATCTCAATTACGAGTATGAAACGGGGCGTCTCACGGTGCGCGGGTTCGGCGGCAGCAGAGCGGCGGCCGATCTGGTGGTCAAGACGAAAGGGTACTCCGTTGGCTTCAAGCGCAACGGCGAGACCTACGAACTCGTCGGCGACTGGTGGGGTGTGAAGGGTGTGGAGCAAAAGCAGTTTTTGAATGCGGTGATGCACCGTTATGCCTACCACGCCGCGCTGGGCGAGCTGCGCACACAGGGATTCGATCTGGTATCCGAACAGGTAGAAGCGCAGGGCCAGGTGCATCTGGTGATGCGCCGGCTGGCGTAAACGGGTGGTTAGTTTTTAGTTTCGTGTTCTTTCCGGCTAACAACTAATGTATCTTCTCAAAAATCTGGGGGGGGGTG
>DAOUFX010000474.1:0-3495 GCA_034429675.1 Anaerolineae bacterium | reverse complement strand
GCGGGTACACCCGCCCGCGAAAAACCTTCCTTTAATTCCCCCGCTTTAGCGGGCTATTTTCAAGGGAGGAATCTATGAATACCGTGACAGGGATTCTGAAAAATGAAGTGCACAGCGCCGGTGTGTTGCTCGATCCCTCGCGCCGCCATGAAATGGCCTACGTTCCTGCCCCACTCATACGCGAGTACGCGCTGGTTGAGGGCGCTGCCCTTGCGGGGACTTTGGATGCGTCGGGGAAAACATTGATCTCGATCACGGCCATCTGCGGGCGGAAGCCGGAGGAGTTCCGGCAGCGTCCCGCCTTCGAATCGTTGGTGGCCATTGCGCCCAACGAACGCTTCGACTTCAGCGCAAGCCCGATCCTTAGCCTGCGCCTGCTCGATCTCCTTGCGCCCATCGGCAAAGGGGCGCGCGGCCTGATTGTGGCGCCGCCCAAGGCCGGCAAGACCACCTTGATGGAACACCTGGCGCAGGGGATTCGGACGCTTTCGCCGTCCGCACGAATTCTTGTGCTTTTGATGGACGAACGCCCGGAGGAAGTCACATACTTCCGGCGCACGGCCCAGGCCGAGGTCTACGCCAGCTCCAGCGACCAGAGTCCGGGGGAGCATGTGGCTCTGGCAGAACTGATGCTGGCGCACATCCGCCTGGAATTGGAATGCGGCAACGACGTGGTGGTGCTGATGGACAGTCTCACCCGCCTGGTGCGCGCCGTCAACCGCCGGGGAAGCGACCGCCCCGGGCGCACGCTCTCCGGAGGCCTCGACGCCGGCGCGCTGGAACTGCCGCGAAGGTTCTTCGGGCTGGCGCGAGCCATCGAAAACGGCGGATCGGTCACGCTGCTGGCGACGATGCTGGTGGATACCGGATCGCGGATGGATCAAGTGATTTACGAGGAGTTCAAGAGCACCGGAAACTACGAAATCGTCCTCAGGCGGGATTTGGCCGAAGCCCATCTGTTCCCTGCCCTCGATTTGCGGGCCAGCGGCGCCCGCCAGGAACAAAGCCTCTATGCGCCCGAAGACGCACAACGTATTGCCAGGCTGCGCCGCGCCCTGGCCGAGCGCTCACCGCGCGGTGCGATCAAACAACTGCTCGCCCTGCTGGAGCAATACCCGAACAACGAAGAGTTTTTGAAGGTCATCGCGTTGTGAGAATTAGAGCTGTTGGCTGTTGGCTGTTGGCTGTTAGTTTTTTAGCCGGAGGCTCCGGCTAAAAGCCAATCGCTCGTCAAAAAATCGCGCACCAGCGCCAGGCAGTCCGCCGGTTTTTCCAGCATGAGGTAATGCCCGCAGGCTTCGATGAATTCCAGTTGGTGGTTGGGAATGTATTGATCGGCCACGCTTCCCTGTTGAGGCGACACAAGCCGATCCTGACGGCCAAAGATGGTCAGAACCGGGCAGGCGATATGGGGCAGATGCGGCGGGAGATCCATGGCCACAATCGCTTCTAATGCGCGATAGAAGGGGATTTCCATTCCAGATTGAAGCACGCAGGGCAAATCCACGGTGGCAAAATCAGCAGGCGGTTGCCGGTAAAAAATCCCCGATCCCAGCAAGCGCTGTCCCCACTCGAATAATGCCAACTGCCGGGCGACGTCAAAGCCGAGATCTACCAAAAATTCGGCGCGCTCGGCGAGCGCCAGGGCTCCATCGAGGAAGGGGGATTTCCGGTCCACCACGCCAGCCAGGTTAATCAGACGTGTGACGCGCTCCGTCGCGAGGGTCGCAGCGATGGTTAGCGCGACCATCCCCCCCATCGAATGCCCACAGAGCGTAAAATCGCCGAGGTTCAGGGCGTCGGCTACGGCCAGAACACGGCGTCCCTGCGCCGGAATGCTGTAATCGCCATCTGCCGGTTTGGCGCTTTCGCCATGCCCCAGCAAATCCACAGCAATGCAGTGATGCGTCTGCGAGAGAACGGGCAGCACCTTGCGCCAATCTTTTTTCGACCCCATCCAACCGTGGACCAGCACCAGCGGCGGAGCGTCAGGATTCCCGTAGGTTTCGTAGACGATGGCGGCGCCGTTGAGCGTGAGGGTGTCGCGAGTCAATGCGGTAACCATCGCCCATCAAACGCGCGCCCAGACTTTGGCCGACAACTCGCGCGCGCGCGCGGCAATTTCAGCCTCGTCCAACGTCAACAGATGGCGATCGCGCATCAGCACGCGCCCCGCGCTGATGGTTGTCGTGATGGCCGATGCCTCGTAGCCGAAGATGAAATGCCAGGGCAGATTTCCGTCCGTCAGGGGAGTCGGTGGGTGATAATCCAGCAACACGACGTCGGCGACGGCCCCCGGCGTGAGTTCGCCCAGCCGTTGGTCGGGCCAGAAGATGCGGGCCAGGCGCGCGTTAGCGGCATACGCCATGTCGAATACCGCGTCGGCGGGCATCGCGCGCGGGTCGCGCTGCACCAGCTTGTGTCCCAGATAGGCAACCTTCATCTCGGCGGCCATGTTGTTGCTGAACCCGTCATTGCCCAGGGCCACGTTGACGCCGCGGCGACGCAGCTCTTCGACCGGCGCAAAACCGACGGCGTTGTTCATGTTGGAGCGCGGTTGGTGCGTTACCCACGTTCCGGTCCGGGACAACACCTCCATCTCGCTTTCGTCCACGTGTACGGCGTGGGCGACGATCGTGCGCGGCCCCAGAATCCCGGCGCCGGACAGACGATGGATGACCCGTTTGCCGGACTTTGCCAGGCTGTCGGCAACGTCTTCCCGACCTTCGGCAGCGTGAATGTGAAAACCGGTTTCCAACCCATCCGCCGCCGCCACGACGTCGGCCAGCGTGGCGTCGCTCAGGGTGAGCGAAGCGTGCAACCCGAAGGATGCCGCCAGTTGCGGGTGCGGCTGCGCGCGCATCCGGCGCAGAAACCGCGCGTTCTCGGCGATGCCGGCGGCGGCGCGCTCTGCCCCGTCGCGGTCGGTGACTTCGTAGCAAAGAGCGGCGCGCACCCCGGATTGGACGACGGCGTCGGCCAAAACGTCCAGCACACCGGCGATGGCATTGGGGCTGGCGTGATGGTCAACGAGCGTGGTGGTTCCGTGGCGAATCGCATCGGCCAGACATAATTGAGCCGAAACCCGCACATCTGCCAGAGTCAACGCCTTGTCCAGTTTCCACCACAAGCGTTCCAGGACTTCGCCGAAGCTCGTTGCCGCCGGGCCGGGGTAGGCCCAGCCCCGGGCAAACGCGCCATAGAAGTGGGTATGGCCGCACAGCGCCGCCGGCAACGCCAGTTGCCCGCCGGCATCCAGACGTTCCTCGTTTGGGTAAGCGGCAGTCAGAGCAGCGGTAGTGTCCACGGCGGCAATTCTATCGCCCTGAATGAGCAGAGCGCCGTCGTCGTAAAGTTGAGAGTTTTCTCCTAAAGTGGCAACCGTTGCGTGAATGATTAGCATAGAAACTCCTTCGAAAATAGCGTTTAGCCGTTAGCCAGAAATTATTGCTGAACGTGATGGGTTAAGGGGGATGTTTGCGCAATAATTTCTGG
>DAOUFX010000473.1:0-14577 GCA_034429675.1 Anaerolineae bacterium | reverse complement strand
TTGTCAATACGAAGACGCCGCTCGTGTTTATTACAAGAGCGGCGTCCTGATAAATTTTGTTGTGAGGCGGGTTACTCGTCGAGGATGTCCTCGTAACCTTCCTCGCCTTCGACGCTGCTTACGCCCATTTCGAGCGGGATTTCTTTGATGCCGGCCAGTTTTTTGCGGATGATATCCTCGATGGTTTTGGCAAAGTCGGGATGTTCGTCCAGGTGTAGTTTGGCGTTTTCACGTCCCTGGGCGAGGCTTTCACCCTCATAGTAGAAATATGAGCCGCGTTTGTCAATGATGTTCAATTCCAGTGCCACGTCTAGCAGATCGCCGGAGCGGCTGATGCCTTCGCCGAACATAATGTCGAACTCGGCGGCGCGGAAGGGTGGGGCGACTTTGTTTTTGGTCACGCGCACGCGAGTGCGGTGTCCGGTGACTTCTCCCTGCGCTTTGATGGCGGTGACGCGGCGCACGTCCATCCGCACGGATGCGTAGAATTTGAGCGCCCGCCCACCGCTGGTGGTCTCAGGCGAGCCGAACATCACGCCGATTTTCTCGCGCAGTTGGTTGGTGAAGATCATGACGGTATTGCTTTGTTTGATCGCGCCGGAGAGCTTGCGGAGTGCCTGGCTCATCAGTCGGGCCTGGAGGCCGGGGTGCGAGTCACCCATTTCGCCTTCGATTTCGGCGCGGGGAACCAACGCGGCCACCGAGTCCACGACGACTATGTCTACGGCGCCGCTGCGCACCAGCGTTTCGGCAATTTCCAGCGCCTGCTCGCCGGTGTCGGGTTGGGCAATGTAGAGGCTTTCGACGTTGACGCCGCAGCGCACGGCGTAAGAGGGATCCAGCGCGTGTTCCATATCAATGAAAGCGGCGATGCCGCCGCTTTTTTGTACTTCGGCTACGATGTGCTGGCAAATCGTGGTCTTGCCGGAACCTTCTGGACCGTAAATCTCGGTGATACGTCCGCGCGGCACGCCGCCGACGCCCAACGCTACGTCCAGGGCCAGCGACCCGGTGGGGATCGTTTCCACGTTCAGATGGCTGGCGTCGCCCAGGCGCATCAGCGCGCCATCGCCAAATCGGCGCTTGATTTGGGCAACCGCCTGATCCAATGCTTTTTCACGTCCTTCTTTTGCCATGAGTTCCTCCTGAATAGCTCACAAGTATAGTAATTATAGCACAAATGTTCTAAAAGGCAATTGAAAACCAGAAATTGGAAATCGGGAATTTGTTGCCATCTTCGATTCCGCTTTCAGGTTTGCTCCTTATCGTCCTTTTCCCTGCCGTGAGCGCACCGGTTTTTCAATCGTGGCCGCGCCCCGGTACGGCGGCGTGAGAATGGCGAAGATGGTGCAGCGGCTGGCGTCGAGCAGCCGCGCGCGCAGCTTGGGGTCGAGGTCTTCGAGGGCGCGGGTGGTGGTGATGATGGTGGGCAGGCGCGCGACGTGGCGGTAGTTGAACAGCTGGAAGAGCTTCTCCTGCGCCCAGGGGGTCGCGCTTTCGGTGCCCAGGTCGTCCAGCGCCAGGAACGGCGCACGGCGCACTTCGTCGAAGCGTTTGTCGTAGGTGGTGTTGCTCTGCGGGTTGTACGTCGCGCGCAGGTGATCCAACAGGTCGGGGACGACGATGAAGAGGGCCGGATTCCCCTGGCGCACGCGCTCGTTGGCGATGGCGGCGGCCAGGTGGGTTTTCCCGCAGCCATACCCGCCGCTGAAAGCCAGCCAGCCGTGTGGGTCGGCGGCGTAGGCGCGCGCGATGTCCAGCGCCCGCTCCAGGTTTTTTATGTGCTCGCGGTCGAGCTCGCCGTGGCGCAAGGTGAAGGAATTGAAGGTCATCTCGGCATACATCGGGAGCGTGTTTAGCTCGGAGCGGGTGTGATCCACGCCGGCTTGCCGGTAGTCGGGCGCCAGGATGGTCAGGATTTCCACCAGCTCCGAATCAGCCAGGCGCGAGCGCAGGCGCGCATCGAGGTCTTCCAGGTCCTGGTTGGTGGTGATGACGGTCGCCAGGCGGTTCATGTAGCGGAAGTTCAGCAGTTGGAAGAGTTTTTCCAGAGCCCAGGGCGTGGTGTATTCGGTACCCAGGTCGTCGAGGATGAGCAGGGGGGCGGTGCGGATTTGTTCGAAGCGCTCGCCGTAGCTGGTGGCGGCGTGGGGCGCGTAGGCCGAGCGGAGATGATCCAGCAGGTCGGGCACGGTGACGAAGAGCACCGGCAACCCGCGCTCTAAGGCCGTGTTGGCGATGGCGGCGGCGAGGTGGGTTTTGCCGCAGCCGTATCCGCCGCGCAGGACGAGCCATCCGGTCATACGGCGCGCATATTCCAGTGTGATTTCGTAGACCCGGCGCAGGTTGTCCTGGCGGTCGGGGGGGAGGCCGTGGCCTTCGGGGTGAAAGGTGGCGAAGGTGAAGCGTTCCAGCGTTTCCAGGTGGCTCATCGAGCGCAGGGTTTCGGCGCGCTGCGCCTGGATGTCGGGGACGCGGCAGGTGCAGGGGTAGAGTTTGCCGAAATTGGGATGGCCCACCGGCACATCCAGCCGCACATAGCCCATGCCCTGACAGCGCGGGCAGGCGGGGTCCCCGATGTTAAAGGTGATGTTGGCATCGCCGGCGGAATACGCCGTGGGTTCAGTGCTGGATGAGGTCGCTGTATTCGCCTTCGATGTATCGTCGTGTATCTGTTTCACGATCTCGTCTATCGGCTTCATCTTTCCCTTCCGTGTGCCACCGCTCGAGGATGGCGTGAATGTATTTCCAGTTGCGTTTGTTGCGGCTGACGGCTTCGTGGAAGGCATCTTCGATCCACGTCGCCGGGTAAGTTTTTTCGGCTTCGATCAGGTCTTCGCTCAGAATGGCCGTGAGCGGCCCGATGTTTTGTTCGTAAAGCGTAAAAATGTTGGAACGGGTTGGCGACAGCACCCGTTCCGGCTCGCGGCCCCGGCGCATGGCGCGAACGGCGGCGCGCCCGCGCGGGCTGTTGGCGAGGTAGCGTTGTTCGATGGCGCCGTCGGCCTCTTTCCATTCCACATTGAGCAGCGTCCCGCGCTCGACGGCGTTGGCAAGCGCCTCTCCCAGCTTTTCTTCGACGGCGCCGTCCAGACTGGCCTGAATGGCCGGATCGTCGCGCAGTTCGACGAGCGTGATCCACGGCGCAGCGTCGGAGCGCATCTGAGCCAGCCGGCGCAGCGCCAGCAGCGTGACCTTCAGCTCGAAGAGGTCGTCAATGGCAGCGACCAGTTCGGTGAAGACACTGTCGGGAAGCGTGACCGTCGCGACTTTGCCTTCGGGAAACCCCGAAAAGTGTTGGATGGCGCGTTGTGACATCGAAATCCCTTGAAAATAGTGAATGAGTGATTAGGGGATTAGGGGATTAGGGGATTAAGGGATGGAGCATTCTGCCCAATCCCTAATCCCTCAATCCCTAATCCCTCAATCCCTAATCCCTAATCCCTTTTGCGCTCGCGTGGATTTTCATCCAACCGCTGGTGAATGCCAATCCAGGATTGCGTTATGCGTTTCCGCTGTAATCTTCGGGCGGCATGTGGGCGGCGGCGTCCAGGAATTGGGTCAGGCGCTTGTTGAAGAAGAGTTGGACGGTGCCGGTGGGGCCGCTGCGATGTTTGGCGATCATAATGTCAGCGATGTTGGGCTGCTCGGTATTCTCGTTGTACAACTCGTCGCGGTAGATGAAGAAGACGATGTCGGCATCCTGCTCCAGGCTACCGCTTTCGCGCAGGTCGGAAAGCACGGGGCGTTTGTCGGTGCGTTGCTCGACGGCGCGCGAGAGTTGCGACGCCGTCATCAGCGGCACGTCCAGTTCGCGGGCCAGACCCTTGAGCGAGCGCGAGATGTAGGAGACTTCCTGGACGCGGTTGTCGGAGTGCATGTCCGAGTTCATCAGTTGCAGGTAATCCACGAAGACCATCCCCAGACCGCGCTCCGAGGCCAGCCGGCGGCATTTGGTGCGCAGTTGCAACACGGAGATCGAGGGCGTGTCGTCAATGAAGATCGGCAGTTCGGAGAGGTGGGCGATGGCGTCGGTGAAGCGCGGCCATTCCTCCTCCTTGAGCTGGCCCAGGCGCAGGCGTTGCGCGTCAATCTGGCTGATGGCGGCCACCATACGCTGGACGAGCTGCTCCGCCGACATTTCCAGGCTGAAGAAGGCGACGGTGTGGCGCTTTTCGGCGGCTTTGAGCGCGAAGGTCAGCATCAGCGCGGTCTTGCCGACGCCGGGGCGGGCCGCCAGGATAAGCAAGTCGGAGCGCTGGAATCCTCCCAGCACCCGGTCCAGATCGCGGAAGCCGGTGGGCACGCCCATGGGCTCGCCGCGGTGCTCGTAGAGGTAGTTGACGCGCTCGTAGTAGGCGCTGGCGACTTCCTGAACCGGCAGCAGATCGCGTGTGGCCCGCTTTTGCGAGACGCCGAACAGCGATTGCTCGGCCTTGTCCACCACCTGATCAATCGGCAGGGTTTCGTCGTAGGCCAGGCGCGCGATGTCGCTGACGGAATCCAGCAGGCGGCGGCGCAGGGCCGTGTGCTCGACAAAGCGCCCGTAGGATTCGATGTTGATGGCCGAGGGCACGGCGTTGATGAGCTGCGAGATGTACGCCGCGCCGCCGACGGCTTCGAGCTGCTCCTGTTGTTCCAGATCCGAGGTGATGGTAAGAAAGTCAATGGGATCGCGGCGCTCGTGGATGCGGATGACGGATTCGTAAATCCAACGATGCTTTTGCAGGTAGAAGTCTTCGGTGTGCAGGAAGGGCAGAACGCGGAAGATGCCTTCCGGGTCAATCAGCAAGGCGCCGAGGACCGCTTCCTCGGCTTCCAGGTTGTGGGGAACGGTCTTGTCGGGGACGGTCATGACTGGTATTCGTCGGTCTCTTCGTCCGGCGGGGTGGAGTCACCCAGACTGCTGAGGAAGTCGCGGAAGACGCCGAGGTCTTTGTCTTCCTCTCCTGCCGACGCGCCGCTCACGTCCTGTTCGGGGACCACGCCGGCTTCTTCCATCACTTCTTCGGCGATGTAGATGGGAACTCCGACGCGCACGGCGACGGCGATGGCGTCACTGGGGCGGGAGTCAATCTCGATTTCCTTTCCATTGACATCTACGACGAGCTGGGCGTAGAAGGTCGTTTCTCTCAGCGCATTGATGTAAATGTAGACTACCGTGGCTTCCAACGTGTTGAGGATGTTGACCAATAGATCGTGGGTGAACGGTCGCGGCGATGTGGCATTGCTCATACCCATCGCGATGGCGTCGGCTTCACAGGGGCCGATCAGGATCGGCAGATAGCGTTCGAGATCTACCTCACGCAGGATCACGACGCGCTGGTGCGATACAAGGCTCATTTGTATCACTTCTAGTGTAGCTTCGATCATTCTTCCTCCCGGCGGTGGCCCGGATTAGTTGGTGTGCCGTATTATACACGAGGGCGCGCGAAATCTGAAATAGAACCCTGTTGCGCTTCTCATCGCTTAAAGTTATACTACACTCTGGAAAATCAACAATACGGAGTGAGCGACATGGAAAAGAGATTGCCGGTGGTGGGGATTACGTTGGGCGATGTGGCCGGGATTGGGCCGGAGGTGGTGGCGAAGGCTTTGCGCCGCGATGAGGTGCGCGCGGTTTGTCAGCCGTTGGTGATTGGCGATGCGCGCGTTCCGGACGACCCGAAGTTTGCTGCGGCGATCGCGGACGTGGATGTGATTCACACGATGTCCGAGGCGCATTACACGCCGGGGCGGGTGACGTTGTTGGATTTGCAGAACCTCGATCCTGCTGCGGTGACGCTGGGCCAGATCAGCCCGATCGCCGGGCGGGCCGCCGTGGAGTATGTGCTCAAGGCGACCGGGTTGGCGCAATCCGGCGCGATTGACGCTGTCGCCACCGCGCCGTTGAACAAAGAAGCCATGCGGCTGGCCGGCTACGACTACATCGGCCACACCGAGATTTTGGCGGATGTCACGCGGACACAGCGTTGTACGACGATGCTGGCGACGCCCGGGCTGCGTGTCACCCACGTGACGCGCCACATTCCGTTCCGCGAGATCGCGGCGCACATCACTAAGGAGGCCGTCCTCGACACGATTGTGATCACTCACGACGGGATGCTCGCGCTGGGGTATGCGGCGCCGCGTCTGGCGGTCGCCGGCTTGAACCCGCACAACGGCGAGGGCGGGTTGATCGGGCGCGAGGAGATTGACGAGATTGCGCCGGCCGTAGCGCTGGCTCAACAGCGCGGCATTGACGTCCGCGGCCCCATCCCGGCGGACTCGGTCTTCTTCCAGGCCATCCGCGGCGATTACGACGTGGTGGTGACGCTTTACCACGATCAGGGGCACGTCGCGGTGAAGACCCACGGATTTGAGCAGTCTATCACGATCACCCTCGGTCTGCCCATCATCCGCACCTCCGCCGATCACGGCACCGCCTTCGACATCGCCGGCCAGGGCATCGCATCGGAGGAAAGTATGCTGGTCGCCATCACCGAAGCGGCGCGGATGGCGCGGCAACGGATGTGAGATGGTGGGGGGAAACGTGAAACGTGAAACGTGAAACGTGAAACTGGAAATCGGTAATTTGTAATTTGTAATTTGTAATCCGGTATCCGGTATTCGAGGTAGCCTGTGAAATTCTTAGTCCGGCTTTTACGATTTATGCGGCCTTATCGGCGAGATGCGGTCTTGGCGTTGCTGTTGGTGACGTGCACGGTGGTGGCCGATCTGGCCGTGCCTACGTTGACGCGGCGGGTGATTGACGAGGGGGTCAAGCAGCGAGACATGCACGTGATCCTGACCACGTCGCTGTTGATGTTTGGCGCTGCGGTGCTGGAGGCGCTGTTCTCGGTGGGGAATGTGATTCTCTCGGTGCGTGTGGGTTTGAAAACGGGAGCTGACATCCGTTCGGCGTTGGTGCGCCAGGTGCAGACGTTTTCGTTCGGCAATCTGGATCGCTTGCAGACCGGGCAATTGCTGGTGCGCGCTACCAGCGATATCAATCAGGTGCAGATGATCTTGATGATGGGCCTGCGCATTCTGACGCGCGCGCCGCTGTGGGTGCTCGGCTCGGTGGTGATGCTGGTTCTGACCGCGCCGCAGCTGGCGTGGTTGTGGCTGGCGATGTTGCCGTTGCTGCTGGTGGTGGTCGCAGTTTTCGTGGTCAGAGCGCGCCCGATGTTCGTGTTAGTTCAGGCAAAGTTGGACCGGCTGAACATGGTGTTGCAAGAAAACCTCGCCGGCGTGCGGGTGGTCAAGGCGTTCGTCCGCGCGGATCACGAGGAGCGGCGTTTTGCGCAGGCCAACACCGATCTGATGGCACAGACGGTGAAGGTGTTGAACATGGTCGTATTTTTGATGCCGTTGATGATGTCGGTGGCGAATCTGGGATCCGTCGGTGTGATCTGGTTTGGCGGCAACCTGGCCATCGGCGGCGAGATGTCGCTGGGGACGATCATGGCTTCGTCCAATTACATCATCTTCTCGCTGTTCCCCCTGACGATGTTGATCGGTATGATCGCGCCGCTGGCGGCTGCCGATGCGTCGGCGGCGCGCATTTTGGAGGTATTGGAGGCCGAACCGGATGTGCAGCCTCGACCGGAGGCGCAAACGCCGGCCCGCCCGGCGGGGCGTGTGGCCTTTGAGGAGGTTTGCTTTAGCTACGATCACGGCCGCGCCGCCGACGTGCTCACCGGCGTGAACCTGATCGCCGAGCCGGGGGAGATGGTGGCGATTCTGGGCGCGACCGGCTCCGGCAAATCCAGCTTGATCCATCTGATTCCGCGTTTCTACGATGTAACCGGTGGGCGGGTGCTGCTGGACGGCGTGGACGTGCGCGACTGGCCGCTGCACGAGTTGCGCTCGCAGGTGGGCATGGCGTTGCAGGAAGCGGTGCTTTTCAGCGGTAGTGTGCGCGACAATATCCGTTACGGGCGTCCTGACGCAGCCGACGACGCGGTGATCGCGGCGGCGAAGGCGGCCCAGGCTCACGATTTTATCACGGCCATGCCCGATGGCTACGATACCCTCGTCGGCCAGCGCGGCGTGAACCTTTCCGGCGGGCAGAAACAGCGGTTGGCGATCGCCCGCGCCCTGTGCGTCAAACCCCGCGTCCTCATCCTCGACGATAGCACCAGCGCCGTGGACGTGGAAACCGAGAGCCGTCTGCAGGATGCCCTGGACGACCTGCTGCGCACCGAACTGGCGCACCAGACCACCGTCTTCGTGGTGGCGCAGCGCATCAGCACGGTGCTCACCGCCGACAAGATTGTGGTGCTCGACAAGGGCCGCGTCGCCGCCGCCGGAACTCACGACGAACTCCTGTCGGGCAGTCCGGTGTACCGGGAGATTTATGAGTCGCAGTTGGGGAAGGTGCATTGATGTCACAAAACAAAGATTCTTCTGCTGCGCCTGCCGGCCCGCAGTTGCCCGGGCCAGGCGGGCGGCGCTTTGGGCCGCGAATTGAGAAGGCGCGCGACGTGCGCGGCGTGTTGCGGCGCTTGCTCGGCTATTTACGCCCTTATCGCGGCACGCTGATCGCCGTGTTCGTGTTGGTGGCGGTGAGCACGCTGTTGGATTTATTGGGCCCGTTTTTCAACGGCGTGGCCATTGATCGCTTCATTGCCGGAAGCGATTTGCCGGGGCTTTTGACCATCGTGCTGTTGATGCTGGCGACTTATATCGTGACCTGGATTTTGCGCGTGATTTTGGCCCGGCTGATGGTGGGCATGGTGCAAAAGCTGATGCTTACGTTGCGGCAGCAGTTGTTCGGACATCTGCAGACGTTGTCGCTGAGCTTCTTCGACCGCCACGCTCACGGCGATTTGATGAGCCGGCTGACCAACGATCTGGACGCGCTCAGCCGTTTGTTGGCGCAGAATGTGACGGACCTGTTCGGCGGGTTGCTCTCGCTGGTGGGAATTGTCGCGTTGATGTTCGCGATCAACTTCTGGCTGGCGCTCGGCTCGATGTTTGTGTTCCCGTTTATGTTGTGGTTCACCGGCTACGTGGGCAAGCGCACCCGCCAGGGTTTTCGCGATTTCCAGATGCGCACCGGGCAGTTGAACGGCGAGCTGGAGGAGATGTTCAGCGGGCAGCGGGTGATCGTCGCTTTTGGGCAGGAGGGCGCGGCGCTGGAGCGTTTCGAGCAGGTCAATGCGCTCACCCGCGACGTGGGTATTCGCGCCCAGACTTATGCGACGCTGATCCCGCCGCTGATGGGCATCTTCAGCAACGCCAACATCGCCATCCTGGCCGGGTTGGGCGGCTGGATGATTTTGCAAGGCTGGGCGACCGTCGGCACGATCCTGACCTTCTACAATTACTCGCGCCGCTTTGCCGCGCCGCTGCGCCAGTTGGGCGATCTCTACAACCAGATTCAATCCGCGTTGGCCGGAACCGAGCGCGTTTTTGAGCTTCTCGACGAAGTCCCCGAAGTGCAGGATGCGCCCGGCGCCGCGCTGCTGGACAAGGTGCAGGGCGATGTTATCTTCGATCGCGTCACGTTTGGCTACGTCGCCGACAAGCCGGTGATCAAGGACATGAGCTTCCACGCCGAACCGGGCAAGACGATTGCGCTGGTCGGGCCGACGGGGGCGGGGAAGACGACGATGATCAATTTGCTTTCGCGCTTCTACGACATCCAGTCGGGCAGCATCCGTATTGACGGCGTGGATTTGCGCGACTACGAGAAATTCAGCCTGCGCCGCAAGCTCGGCGTGGTGCTGCAGGACACCTTCCTGTTTTCCGAGTCGGTGATGGAGAACATTCGCTACGGGCGGCTGGACGCGACCGACGCTGAGGTCATCGCCGCGGCGACGCTGGCGAACGCCGACCATTTCATCCGCCGCCTGCCGCTGGGCTACCAGACCGAACTGTCGGAGCGCGGCGGCAATCTGAGCCAGGGTCAGCGGCAATTGCTCGCCATCGCCCGCGCGATCCTGGCCGAACCGGGCCTCCTGATCCTGGATGAAGCCACCAGCAGCGTGGATACCCGCACCGAGCAGCACATCCAGGAGGCGTTGTTGCGTCTGATGCAAGGGCGCACCAGCTTCGTGATCGCCCATCGCCTGAGCACCATTCGCGGCGCCGACCACATCCTCGTCATCAACGACGGCGAGATCATCGAGCGCGGCAACCACGCCGATCTCCTGGCGCAGCGCGGTTTCTACTACAATCTTTATATGGGGCAATTCCGGGGCCAGGGGGCGGGAGCTCAGGTCGGGGAGGTTCTTTAGATGGACGTAGATGTTCTGGTGCATTCGGCTTCTCAATTGTGCACGATACCGCCGGTGAGCGGCGGGCCGCAGCGTGGAGCGGCGTTGGGCGACCTGGGCCTGATCGAGCGCGGCGCCGTGGCGCTGAAGGACGGTCGCGTGGTGGACGTGGGGCCGACGGACGCTGTGCGCGCGCGCGTCCGCGCGGCGCGCGAGGTGGACGCGACCGGGCGCGTGGTCTGTCCGGGTTTCGTGGATCCGCACACGCACCTGATCTGGATGGGCGACCGCGCCGCCGAGTTCGAGCAGCGGATCGCCGGGGCGTCGTATCTGGAGATTATGGCAGCGGGCGGCGGGATTATGTCCACGGTGCGCGCGACGCGGGCGGCTTCGGTGGAGGCGCTTTTGGCCGAGATGCGCCCGCGTTTGGAGCGGATGCTGGCGCACGGGGCAACCACCGTCGAGGTCAAGACCGGCTACGGGCTGGACACGGCCTCCGAGTTGCGGCTGCTTGAGGCGATCGTGACGCTGGACCGCGCTCACCCGGCGACGCTGGTTCCGACGTTTTTGGGCGCGCACGCCATCCCCGCCGAATTTGCGGACCGGCCGGACGCCTACGTTGATCTGCTCGTCTCCGAGATGTTGCCGGCGGTCGCCGAAAAGTCGCGCGCGCTGGGACTGGCGCGCCTGCCTTTCTGCGACGTGTTTTGCGATTCGGGCGCTTTTGATCTGCCGCAGAGCCGCCGGATTCTGGAGGCGGCGCGGGCGCTGGGGTTCCCGCTCAAGATTCACGCCGACGAGTTTGCGGCGTTGGGTGGGGCGCGCCTGGCCGCTGCTCTGGGCGCCGTCTCGGCGGATCATCTGGTGGTGACGCCGCCTGAGGACGTTGCCGCGCTCGGCCGCTCCGACACCATCGCGGTGGCGTTGCCCTGCACGCCTTTTGGATTGGGACACTGCACCTACACGCCGGCGCGCGCGATCCTGGCGGCGGGCGGCGCGCTGGCCCTGGCGACGGATTGTAATCCCGGCACGGCCTGGAACGAATCCATGCCTTTCGTGATAGCGTTGGCTTGCCGTTTTCTGCGCCTGACGCCGGCGCAAGCGTTGGCGGCGGCGACGATCAATGCGGCTTTTGCCGTCGGGTTGGGGGCGGAGGTGGGCAGTCTGACGCCGGGGTACGCCGGGGATCTGGTGGTGTTGGATGTCCCCGATTACCGCCATCTGGCCTATCGCTTCGGCGCCAATCCCGTCGCGCTGGTGATGAAGCGCGGCGCGGTGGTCTGGCGCGCTTGAGGTGCTTTTGACGACGATACAGGCTCAAATTTTTACGTTGCGCGTTACCGGGGGCGGGGTGCGGGTGGATCGCTTCATTGCGGAGGCGCTCCCCGATCTTTCGCGCACGGCGGTGCAGCGTTTGATTGACGCGGGGCAGGTGCTGCTCAACGGCGCGACGCTTTCGCAGGCGTCTTACAAAGTGCGCGCCGGCGACGAACTGGTCGTTTGCGTTCCGCCGCCGCAGACGCCCGACCTGTTGCCGGAAGCATTGCCGCTGGACGTGTTGTACGAGGACGCCGACATCCTGGTGCTGAACAAAGCGCCGGGGATGGTGGTGCATCCCGGCGCGGGGAATTTCTCCGGGACGCTGGTCAACGCGGTGCTGGCGCACTGCCCCGACTTGAAGGGCATCGGCGGGGAGCTGCGGCCCGGCATCGTTCACCGGTTGGACAAAGACACGTCCGGGGTGCTGGTGGTCGCCAAGCACGACAAGGCCATCCACGGGTTGCAACAGCAGTTCAAGCAGCGCACGGTGGACAAGCGTTACGTGGCGTTGCTCATCGGGCGTCTGCAACAGGCGGAAGGCTGTATCGAGGCGCCGATCGGTCGCCATCCCGTCCATCACAAGAAAATGGCCGTGCTCGCTACCGGGAAACCGTCCCGCACACGCTGGAAGGTTCTGGCCTATTACCAGGACGCGAACCGGCGGGATTATACGTTGGTCGAGGTGAAGCTTCACACGGGGCGCACCCATCAAATCCGGGTGCATTTTGCGTGGGCGGGGTACCCGTTGGTGGGCGATGGGGTCTACGGCCCGTTGCGTCCTCCGTTGGCGGCGCCGCGCCAGTTCCTTCACGCGGCGCGGCTCTCGTTCAAGCATCCTGAGACGGGCGAGGACTTGACGTTCGCCACGCCGCTGCCCGCCGATCTGGTCGCGTTGCTGGACACCCTCAGTCCGGCGTGACCGTCAACCGTCCCAACTCAAAAGCATCGTCGCCGTTTTCGAGCGGCAGGCGGGAGTTGTCGCCGAGCCGGTACAGTCCGACCCGCAGGACGTATTCGCCGGGAGCGAGGCCCGGCGGCAGCGTGAGCAGGTGTGCGGAGTAGCTTTCGGCGCCGGTAGTCCAGGCGTGCGCCGGCACCTGCGGCCAGGCGTCGCCCTGGGCGACGACGGCGCCGTCGCCGGCGACGAGATGGACGAACACGCCGTAGTCTTCGGCTAGGGCCGCGTCAGCTATCCACACAAAACGCAGACAGAGGCTTTCGCCGGGGCGCAGCGTCTCCGGCATACCCGTTGAGCCGGTGAAGCGCAACGGGGCCGTCATCCTGACTTCGTCAGAAACTCTCGTCTCCAACGGGAAGTAGTAGCGCGTCGCCCGGACGTCCTCGTACCGCGTTGTTTCCCCTTTGCAAGCGTGAGCCGCGAACCAGCTTTCCAGCTCTGCGTCAATTTGCGCCTGCGGCTCGTGCTTGTCGTCGTGGAGCAGCCAGAGGTTGCCGTGGCGATCGGGGAGATCGGCGGCCCAGTCGGCGACGCCTTCAAAGGGCGTTCCGGCCAGGTGGGGGAACATCCGCACATTGCGCGGGCCCAGGTGCGGACTGAGCCGTTCCAGCAGCGCGGACTGGGTCACGACGACGGGCGGGGCGTCGGTTTTGCGGCCTTCGCGCCACATCGTCACGAACGGCGCGAGGGGGTCGGCGGCCAGCTGGCGGGCGGCGTAGGCGTTCCAGCCCCAGACGCTCAGCGCTCCGCCGATGACGACGAACGCGCCCAGCATCGCCGGGAAAGCGAAGCGTTGCACGCCGGTCCAGAAACGGCGCGTGGGCAGGAAGCGCGCCAGGCATTCCAGGGTAAGGCAGACGAAGAGCAGCGTGCGCAGCAGGATGACGCCGGTGAGGAAGCGCGGTTCGCCATTGAGCAGCAGGAAGCCGAAGCCCAGCTCGCCGAAGAGGAACAGATCCATCATCAGGGCGTAGCCCAATCCGCGCAACGTGGGCAGCGCCAGCAGCGCCATCGTGCTGATGTACGACGCCCACTGCGGGCTGTATCCCTTGCTGTACAGCACAAACCACAGCAGGCTGAAGAACGCAAAGGCGGTTGTGACGGTTTTGTCGCGCCAGTCCTTGACGCGGGTGAGGATGAAGAGATAGAGCAGACCAAACGTGAGCGTGATCCAGAGCCAGGGCAGGGTGGCGGGGTGCGCCTGGAATCCGGCAGCGGTGGGATCGAGGTGCGTGTTCAGCCGGGCGACGGCGCCGTAACCGGTGTAGCCTTCCAGCAACGCCCACACGCTCTCCCACGAGGAGCGACTCGCAAACACGCGGGCCATCGCCACGGTGAAGTCGGGGCTGACCAGCAGCGGCGGGAGGATGAGGATGCCGGCGCTGAGGGCGGCGCTCCCGGCGTAGATGAGGCGGCGCCGGTGCGTTTGCAGCGTGAAAAGGCCGATGGGGAACAGCACCGCCGGAATGATCTTGACCATGAACCCCAGTCCCAGCGCGACGCCGGCGAGGGCCGGGCGATCGGTGAGCAGGGCGTAGAGCGCCAACACCAGGAAGAAGATCGCCATCGAGTCGAACCAGGCCAGGAAGGTGAAGAAGGGCGCGAAGAGCAGCGCCCACAGCGCCGCCGTTCGTTCGGCGCGCTCCGGCGTCCCCAATTGGCGCGCGACGGCCCAGACGAGCGCAAGCGTGCCGATTTCAAACGGCAACAGCAGCAGGCGAAACGTCAGGTTGAACCCGAAGATCGCAGTAGGCCAGACAGGGATGGTCAGGCTCAGTTTGTAGGCCAGCGCCGCCAGCCAGGGCATGAGCGGCGGGTACTCCATCCAGAAGTCGAAGAATGCGAGCTTGTTGCCGCCGGCCCAGCGGGCAAACTCAAAGTAGAAATCGTGATCCGGCCCGGTGCTGCTGATAAAGCCGCCCGGCCTGAGCAGCAAAATGGACAACCCGCGCAGCATCGTGAAGGCGAGCAGCAGGAACAACAGGTTTTGGTGTACGCGCAGAAAGCCGCGCAGCGTGTCGAGTCTGGTTTTCATGGGCGCTAGTATAACGCAAGGGAGGGAATTGGGGAATTAGGGGATTAGGGGATTAGGGG
>DAOUFX010000472.1:0-3194 GCA_034429675.1 Anaerolineae bacterium | reverse complement strand
ACCCCGGCTCGAAAAAACACTCACTTTTTAACCCTCCGTCGCGTCAGCGGCGGGTTATTTTCAGAGGAGGCAATCTATGAGCATGATATTCACTGTGCTTAGCGCAAAACTTGCCGAGATCACGGGCAAGCCCGAAGTTTCATGCCGCGGCGTCATGCGCTACGCCGTGAGAGACACCGCCAAACATCTGGAATACACGACCGACTACAAGGTCTGGCAGGAGCATCTGCAGGGGATGAATTTCCATGATTGGGATACCTTGCTGCAAGGGCGGGCTTTTTATGAGCACCTCGAAAAGATCGGAGAAAAAGCTCCCGCCAAAATCATCGCCCAAATGCGGCAAACGCTGGTGGAAAAACAAGCTTTATTCACGATGTCTGCCACCCCTGGGAGGTCGCTATGATTCTTACGATTTTGCTTTATACCTTGATTCTTATGCAATTGGTGATCGGCGCGGTGCTTTTCAATTCGGCGCACCGGAATCGTCAGCCCAATTTGTACTGGTTGTCCCTTCTGTTTTTTACTGCCGTACTGACGGCTATTTTTATCCCGCTGGCCGGCTCGCCGCCGGGAGAGACCCCCGCCAGTTTGTGGATCAATCAGGTATTGAGCGCGTTTGGGAAGATCTGGGTGATTATCTTTATTCATACCACCTTCTATACCAACAAGGCCAGTCCGGCCGGGTGGGTATTGGCGATGATGCTGCTGTTGATCGCAATGACCCTTTACGGGGTTGCTGTTACCAGGGACAACTTCAATCAGTCCCCGTGGATAGCGACCAGCAACATCGGAACGATTGTCATCTGGGGGTGGCACTCCTGGGTTGCCTATCAGGGATGGCGCAGCGTGGCGCGCGAGGCCGGGGTCGCCGATTGGGTCAAGGCGCGTTACCGGATGATGATAGCCTATAGCCTCCTGGTCGCAGTCGGGGGCGTAACTTCCATCATTCGGGTTGCGTTTGGCGGCGGCTCCGGGGCCACCGTGATCGGCACTTTGATGGGATTGGTGGCGCTGTTGTGCCAGATCGGCAGTGTGACGTTGCAATTCCTGACCTGGGTGATGCCGGAAGGCTTCCGCCGTTGGTTGAACCGCAACTATCGCGAAGCGCCTGAAGAAGCCATTATGCTGGACTGACAAGGACGGCGCGCTTTGTGGTAAGAAGTGCACTGGCGAAGAACGGCAGGCCCGAGGCCTGCCGTTCTTCTTTGATTGGCGGGTTTTCTTATAGGCGAACGATGCCGTTACTTTCAGGGTACGGTAAGTTTAAACGCCACGTCGTTTTCCAACCTGTCTATCGTCACGGCGACCTCGCCGCCGCTGACTTGCACGGTGGTTTCCTCGCCCCAGTCGCCGCTGGCGGGATCGAACCAACGCAAGGTGTACGCGCCATCCTTCAAATCTTCGAGGGTGAAACTCAAGGCTTCCATGGCCGGCGCGGTGTATTGCCAGTTGGTAACATCTTTCCCTTCGTTGACGGCTCTGTTATAGGCCAGGTCCGCATCTTTGGCGTTGTATTTGTCGTTGCCCACCCAGCCCAGCACACGGGTTTCGTTTCGCAAAACCAGCGCCGACACTCCTCCACCGGGGATGCGCACGATCTCCGGCGTCAGCGTTGTCAGGTCTTCGCCGGCAAAAAATGCGGCAAGCGGGCCGAACTCCTCCCATTCTCCCGTCTGATCAATAGTCTCCCACCACCAGGGCATGCCGGCGCCGGCATAGCCGAGGAACGGCGCCACCCACAGCCCATTGTGCAGGTGGACGCGCTCGTTGCGAGCGCTGCCCCCGGCCGAATAGCCGAATTCCCCCATCATCACCGGTTTCTGCGTCGCAATTCCCCGCGAGCGCTGCAGCGGGCTTGGAAAGTCCCAGGCCGGATTATATTCGCTGTAAGTGTGAATTTGCACGATTTCCAGCTCCGGCGCGCTCCAGATAGGATCGCCGGTGCTCGTTGAATGCGTCACCAGGTGCTTGTACGGGTCCAGCGTTTGCAGATATTGCGTCATCTCGGTGAGCCAGGGGCGCAGGTTGTCTCCGGTGATCGGCGTCCAATGGATTTCATTCCACCATTCCCAGGCGAAGAGCGCCGGCGAATAGCTCCAGCGCGCGGCGCTGTAGCGCAGGCGCCGTTGGAAGAGCGTCCGGGCCAGTGGGTCGCTCACGAAATCCTCCGGCGCTTGCAGCGGGCCGCCCAACGCGGCGTTGTAGGGATTGGCGTCCCACTCCGGGTTGGTCCTGGCGTTGAACGCGCCGTGGTTGATCAGGCAGAGCATGATGGTTACACCGCGTTCTTCGGCCAGCTCGAAGACTTTGTCCAGCAGCCACGCCTGCTTCATGCGAAGCGAGTAGTCGCCCAGGCCGGTGTCGTTCCACTCCAGCCCGAAGCTCCACGAGGCCATCCACACCCGGATCAGATTGCCGCCGTTGGCGCTGAAGCGATCCAGCCAGCGGGTGTAATCGGCGAGCACGTCGCCGGTGGACCAGCCCATGTTGACGCCGACGGGGAAGAAGTAGTCGCCGTTGTCGTAGGCGAAGTGTTGTGGAGAGCGCGGATTGAGCCGCACGAATCCTTTCGCTTCAGGGTTGGGCGCCACTGCCAATTTTAACGGAGCGCTGTGCAGGCCGGTCTGGACCAGTTCAGCTTGCGCCGTCCATTCGCCGGATTCCGTGGGGGTGAAGCGCGCGCGCCATTCCGGCGCGCCTTGCGGCGTCAGGGTTTGCGGGTCGAAATCCTGGTACCAGAACGCCGGCGCGCGTAACGTTGCGCCCGACGGCGCTGTCCACGTTACCCACCAGTCCGCCTGGGCGGGATCGTACGGATTGGGAAATTCACCACCTGTTTCCAGTCGCACTTCGAGCCTGCGGTAGACTTTGCCGGCTGCGGCGGCGTCGGGGGCGGATAGGAGCGTAAGACTCACCGCGTCGGGATAGACCAGCGTCCGGATGGGGGTGCTGGTTGCGGCAGGAAGCGTGGCTGTGGGCGGCGGCGCGGTCGGATTTGCTGGCGTAGCCGTGGGATTGGGTGTTGGGGTCGTTGCCGGCGTCGGGGTTCCCGTCGGCGTTGGGGTGCATCCTGTCCACAACAGTCCTGCCAGGAATATAGCTCCAAGAGTGCATTTGTATAGTTTCATCGTTTCTCCTCGGATTGACGATCAGGGTAAAGAGGGGGTGTTTTTCGCACACGGTACCCCGTGTGC
>DAOUFX010000471.1:0-18621 GCA_034429675.1 Anaerolineae bacterium | reverse complement strand
TACCCCCGCCCGCGCAAAACCTTCCTTTAACCCCCGCGTGAGCGGGCTATTTTTAAGGGGGACTATGATGAAAATTGCACAGGACATGACCCAATTAGTAGGCCACACGCCGTTGGTGAAACTCAACCGGGTGGTCGGCGATGCTGGAGCGACGGTGGCCGCCAAACTTGAATTCTTCAACCCGCTGAGCAGCGTCAAAGACCGCATCGGCGTGGCGATGATCAACGCCGCCGAGCGCGCCGGCCGCATCGGCCCCGGGTCGGTGATCATCGAGCCGACCAGCGGGAATACCGGCATCGGGCTGGCGTTTGTGTGCGCGGCGCGCGGCTACCGGCTGATTTTGGTTATGCCGGATACGATGAGCGTCGAGCGCCGCAAGTTGCTCAGCGCGTTGGGCGCCGAGCTGGTGTTGACCCCCGGTGCGCAACGGATGCCGGGCGCCATCGAGAAGGCCGTCCAACTGGCCGCCGAGACGCCCCATTCGTTCATCCCGCAGCAGTTCGAGAACCCCGCCAATCCGCAGATTCACCGCGAGACGACGGCGTTGGAGATTTGGGACGACACCGACGGGCAGGTGGACATCTTTGTGGCGGGCGTGGGTACCGGCGGCACCATCACCGGCGTGAGCGAGGCGCTCAAGAGCAAAAAACCGTCGGTCAAAGCCATCGCCGTCGAGCCGTCCGAGTCGCCGGTGCTGGCGGGCGGCGCAGCAGGCGGGCACAAAATTCAGGGGATCGGCGCCGGGTTCGTGCCGGCCGTGTTGAACCAGGGCATTTTGGATGAAATTTTCCACGTGACCGGCGACGAAGCCATCGCGATGGGCCGACGGCTGGCAAAAGAAGAGGGCATCCTGACGGGGATCAGCGGCGGGGCCGCGGTTCACGCCGCCGTCCAGGTCGCCCAAAGGCCCGAAAACCGGGGCAAGCTCATCGTCGTCGTGCTGCCCGACACCGGCGAGCGGTACTTGAGCACGCCGCTGTTTGAGGCGGCGGAGGGATAGCGAGTGAGCGAGTCAGCGGGTGAGCGAATACCGAATACCGAATACCGAATACCGAATACCGAACCCCCTCTTCCCGTTTCTACCGTCTACTGTCCACCGTCTATCTTGCGTTTGCTGTATAATGACCTCATTCTTTCCTGGGGGTTTGAATGAGCGAGACGGCGTCTACGGGGAATGGGTATGTGCGCAAGCCGCGCTGGTTGCGGGCGCGGCTGCCTGCCGGTGAAACTTCGGGGCAGGTGGCGCATTTGATGCGGGCCGGGCATCTGCACACGGTTTGCGAGGAAGCGCACTGCCCGAATCTGGGGGAGTGTTGGGGGCGGCGCACGGCGACGTTCCTGATCATGGGCGACACCTGCACCCGCAACTGCCGCTTTTGCAACGTGAGCACCGGTCGCCCGGCGCCGCTTGATCCGGCGGAACCGCAGCGGGTGGCTGAAGCGGTGACGGCGCTGGGGCTGCGTCACGTCGTCATCACGTCGGTGGATCGCGATGACTTGCCCGACGGCGGCGCGGCGCATTTCGCCGAGACGATCCGGCAGGTGCGGCTGAGCGCGCCGGAGTGTACGATCGAGACGCTCATCCCCGATTTCCGAGGCTCTGCGGAGTTGTTGGCGCAGCTGATGGACGCGCGCCCGGACATTCTCAATCACAACATCGAGATGGTGCGGCGGCTCTATTCGCAGGTGCGCCCGCAGGGGAAGTACGACTGGGCGCTGGCCGTTTTGCGCCAGGCAAAGGTCTGTGATCCGGGCGTGCTAACCAAGAGCGGCCTGATGCTCGGATTGGGCGAGACCGACGACGAGGTGGCGGCGACGCTGCAAGATTTGCGCGCGGCGGATGTGGACATCCTGACCGTGGGGCAGTATCTCCAGCCGAGCCGCGAGCATTGGCCGGTGGCGCGTTACTGCGAGCCGGAATACTTCGCGGCGCTCAAGTTGCGCGCTCTGGCGTTGGGATTCCGCTGGGTCGAATCCGGCCCGCTGGTGCGCAGCTCCTACAACGCCGAGGCGCAGGCAGCGGCTTTGCTTCGATGAGGATTTTTTACCACGGAGACACGGAGGGCACGGAGATTTTTTATGTTTTCTCCGTGTTCTCCGTGTCTCCGTGGTTATTTTTCTGGGAGGGACTATGAAACCTGACGATATTTCGTTGGCGCAGCGGTTGGCGTTGTGGGCCGATGAGTTGCGCGAGTGTTCGGCGATGGGGCTGCATTTTTCCAAAAACATTTACGACACGGAGCACTACACAAAAGTTCAGAGCATTGCCATGGCGATTATGGCGCTGGCGACGGATACGCCGTTGGCCGATTTGGAGCCGCTGCGTGATACGGTTTTAGCCCATCCGACGCCGTATGCGGTGGGCGACGGCGCCGTGATTGACGACGCGGGCCGCATCCTGCTCATCCGCCGCGCCGACAACGGGCTGTGGGCGATGCCGGGCGGCGCGCTCGAAGCCGGCGAGACGCCCGCCGAGGGCGTGGTGCGCGAGGTGTTGGAGGAGAGCGGCGTGCAGGCCGAGGCCGTGGCGCTGGTGGGGGTGTTCGATTCACGGTTTTGTCACACGGTCAGCCGCCATCACCTGTACCAATTTGTGTTCTTGTGTCGCCCGTTGAACGGCGGCGTCGCCGGAGAGGTCGCGTATGCCAACGAGGTGTTGGATTCCGGCTGGTTCGCCGAGCCCGATCTGCCGCCGGACATGGACCCCGGCCACGCCTTCCGCGTCCCGCACGCCTTCCGCGTGTGGCGTGGAGAGGGCGAGGCGTTTTTCGACCGCTGATTTTCATTTAACAAACCCAAGTTGCCATCTGAGGTTCGTAGTGACGACTTTAGTCGTTCTGCGCCTTGGGAGACGGCTGAAGCCGTTACTACAAGCTTGTTTGAGGCGTAAAGTAGCAACTGGGGTTAAAAAGTAATCTGGCTACTCACAAGAGTAGCCAGATTACTTTTGGTCAGGCGGCGCGCTGCGATCGCACCGCCGATTTATTGCCGGATGACGACCGGCAGGTAGACGCGCTGTTGTACCTCTGTCGCGGGCCACACGGTGAGCAGAGTACTCGCCGTGTCCGTTCCGCAGAGGTTGGCGGCGGTCATGACGACGGTGTAGGCGCCCGTCAGCGTGTAGGTGTGGTTGATTGCGGCGCCGTTCCCCGTTTGGTTATCCCCAAAAGCCCACGCATAGTTGATCGGCGGTGTTCCCCTCGCTGCGCCGGTGAAAGTCACCGGTACGCCCGGTTGGGCGATTCCCAGGGTGGGGGTGAGCGGCGTGTAGGTGAAGTCCGCTCCAGACGCCGCGACGCAATCTTCCGGTGCGATGACGACGGTGCCTGTCACCGCGTCGCTGCTGACCGCGTTGGCGGCGGTGAGCGTCACGGTATAAATCCCCACGGCGGCGTAAGTGTGCGTGGGATTTTCCATTGTCGAGAGGGCCGACCCGTCGCCGAAGTCCCACTGGTAGGTGGATGGCCACGGCCCGCTGGTGGTGTTGGCGAAAATGGTGGTCTCGCCCAACCGGTCTGGGCTGGACGAGATGAACCCTGCTGTTGGCGCGGGGAGCGCGATGACGACGGCTCGCGTCGCGACGTCGTTGCCGTTGGCGTTGGGCGCGGTGAGCGTCACGGTGTAGCTTCCGGTCTGCGTGTAGGTGTGCGTCGGCGTTGCGACGGCGCCGGTGACGCCATCGCCGAAGTCCCAGCGGTATTGGATGGGCGCGGCGCCGGTGGTGGTGTTGGTGAAGCGGGTGGTTTCGCTCAACCAGTCGGGGCTGGAGGTGGTGAATCCGGCAACCGGCGCCGGCCCTCTGATTGCGACGGTGTCCGTTGCCACGTCGCTGCCGGCGGCGTTGGTCGCGGTCAGCGTCACGGTGTAGGTTCCCGTGGCGGCGTAGGCGTGGGTGGGATTTTCCAGGTTGGACGGCGCCGAACTGTCGCCGAAGTCCCATTGGTAGGAGTCCACCGGCCCGGCGGTGGTGTTGGTGAAGCGCGTGGTTTCGCCCAGCAGGTCGGGGCCGGACGAGGTGAACCCGGCTGCCGGCGGGGAGAGCTCGATGACGACGGTGTCTGTCGCCACATCGCTGCCGGCGGTGTTGGTGACCGAGAGCGTCACGGTGTAGGTTCCGGTCCGCGTGTAGGTGTGCGTCGGCGCTGTGAGGGTGCTGGTCGTGCCATCGCCGAAATTCCAGCGGGAGTAGAGGGGCGCCGCGCCGGCGGTGGTGTTGACGAAGTGGGTGGGTTCGCCCAGTGTGTCCGGGCTGGAGCTGGTGAAGCCGGCGGTAGGCGGGATGACGGCGGTTTCGGTGATCAGTGCGCCGGAAACGGCCAGGGCGTACGGTTGGGTGGCGGTGGGGACGTTGAAACCCTGGATGGTGATCGTGTAGAGTCCCGGCGTTGGCGCGTTGATGATGACGCCTTCGACATTGTTAGTCCGGTCGGCGCTTGCGCCGCCGTTGCCGTAGTACACGCCGCCGCCGGGCGCGGTGACGCGCAGGTCGAGATCGTTGACCAGCTGCGTCGCCGCCGAAAGCGACGCGGGCGGATCCGTCCAGGCGAGCATCACGCGCAGGGGCAGGGTGTCGCTCAGGACGCGCAGCGGTTGGGCGGCGCTGTCGGTGTAGGTGATCGTGTCGCCGGTGTTCAGCCCGGCGGCGTGGTCGTCCAGCCAGAGGTGGTAGGGCATGGCTGCGTTGATGAAGTCGAGATTGGCGCGGCCCCAGCCGGCAACACTGTTGGGGCGGGCATAGGGGACTTCCTGGGTTGATCCGGCGCCGTACTGTCCCGGCGCAATGTCAACGGTGGTGTTCAGCAGCACCGCCTTGAGCATAGCGGCGGATGGGTCGGCCAATCCCTGGCTCTGGAGCCACTGGCGCACGAGCACGGCGGACCCGGCGACCAGCGGCGTGGACATCGAAGTCCCGCCGGAATAGACGTAATGGTCGTTGGTCTCGTGGGCCGACCAAAGAGTGGTGGCGCCGGGGTAGTGCGAACGGTTGGAGACGATGTTGGTTCCCGGCGCGACCAGGTCCGGTTTGGTGCGCCCGTCGTCCGTTGGGCCGCGCGACGAGAAGGCGGCCATGCCGTTGGGATCGTCGGCGACGGTGTCCGTGGAGACGGGGTCGGTGGCGAAGCAGAGATTGATCAGCAGCCAGGGCGCCGACGCCAACCCGCCATCGGCCCGGTCGCTTTCGGTGGCCCCAACGGTGATCACGTTTTTGGCCGTGCCCGGCGAGTTCAACGAATCGGGATCCACCACGCCGTTGCCGTTGGCGCAGATGCCAAAGGGCGGCGAGGGCGTGCCATCCGCCCCGGAATTTCCGGCAGCGAAAAAGATTGCCATGTCGGGGTGATCCCAGATGAATTCATCGGTGCGTTGTGAGCCAAAGGTATAGCCGCCGTAGGCTGCCTCGGTGTCGCTGACCGGCCCGGTGTAGCCCGCCCCAGCTGTTGGAATGGATGCGCGCGCCGTCGCCGTAGGCCTGGTCGAAGAGCTGGTAGTAATCGTCGGGGACGCCGGTGACGTTGCCGCTGTTGTCGGCCTCGAAAGCCTGGATGACCAGGCCGGCTTCGGGAGCGACGCCGGCAAAGGATCCGGCGTAGGCGTGCTGGGCCGGATCGGCGCCCGATTGGATGCCGGCGCCGGCGATGGATCCGGCCACGTGGGTGCCGTGGCCCATGTTGTCATCCCAGTGCCCGCCCGCCGACAAAACGTGGGTGGCGACGATGCGCCCGGCAAAGTCGGGGCTGAGCGTGGCCAGGTTGCCTGTATCCAGCCCGGAATCTACCACGCCGACGATCTGCCCTGCGCCGTAGAATCCCTGGGTTTGCCAGACCGGCTCGACGCCCATGATGTCGCGGGCGTAGTCGTTGAGGAGGCGCGGGCGGGCGACCGGCTCGATCCAGCGCGCCGAAGCCAGTTGTGCGACGGCGAGAAGCTCATTGGCGCTTGCGATAAACGGCGCACTTTTGCCCAATGCCTGCAATTCTCGCGCCAACGTGGCTTCTTCACCCGGCCAGGCAACGACGGTCACGTAGGACGGGGTTGTATTTCCCTGCGCCAGCGCCCGCAGCAGCGCCGGGGCCAGTTTATCGGCCAGGGTGAAGGCGATGTGGGCGTAGGTTTGCGGCAAGTGGGTCGCCGCTTCGATCTGCGCCGGCGCGCCGCGCACGATGTAGGCGTAATCCGGCGCATACTCCAGGAGCGCGACGCCGGTATCTGCCAGCGCCTTGCGGTCGGCGGCGGTGATCGGGCCGCGCAGCTGGATGATGCTGTACGGGCCCGGCGCCGCCATTCCCCAGGCCGCCGTCGGCGCGTGGCGACCGGGGATGCTGGCATCGAAGGTGGCGCGGTGTAGCTTCAGCAGCGGCCCTGGCTGCGAGGGCTCCGGCGTTGCGGCCTGAGTGTGCTTCAGCGCTGGCAGCCTTCCCGGCATGGCCAATAACAAACTCAGACATAGCAGAAAGCTTAATCCTGAACGCACAAATTTCATCGGAATTCCTCCCTTGAAAATAGCCGCTAAAGCGGCGGGTTAAAGGGAGGTTTTTCGCAGACGGGAGTACCCCGCCCGCGAAAAACCTTTCCTTTAATTCTTGGCCTGCAAGGCCACAATTTTCATCCAACCGCTGGCAAAGGGTTAAGTTTGATTATGACCGATCTTTGTGAATTACACAAATCAACCGGCGTAAACCGCCTGACGTAGGCCCTTGAGGTATCCAATCGCATATAATCGCCCGACGCTGGAATAGCCGGGGTGATCGTTGCGATCCCCCTCCATCGTGGGAACGTGGTCGGGGCGACAGACGCCGTCGAAACCAATATCGCGATAGGCGCGCATACATTGATACATATCTGTTTTGCCCTCGTCGTGGAAGGTCTCGACAAATTTCTCAGGAACGCCCCGCACGTCGCGGAAATGGACGAAGAAGATTTTTCCCTGCCGGCCAAAATGGCGAATGACACCGGGCAGATCGTCGGTCATCAACGTGAAATTACCCTGGCACAGTCCAATGCCGTTGACCGGGCTCGGCGCCATGTCGAGCAAGCGCTGGTAATTCTCGACGCTGCGCATAATGCGCCCGATGCCGCGAATCGGCGAGAGCGGCGGGTCGTCGGGGTGCATCGCCAGCTTGACGCCGGCTTCCTCCGCCGCCGGGACCACAGCCTTGAGGAAATAATCCAACGTGTCCCACAGATGTTCTTCGGTAACCACGCCATACTCAGTGAGCGGCGCACCCTTCATTAAATCATAGTCGAAGGCGGTCGCTAACGCCCCGCCGCGCCCCGGCGCCGTCGTGGACGTGCGCATCCAATTGAAAACCGCCATCCACTCGTAGCACCACACTGGAATCCCGAGCTTGCCCATGTTGCGGATGAGCGTGATGGCGTGGTCAATCTCTTCGTCGCGACCTGGCAATCCCAACTTGGCGCGATTGAGCGGTGGACGACTCTCAAGCACATCCAACGAAAAGCCGTAATCGTTGTACAGCGTCTTGAGCCGCACCAGCGACATATAGCTCCACGGCAAGTCTTCCTTATCTACATCCAGCCCCCGGCTGAAATCCATCCCGCCAACGGCATGGGTGATTCCACACTGCTTCACCATCGTCCAAAGGGGTGAAGGGTGCGGCGGCAACATCTCAGCGATTTGAATCATTGAGCAGCTCCTCAAAAGATAGACTGGTTTACACTGTAACACAAATCGTCGCTTCAACAACTACCCAATTATTCACACGTTGCCAAAAGCCGGAATGTAACGCATACTAACGCCATTCTTCAAAAATAAAAACTACCCGGCAATCCACAGTTCCCCGGCGGACGGATAAAAGGGAAGTATTTTTCGCACACGGGGTACCGTGTGCGAAAAATACTCCCTTTCCCCCAGCCGTCGGAGACGAATCCAATAACTTGCAACTTTTAGCTATTTTCTGAGGAGGAGTCATGACACTACAAATCGCAATCCTTTTGTTCATCCTGATCGTAACCGTCGTTCTCTTCTCAATCGAGCGACTGCCTGCCGACATCATCGCGATGGGACTGCTGTTCATGCTGGCGGTTGCCGGCATGCTCCCGCCCGATGAAATTTTCGCCGGATTCGGCAGCGACACGGTCATCATGATATTTGGGTTACTTGTCCTCACCGCGACACTGGTGTACACCGGAGTTGTGGATATTGCCGGGCGCGCCCTGCTGCGCTTCACCGGTAAACATCCGCGCCGAATTTTGCTCACGATCATGGCCACGGCAACCACCCTCAGCGCCTTCCTCAGCAACACCGCCACAACGGCGCTGTTCATTCCCCTGACGCTCAATCTGGCCCGCCGGACAAAGATCAATGCCGCCAAACTCCTGATGCCCCTGGCCTTTGCCTCTATCCTGGCCAGTTCGATCACAGTGATCAGTTCATCCACCAACATTGTCGTCAGCGGGATTCTGGAGCAGTACGAGCTGTCGCCGCTGGGGATGTTCGAGCTTACCATCGTCGGTCTGCCGGTCGCCATCGTCGGCTTGCTCTACATGGCCGGAATCGGCAACCGCATGATCCCCATCCGCAACGCAGAGAGTTCAAGCCAGATCATACCTGAGGCCCGCCCCTACCTGAGCGAAATTCAATTGCGGCCCAATTCCACGCTGATCGGTAAAACCCTGGCGGAGGCGCGGTTGGGACACGACATGGACCTGACCGTACTGCGCGTTGCTCGCGACAAAAATCGCTACCTGGTTCCCCAGGCTGATGTACGATTGCTGGCCAAAGACAAACTGCTGGTCGAAGGACACCGTGAGAACCTGCTCAAATTCGCTACCGATCATTCGATACATCATCCATCCATAACCGCAAAAGAGAAAATGGAAGCACCCTCCGAAGAAACCCGGCTCGATCCTCTCCCGGAGGCCAACCAGACACAGGCCGCAGACATTCAGATGGTTGAAGCGATCCTGCTGCCTCACTCCGATCTGATCGGGCGTACTCTGGAAGGACTCCGGTTTCGCCAACGCTATGGCTTGCAGGTCTTGGGAATCAACCGCGGCGGCAAACAAATTTACCGTAAATTAAGCCAGGTCGAGTTGCACACCGGCGATCAATTGCTGATCCAGGGAGGCCGCACGACCATTTTACGTCTGGACCGGCAAAATATCTTCCGCATCATCAGCGCTTTGGATGCGCCGCGCCCCAGCCGTCGCCATGCCGTCGCTGCCGTTGCCATCTTCGTTGGAGTCATAGCGTTGGCCGCAGTCAACGTCCTCACCCTGCCCGTTGCCGTCTGGCTAGGAGTCCTGTTGGTCTTTGTCGCCAACTGCATCAGTCCCGATGTAGCCTATCACACGATTGAATGGAAAGCCTTAATCGTGGTTGGCTGCATGTTGGCGTTAGGGCGCGCCATGATCCACACCGGCGCCGCCGAATTTTTGGCGCACCAGGTGGTTATGTTGACCGCCAACGCAGCGCCCATTTGGCTGCTCACCGCATTCTTTGCGCTGACGATGGCGCTGACACAGCCCCTTTCCAATCAAGCCGCCGCCGTCATCGTGCTGCCCATCGCCCTGGAAACAGCGCTGCAACTGGGACTAAACCCGCGAACCTTCGCCATCATGATTGCCGTCGGCGCAAGCTGCTCTTTTATCACGCCCCTGGAACCGGCCTGCCTGATGGTCTATGGCCCGGGTCAATACAAATTCGGCGACTTCACGCGCGTCGGGGCGCTCCTTACGGTCATCATCTATATCATTGCCATCTTGATCGTTCCCTGGGCCTGGCCGATGTAAGCGACACGCACTTACATCTATTGACAAAACCGTGAAACCTTATTACAATATTACACGTAATGGTATTACGAACGCAGGGAATTACTCAAAGTCCCCCGAGGGACCTAATACATAGGAGGCACAAAATGAGCAAAAAGACAGCTGAAGAAAAAGTGGTAGAAGTTCCTGAAGTTGAGCCGGTGGTCGAACCCGTCGCTTCAGAGGCCGAGGCAGCAAAAGCTGAGGAGAAGAAAGCGGGCGCAGCCAAGCCCAGCAGCGTCGCCCTGAAAGAAGCCTGGCATCAGGTAGAAAATTTCGGGCAGGCGCTCGGTGAGGCATTGCAGGGCCGAGGCAACGTAGTCATGGTGCGCGTCAACGATGAAGCGCTGGCGCACCTGGATATGCTGGTCGAGGGCGAAATCACCAAGAGCCGGTCTGAGAGTGCAGCCTTCCTGATCAACGAAGGCATCAACGCCAACAGTGAACTCTTCGCCCGCATCAAGAGCATCACCCAACAGATCGCAGAACTCCGCGAGAAACTTCGCCACGATGTTAAGTTGGACGAAGAATAATCACAAAGAAAATGAATCAGGAGGATAAAGAAACCATGGACGAGGAAAAAACTGTAGAAACCGAAAGCAAAGAAGCGCCTGGCGGCACCGAACCGACCGTTTTTGAGAGCATCGTCAAAGAAACCGTCAAGGCCGTCGAATCACTGAGCAAAGCCATCGTGAACGTGGCCCAGGATTCTTCGGAAATGCTGGTAGTCAATGTGGACGCCGAAACGCGCAAGCAACTGGATATGCTGGTGAAGTCCGGCGTTGCTTCCAGCCGTCGCGAAGCGGCATCCATGCTCATCCGCGAAGGGCTCAAAGAAAAAGGGCGCCTCTTCGACAAAATCGAGCGCACCAACGCACAGATCGCAGAACTACGCAAGCAGTTGCAATCCCTGGGCGGCGCACACAACTAACCCCCCTCAGTCACAGCGGGCGGAGTAACCTCCGCCCGCTGTGCTTTGTTCGCCAGATGACCCTAAGCCGGCGGCGCCGAGAGCGAAAACGTGAACGTTGTCCCCCGACTCGACGTATCGGCCAACCAGAGATGCTCGTGATGCGCTTCAAGCACCATCTTGCAGAAGGCCAACCCCAGACCGCTTCCCCGCCCTTCCTGATTCCCCGTGACGAATTTCTGGAAGATGCGTCCCTGCACATCCAGCGGAATTCCTGCGCCGGTATCGGCGACCGAAACCAGAAACTGCCCGGGTTCGCCGCGCTCCACGGTAGCCGTGATCACGCCGCCCACCGGGGTGAACTTGATCGCATTGCCGAGCAAGTTTTGCACCGTGCGCTCAATCAAGCCAAAATCCCCCCAGGCTTCCGGCCCCTCCACCAGGAATCTGTGCTCCAGTCGCACGCCCTTCTCGGCGGCCAACGGCATCTGCAAATTCATCACGCCCGCCACCAATTTGTCCAGCTGAATCCTATCCCAGCGCAGCGGCATCTCGCCGCTCTCCAGACGTCCCAATTCCAGGATCGCGTTGACCAACGCCACCATATGCTGGCTGGAATTCTCCAAGATATCGAAGAGCTGGCCCTGTCCGTCCGTCAATGTAGTTGCATCCAGGTTACGGCGCAAAATCTTGATAGCGCCCGAAATGCCCGTTAGCGGATTGCGCAAGTCGTGCACCATCGTGTGGGTCATATCGCTCTGCATACGCTCGATCAGGCGCTCCTCGGTCACGTCGCGTAGCACCATCAGACGCCCTAGTGGCTCGGAGCCGGCGACCACCAGGGTGTGCAACAGGCGCAACACCCTGGGCGGAAGGTCAAACTCCAACCGGGTCGGTTGGGCGGAATCCTCACCCGCGTGACGAATCCCCGCCAACACCTCACGCAACGCCTCCACCGATTTTTGCTTCAGGGA
The DNA here is from genome assembly GCA_034429675.1 of Anaerolineae bacterium. Classification (GTDB taxonomy): domain Bacteria; phylum Chloroflexota; class Anaerolineae; order B4-G1; family SLSP01; genus JAKQHY01. Next base: position 6,966 of record DAOUFX010000471.1, on the reverse strand, counting down.
TGACAATAACTCCAGCGCCGGACGGCCCTTCCAATACTCCGGCGGTTCCACAATCTGCAACAGCTCCAACATGCGCGCATTCACCAACACAATGCGCATCTCCAAATCCACAAAAAGCGTCCCGTCGCGGCTGGATTCGATCAAGGCATACAAACGACCGCGCTCATCCTCGACGGCGCGAAACAGCCGCGCGTTGACCACGCCCATGGCAATCTGCCGGCCGACAGCCATCAACAAAGCCACGTCATGACGCAGGAAGGGCTTCGGCGGCCCGGAGAACAATCCCATCACGCCCACCGGGCGCTCCTGATACAAAAGCGGCACGCTGATGAAGGCTCGCCCGCGCATCGCACGGAAGTGCTGCGGCAAATCCGGCATCTCCGTCAACAACTCGTCCGGGAGCACCGTTTGATACTGAATGTCTTCCACCACTACCGGACGGGCCTGGCGATAGGTGTACTCGCAAAGAGTCCGCATCAAGTCGGTGAGATCGCAGGAGTCATCGTCGCCGGGACGGCGGAGCGCCTCGGCCGCAATGGATAAGGCGCCTTCTGATACACCGTCAAAGCGCGCGCCGGAGCCCTCGTCCAACAACGCAATCACGCCGTCATCAAAGCCCACCGCATCCAGAGCCGCCGATAGAGTCTGCGACAATAGATCTTCCAGGACCAGCGAACGGCTGATGACACCGGACACCGCAAACAAAGCCCGCAAGTCGGCCACATACCCGCCGATTTGCGCGTGGGATTGGGCCACATCCAGCGCCAGCGCGACAGACTCGGCCAGCAGCTCCCCCAACAAATACGCCTCGGCGTCAAAGGCGGCGATGTGATCGCTGGTAATGTCCAGGACGCCCAAGACGTGCTCACCGCGACGTAACGGTACCAGCAACCGGCTGCGCAATGAAGAGGCCGGGTCATAACCGGGACGGCCCGATACGTCGGAAAAGGATTGTATCTTCCCGGTGCAGAAAACCTGTCCCGGGTCTCCCGTCTGGAGCGGGACGCGCCAGCCCTGGGATACGGCCAGCAGACTGCTGGCCGCCTGCACCACCAGGTTTTCGCCGGTATTGTCGGGCATCAGAATGGCCACGGACGGCCAACCGGTCAACCGGCTGATGACCTCAACCGCCATCTGCGGCACCGCCTTGGGATTCAATCCGCCGCCGACAGCGCGCAATACCTCATACAGAATGGCCGACCGTCGCGCCAGCCGCGCCTGATCTTCATACACCTGCGCATTGTACCAGGCCAACGCCATCTGCCCGGCGGCGGCGTCCATCAGGGCCAGATGTTCGGACGTGAAATGCCCCACGGCGGTATGCGTCAGGGTCAAGACTCCCAACACACTTCCCTTTCTTCCCAAAATGGGCACGCACAACGCCGAGCGCGTATTCTGCTGCGTCGCGATCGCCACCCAACGGTCATCTTCCAGCACATCTTGCAGCAGCGCCGACTTGCGATTCCGCACCACCCATCCACCGAGGCCGCTCTCCATCACGGCGCCTAGCGAACTTTCCTCAAGCTCCGGACGCGGCGTTCCGTAAGTGAAAATGCTATGAGTAACATAGAACGACTCATCTACAATGAACAAACTGCCCATCTCCGCATCGGAAATGGCCGCCGCCACCTTGAGCGTGTTCTGCAACGTCGCTTCCAGGTCAAGCTCCTCGGTCGTGACCCGCGAGACGGTCGTCAGGTTCTCGTACAATTGCTTCTGGGCGCGCAACGCCTGTTCTGCTTGCTGGCGCTCGGTCACATCGTGCAATGCAAGACACCAGCCCAGCATGCCACGGCGACGGCGCAACGCTGAAACTTGCATCTCGTAGTGGCGGACGTCCGCGCCTTCCCCCAAAGTCACCCCAGTATGAATCTCCCGCATCTTTCCGGCGGCATCCAGGACTCCGGGGAAGATCGCCAAAAATTCCTCCAGCGTCGCGCCAATTGCTTCGACGGGTGAGCGCTGAAGGATGCGGCATGCCGCGGGATTCACGTTGACCACGCGATGGCGCGGATCCAACACCAGAATGGCATCTTCGATGCCTTCAAGAACAACGTCATACGCCACCGGCGCAATATCCACCAGCCGGTATCTGAAAATTCCCCAGGCAAACACCACACTTGCCAGAGAAAATCCGACGGAGGTCAAATCCAAATAATCCCACGGCGTCAGTTTGGCAACCGACAAACCGTTCAAGAGAAGTGCAAGAAAAGCGCCGCCGAGCATCGAAGAAATCTGCCCGCGATACAAACTTTGCGTGTGTGCAAACGCTCGCAGCAACAAGTAGAGCGAAACAAACAGCAAAACATAAGAATAGCCGCTATGCAGCCAATACGCGATCCCATGATCGGCGTCCCAACCCACAAAGGCTGCGGTGACCGGCACGAGATGAATGTCGGTCCAGACCAGACGATGGAAAACATAGTTGGTCCAAACCAGAAAAATAATACAAGCCGGTTCTATCGCCAATAGACAGATGCGCCGCCACGTCAACCAACGATCGTGACCGGTGTACTGCAATACAAAGACCAGCCACGCAGTCGGCGCGAGCATCATCCCCACATAACGAACCCGCGCCCAGAAAATCTTCGTGGGCAGATCGGAATACCCCATGCGGAGAGCATACGCCGCATTCCACCACATCACCACAACCAGCAACACCAAGAGCGGTATCGTCTCACGGCTCATCCGCCGGACGGCCAGCAGGATAGCGCAGCCGCCGGCCAACAGTGCGGACAAGATCACCGGAATCATGTAGGGGGTTGTATAATGCCAGGTCATCGTTTGATTACAAGCTCCAATTCATGGAAACCGCAACGACAGCAGCGTACCACACTACAAACTCAACAAGATTTCGATCATGTTACCGACGGCGTGAATCAGAATGAGCGGGTACAGAGACTGGGTCTTCTCGTACAAATAACTCATCAACAAGCCATACACAAAGGTGCCAACGGCCCAGGTAAGGGCGGCCACCAGAGGAAACTCCGGCCACAGAAAGAACATGTGCGTCACATGACGGATGCCGAAAAAGGCAGATGAAATCAACGCCGCGGTCACAAAACTTCGAGAATGGCGTAACACACCCTGTATGTAACCACGATAAAACAACTCCTCGCCCACCGGAGCCCACAACACAATAAACACGGCATACAACGCCATAGCCACATCCTTACCTATACCAAACTTCTCGCCGGCAGCGACGGACAGGGAATCAATGGCCGCCGCAAGTGAATAAAACGGATCACCGGCCATCCCACCAACGGCAAGGAAATGTTCGAGCAGCCATCCCATCACGACCTGATCCCACAAAATTGTCAGCAGCCATACCGCAATAATCAGACGCCAATGAGACTTCATCACAGCGAAAAAGGACCCGAATGCGTAGGTTTTCAAAAACAGAGGGAGAAAAATCGCCAGGAGTGCATACAGTACAAAATAGGGCGCCCAGGGCGGAAAAATACTTTCGACCAACACGAGCAACGTCAAAGCGACGCCAACACTCACAACGCCGAAGACGGATAGAAGCCACGAACGCATGCGCCACCCCCTCCTTGAATTTCCAGTACACGGTCGCCGCCGCCATAGCGCCGGCGGCGTGCCGTCGCGCCCGTCCTTATTTTTCTACGGGATACCCGGCTTTCTGCCAGGCCAACATGCCGCCGGTCATATTGTGGATGTTGGTGAAGCCCTGCTTCTCAAGCAGCCGGTACGCCTGGCCGCTGCGGTTGCTGCTACGGCACACGAGAATCACCGGAAGGTCCGTGGGGACTTCATCCACCCGCTCTGCCAACTCGCCCAGTGGCAACAACGTGGCGCCGGCAATGTGGCCCTCGGCGAACTCCGACGCCTCGCGGACGTCAATCACCGCCACGCTGCCATCCGCCGTCAAAGCCAGCACATCCTCCACCGACACATCCGGGCCCAACGTCGCCACATCCACCTTGGCCGAAACAACCGCCACGGTCGCCTCCGGCGCAGGGGTAGCCGGCGTATCGCATCCCGCCAAAACCAACAAGAAAACGATTCCCAAAATTGTAAACGTCCGCATAGAAACCTCGCAACAAAAAGATTAGTCAAAGGAAAAATCCGGCTAACGGCCAACCGCTAACCGCTAACAACTCCTCACGACACCCACGGCATCCCGTCAACCGTGCCGAAAGCAACGAGGCGCATGGCATTCATCGCGCCGATCACGGCCAGAGCAAAGACGAGACCCCACACCAACGGCAACCAGAGCTCGCGCCAACCCGAAAAGGCGCGATCCCGGCGCGAGACCATCACAAACATCATCGAGCCAAGCGCGATAAACATCGCCAGCACCCCCAGCGCGCTGTAAATCGCCAGCGGGTAGAGCAACCAGTCGGCCAGCGTCAAGATGAGGCCGGCCAGCGCCAGTTCGAGGGCGACCAACAACGCCAATTCGGGCCAGGATTGCAGGACGCGGCAGTCGTAGTCGCCGTCGGACCACATCGTCTGATTGAAAGCCGGGGCCAGGATTGAGCTCATCCCGGCGCCCATCAACACGCCGGTGAGCAGCCGTATCCACGGCTGCGGCGCGTAACCGAACAGTCCCACCGGTCGTTGCAGCAGCATCGTGGTATACGAGTTAAACCCGTCCAACCCCCACAACCCGGCAAACCCGGCGAACACGAGCAACATCGGCCAGCTAGGAAAAGCCTGCGCGCGCCGGCGCCGCCAAAGGAACCAGTAGACCAGCAACCCGGTCAAGGCGCCGGGGAACGTCCCCGAACAACGTTGGCACAGGGGGGATTGGTGTTCGTGAATGAAAAACGAATGCGAGGCAATACGATGGCACACGGCCGCGCCGATGTAGTTGATCTTTTCCAGCAACGCCGGCGGCGTGAGCACCACAAAGAGCACCGCCCCCACCGCCGCCAAGCCCACACCCAACCAGACCCACAGCGGCGCAAAGAGCGGCAGGGACGTTTCTTTAACCGCAACCGGGGTCTCCGGCGAAATTTCTGGTGAATTCATCAGACAGTCCTCATCATGACCGGTAAATATTCCATTTGATTGATCAGGTGAAGGGTCCAGCCCTCCCCCATGTTAGAACGCCGGCCCCACTCCACGTGGTTGAGCGAGGCGTTCCACAAATTCATGCGCGGCGTGTCGGAACCAAGAAGGATGCGCAGCGTCACGCTCAACGTCCCGCCGTGGGCCACCACCAGCACCGTCTTGTCGTCGAGGTGGGCATCCACGATCGCGCGCAGAATCGCCGCGACGCGCGCGCGAAAGGTAGTATAGGCGGCATTCACCGACGCCGGGTCCGGCGTCAAATCCCAGCGTGAAACCGGCAACGGCGGCGCCCATCCATAGCCGAATTCACTAAACTCGCGCAATTCCGGCTCGACGACCACCGGCATCTCCAGGTGCCCGCCCACGATCTCGGCAGTGCGCCGCGCGCGTTGCAACGGGCTGGCGAAGATGGCATCCACCTTGTGCGTGCGCGCCAGATACTCGCCCAGGCGCTCCGCCTGCGATTCACCGAGCGCCGTCAGCGGGGCATCGCTGCCCACCGAATCGCCTTCCACCTGCCACTGTGATTGTCCGTGACGCGCCAAAAGTAGATGCATGGTCAGCTCCACAACCGGTCCCACGACCGTTCGTTGTCCCAGTCGTCGGTGGGCTCGAAGTAGCCGGGCTGATCGGGGTCCATAAATTGGCGGAGCATGGCTTCGTTCACGTCCTCAAAACCCAGGCCGGGCGTTTCCGGCACCTGAATGTAGCCGTCTTGAATGAGCGGATTGGGCAATCCGGTGACAACCTCGTTCCATTCGGGCTGATCCACCGAGTGGTTTTCCAGCACCAGGAAGTTTTCGGTGGCGGCGGCGCAGTGCACGGAGGCCAGCGCGGCGATGGGAGAGCCGGCCATGTGCATCGCCATGGCAATGCCGTGTTCCTGAGCCAGGTCGCCGATCTTCTTGGTCTCCAAAATGCCGCCAGACGAGGCCAGATCGGGGTGGATGATCGAGACGGCGCGGGCGGCGAACAACGGCAGGAAGCCATCGCGCAAATAGATGTCCTCGCCGGTGCAGATGGGCGTTTTCACCGCGCGGGAGAGCGTCACGTACTGATCCGGGAACTGCCAGGGAAGCATATCCTCGTACCAGGCCAGCGTGAACGTGTCCAACGCCTGCCCCAGGCGGATGCACGATTCCAGCCCGATGTGGCCGAAATGGTCAATCGCCAACGGGACGTTGTAGCCGATGATGCTGCGCACCTCGTCCACATACTTGCAAAGCGTGTCAATCCCCTTCTCGGTGATCTGAATGCCGGTGAAGGGATGCATGATGTGGAAACTGTTCAAGGTGTCCGGGAACCCAATCAGCGCGTCCGGCACATCGCGCAGCAAGCCGATGCCTAGGTCCATCTTGAGGAACTTGAACCCCTGCTCCATCCGCCGCTTGAGGCGCTTGCCCATCTCCTTGCCGTCGGGGACGCCGTCGGTGTCGCTGTAGCACAACACCTTGTCGCGGAACTTCCCGCCGGCCAGCATGTAAGCCGGGACGCCGTAAGCCTTGCCGGCCAGATCCATCAACGCCATTTCGATGGCGCAGACGCCGCCGGCCTGCCGCGCATGCCCGCCGAACTGCTTGATCTTGCGAAAAATCTTGTCCACATTGCAAGGATTTTCGCCCAAAATGCGGCTCTTGAGCATCAACGCATAAGTCTTGCTGGCCCCGTCGCGCACTTCGCCGTAACCGGAGATGCCCTGATTCGTGTCAATCCGAATGAGCGTGCAACGCATCGGCAGGCCCTTGAGATTGACCACGCGCAAATCGGTGATCTTCAATTCCGCAGGCCGCGAATGCTGGTTGACGTGTTGCTCGCTGGGTTTGGGTTTCATGATCCATCGCCTCCTCTAAAAATAGTCGAAAGTCCGTAGTCGCCTTCGACGGTCAGGGTAAAGGAGGTGTTTTTCGCACACGGGGTACCGTGTGC